>NZ_AP014568.1:1608758-1930509 GCF_000828895.1 Serpentinimonas raichei | reverse complement strand
AGGCACCAGAGCGGTCGGGTTCTGCGGGTGTTGGCCGTCGGCGCGCAGGCCAAGTCGGGGTCGTGGCGGTGGTTTACACCGCTTCTTTGCAAGGCAGCAGCCGGTCGTATTCGGTTTTCACCACGGCATAACACTCGCAGGTGCGCCGCTCCAGACCGGGCCGGTTGAGCACGGTGATGTGGCCGCGGGCGTAGCGGATCAGGCCCGCCTTCTGCAGGCTGAGCGCAGCCTCGGTCACGCCTTCGCGGCGCACGCCCAGCATGTTGGCAATCAGCTCCTGCGTCATCACCAGTTCGTCACCCGGCAGGCGGTCCAGGCTGAGCAGCAGCCAGCGGCAGAGTTGCTGGTCCAGCGAGTGGTGGCGGTTGCACACCGCGGTCTGCGTCATCTGCGTGATCAGCGCCTGCGTGTAGCGCAGCAGCAGGTGCATCACCGGGCTGGAACGGGCGAACTCGTCCTTCAGCACCGACGCGCGCAGCCGGAAACCCCGGCCCGCGCTTTGCACCACGGCCCGGCTCGGCGTGGAGCCACCCCCCATGAAGATGGAGATGCCGACCATGCCTTCGTGGCCTACCACGGCGATCTCGGCCGAGGCGCCGTTTTCCAGCACGTACAGCAGCGACACGATGGCGTTGGTCGGGAAAACCACGTGGCTCATGACGCCGCCGGATTCGTAGAGCACTTTCCCAAGCGGCAGATCCACCGGTTCCAGCAAGGGCAGCCAGCGCTGCCATTCCGCTTCGGGCAAGGCGGCCAGCAGCTGGTTGGCCTGGGGGTCGCCGGGTTTTCTGAAGGTGGGGATCGGATTCATGGACGGGGGTTGGACTTCGGTGGCAAGACTTCGACACCGAAGCCCCGGTATCCCACGAAATTGCAGGCGGCGTCAAACATGGGGGTGCCGCTGACCCGGAACTGCTGGGTGCTGCCGTCGGGCAGGGTGCGGCTGAGCAGCACGTCCAGAAACGGGCTGCGGGCTTCGATGCGGGCGCGCAGCGACTGCCGCTCGGCCGGGTTCCAGCCCTCTTTGCGCAGCGCATTCTCATCCGCAGCCAAACCGTCTGGCGGCAGGCCCAGCATCTCGTTGACGGGACCCGACACCTGGGTGAAACGGCCCGCGCTGTCTTGCTCCCAGTACCAGTCGGTAGACAGCTCGGTCAGCGCCCGGTAGCGCGCCTCGCTCTCGCGCAGCGCGGCGGTGCGCTGCTGCAGCACCTGCTCTAGGTGTTGGTTGTGCCGGGCCAGCTCGCGGTGCAACAGGCGCACCTCGATCAGGTTGCGGATGCGGGTTCGCACCTCGAGCAGGTCAAACGGCTTGCTCACAAAATCCTTGGCACCGGCCTGCAGGGCGCGCAGTTTGTGAGCGGGCTGCGCGGTGACCACCAGCACAGAGAGGTAGTCGCCCGCGGCGCTGCCGGTCTTGAGCGCCTCCATCACCTGAAAACCGTCCATGCCGGGCATCTGCAGGTCAAGCAGAATCAGGTCAAACGGCGCCTGCCGGTGCATCCCGGCCACGGCCGTCGGGTCCATGGTGCTGAAAACCTGGGTGTAGCCCGTGCTCTGCAGCATGTCTTCGAGCAATGCCACGTTGGCGGGCTGGTCGTCCACGATCAGGATGCGCGCGTTGAGCATGTCTTGCGGGGTGAGGTTCATGCGGGTTCTTGGTGAGCAGCGGGGCTGCGGGTCGATTGCGAAAAAACCAGGGCCGCGTCCAGCGCGTCCATGAGCTGCTTGACCTTGATCGGTTTGGTGAGGTAGTTGAAGAAGCCCGCCTCCAGGCTGAGCTGAATGTCTCTTGGCACGGCGTTGGCGCTGAGCGCGATGATGGGGATGTGCGCCGTGCTCGGGTCGGCGCGCAGGATCTTCATGGCCTCGATGCCGCTGATGCCGGGCAGGTTGATGTCCATCAGGATCACCTCGGGCTGGTAGACGCGGGCGAATTCGATGCCTAGGCTGGCGTCGGCAGCACCGAGCAGGCGCAGATCGGTGCGCCGCGCCACGATCTGCTCCACCAGCTCCAGGTTGGCCGGGTTGTCTTCCACATACAGCAGGGTGTGCAGCGGAGTGCCTGGCCGTGCTTCGGGTCGCGGGGCATCGGTGGGCACCGCGTCGTGCGGGGCGAGCTGGGGTGCCGAGACCAGGGCCAGTTCAACCCAGAACACGCTGCCCACACCGGGTGTGCTGTCCACGCCGATCACGCCACCCATCAGGTGCACCAGGCGCTGCGTCACCACCAGACCGATGCCGGTGCCCTCTTCGGCACCCGACTCCTGACCCAGCCGGTTGAACGGCTGAAACAGCTGGGCCAGCTGCGTCGGCGTGAGCCCTGGCCCGGTGTCGCGCACGCTGAGGCGGATCGTGTCGGGCGGGCACAGCGTGCATTCCACCGTAACGTGACCGCCGGGCTTGTTGTATTTGATGGCATTGAACAACAGGTTGATCAGCACCTGCTTGAGCCGCGTGCGGTCGGCCTGCACAAAGCGCGGCTGCTCCAGCCGGGCAAAGAGCATGCCAATCCGGCGCTGCTGTGCCTGCGGCTCCACCATGGCCCGGCACTCGGCCAGCACCTCGGTGAGCGACACCGATTCGCCCGACAAGGTGAGCTTGCCGGACTCGATGTGCGCAAGGTCCAAGATTTCGTTGATCAGTTCCAGCAGGTACCAGCCGGCCTTGAGGATCTGGTCGATGCTGCGTTTTTGGGTCGGTGTAGGCACCGGCGTGCCCGACTCCACCAGTTGCGCAAAGCCTAGGATGGCGTTGAGCGGCGTGCGCAGCTCGTGGCTCATGCTGGAGATGAAATCGGTCTTGGCGCGGTTGGCCTCTTCGGCCGCAGCCACGGCCTCGTTGAGCTGCAGCTCGCCACGCTTGCGCACCGAGTTGTCGGTGCCGATCAGCAGGTAACCGATCAGGTCGCCTTGGTCGCTGCGCAGCGCGGTGATGGAGATGATGGCCGGAAAGCTGCTGCCGTCCTTGCAGATGTAGGTCAGCTCGTAGATGTCTTCGATGCCGCGCGAGGCCTTGAAGGCCAGGGCATCGAAGCCCGGCGCAATCGGCGTGTCGAGCTCCACGCTGAGTGCCATGGCGCGCGCACGCACCTCCAGCGGGTCGTGCATGTCGCTCGGGCGCAAGCGGTTGACCACCTCTTCGGGGCGGTAGCCCAGCATGCGCTCGGCCCCCGCGTTGAAGAGCTGGATGATGCCTTTCTCGTCGGTCGCGATGATCGAAAAATTGGCGCTGGTGAGGATGGCGTTCTGCAACGCTCCAGCTTTGAGCAGTGCGCTGCGTCGGCGGCGTTTGGGGGTCCAAAACGGGATCTCTGGCATCGAGGTGTTCTTGTGTTAGCCACCCTGCGGACGGACATCGGCCACCTTAACCACACTACGGGCTGCGGTCTGTGCGCTGGCGCACACAGCCCCCTTTGCCGGGGCTCAGAGGGGGCGACGTCTGAGCGGGTGTCTTCAGCGACCCGAGCCGCTGTGGCGGCTCAACAGCGCCACCAAGCCCACCAGCACAGCGCCCACGGCGGCAGCGATCAACACCGACTTGAGCGGTTCGTGCTGGATGTGGCTGGTGGTGGCGTCTTTCAAGTGCATCGATTTCTGGCGCAACTGGTGCGAGCATTCGCGCACCGCCTCCATGCCACGGTGGGTCAGGGTCTCGGTTTCGTGGGCCAACTGCTTGAACGCCGCGCCGGTTTGCGCACGGGCACCACCCAAGCCATCTGCCATTCGGTCCAGCCCTTGCTGGGCCACACGCTGGGTGGAGCGGATGGCTTGCTCGGCGCCTTGGGCAGCCTCGTGGGCCAGCGTGGAGGCTTGATCGCCTAGGGTCTTGATGGAGTGGTTCATGTGTGTCTTTCGTTTAGGGTTGAGTGGTGACGCTGGGGTTTACTTGATTCGCATGTCGTTTTTGACCGAGCGCACACCGCTCACGCCCTGCACAACGGTCACGGCGCGCTGGATGTCGGCGGCGGAATTGACAAAGCCGCTGAGCTGGACGACGCCCTTGAAGGTTTCGACGTTGATCTCTGTCAACTTCAGCGTAGCGTCGTTGAAGATGGCTGCCTTGACCCTGGCGGTAGTGGCCGTGTCGTCGACGTACTGGCCAGTGCTCCGCTGCGTAGCGGTGGAGGCACAACCGGCAAGGCCGGTGAAGGCGACGGCGGCGGCGGCGAGCACAAGGACGGAGATGCGGTGAGCGGTGGTTTTCATGAGAGGCTTTCTGTGACGTAGGTTGAGTGGGCTGAACAAGCTAGGGCTGCTCCGCATGGCAGACTGTGTTCGTTTCCAGTGCCAGTGCGCTCACGATAAAGCCCACGCGGACGCGGGTCTGTGCGCTGCCGTACCTTGCGGCTGCTTAAGCACATAGAGCAAGGCTGCCCAGCGCGCCAATGGGCTCGTGGCGCAAAAAGTGCCTTGCAACCCCTTGGGATTCTGATTTATAATCAAAGGCTGGCCAAGTCGGTGGGTGTGAGTCATTCACGTCAACCCAAAGCCTTGGTCAACCCCCCCGACCGCTCGCGAGCCGGAGCCGCCCTTGTAGCCCGCAGACATTTCTGCAGGCCATCGAGGCAGGCGGCGCAACACAGGACGCGAGCGAGGTGCGGCCCCAGGGCCGTTTTTCATTTGATAGGAGTGCCCACATGGCACGAGTTTGTGAAGTCACGGGCAAAAAGCCCATGGTGGGGAACAATGTGTCCCACGCCAACAACAAAACCAAGCGCCGCTTTCTGCCCAACCTGCAGTTGCGCCGCTTCTGGCTCGAGAGCGAAAAACGCTGGGTGCGCCTGCGCATTTCGGGTGCAGCCTTGCGCCTGATCGACAAAAACGGTATCGAAGCGGTGCTCGCCGATTTGCGCGCCCGTGGTCAAGCCTGATCGCTTAAAGGAGCAACACCATGGCAAGCAAAGGCGGACGCGAAAAAATCAAGCTGGAATCCACTGCAGGAACCGGCCACTTCTACACCACCACCAAGAACAAGAAGACCACGCCTGAAAAGCTGGCCTTCGCCAAGTTCGACCCCAAGGCACGCAAACACGTGCAGTACAAGGAAGTCAAGCTGAAGTAATTAATTGCTCAGCCTTGGTTGCAAGCAAAAACCGCCCTTCGAGGCGGTTTTTGCGTTTTGGCAAGCGCTTGCTGTCAGCGCTTCAAAAACAGCCTATAGACCGGATTCTCGGTTTCTTCCACCCAGGGGTAGCCCAGCGTGTTCAAGAAGCTTTGGAACTCGGCTTCGTCTGGGGCCGGCACTTGCAGTCCAACCAAAATGCGGCCGTAGTCGGCCCCTTGGTTGCGGTAGTGAAACAGGCTGATGTTCCAGCCCGGCCGCATCAGGCTGAGGAACTTGAGCAGCGCGCCGGGGCGCTCGGGGAACACGAAGCGCAGCAGCCGCTCCTCCTGCGCCAGCGGCGAGTGGCCGCCCACCATGTGGCGGATGTGCTCCTGTGCCAGGTCGTCGTGCGTGAGGTCAAGCGTGGCAAAGCCGTGTTTGGCGAAGTTGGCGGCGATTTTGGTGCTCTCGCCGCGCCCGTGCGTGCTCAGGCCCATGAACACGTGCGCCTCGCGCGCGTCGCTGATGCGGTAGCTGAACTCGGTCACGTTGCGCGGCCCACCCGGCAGGTTGCCGATGGCCTGCAAAAAACGCTTGAAGCTGCCGCGCTCCTCCGGCAGGGTGACGGCAAACAGGCCCTCGCGTTGCTCTCCCACTTCGGCGCGCTCGGCCACGAAGCGCAGCCGGTCGAAGTTCATGTTGGCACCGCACAAAATGGCGGCGTAGGTCTCGCCGCGCGTCTTGTGCGTGGCCACGTACTGCTTGATCCCCGCCACCGCCAGCGCCCCGGCCGGCTCGACGATGCTGCGCGTATCGACAAACACATCCTTGATGGCGGCGCAGACGGCGTCGGTGTCCACCTCGATGTAGTCATCGACCAGCGCGCGGCTGATGCGAAAGGTCTCGTCGCCCACGCGCTTGACCGCAGTGCCGTCGGAAAACAGCCCAACCTCGGGCAGCGTGACCAGCTCGCCCTGGCGCACCGAGCGCAGCATGGCGTTGGAGTCGTTCATCTGCACCCCGATCACCTTGATTTCGGGCCGCAGCGCCTTGATGTAGTTGGCCACCCCGCTGATCAGGCCGCCACCGCCGATGGCCACGAACACCGCATCGAGGCGCGGGTTGCCCAGGCTTTGCAACTGGCGCAGCAGCTCCATCGCCACCGTGCCCTGGCCGGCGATCACGTAGGGGTCGTCGAAGGGGTGCACGAAGGTGTAGCCGTGCTGCTGCTGCAAAGCCAGCGCCTGCGCGTAGGCGTCGGAGTAGCTGTCGCCGTGCAGCAGCACCTCGCCGCCAAGCGCGCGCACCGCCTCGACCTTGAGCTGCGGCGTGGTGATGGGCATGACGATGACGGCGCGCGCGCCCAGCTTGTGCGCCCCCAGCGCCACCCCCTGGGCGTGGTTGCCGGCCGAGGCGCAGATGACGCCGCGCTGCAACTGCTCGGGCGTCAGGTGCGCCAGCTTGTTGTAGGCCCCGCGCAGCTTGAAGCTGAACACCGGCTGCTGGTCTTCGCGCTTGAACAGGATTTTGTTGTGCAAGCGCCGGCTGAGCTGGCGCGCCGGCTCCAGCGCGGACTCGACCGCCACGTCATAGACGCGCGCGGTGAGGATGAGCTTGAGGTAGTCGGCGGGGGTGAGATCGGCGGCGGGGCTGGATGGGCTATCGGGCATGGCGGGCAAGCGAAGGGGAGGGCAGAGGTAAGCGTCGACAAAGCCGCATCATATGCAATCGGGGTATGCAATCGGGGCGCGGTGCAGCCAAAAAAAAGCCCGGTCGCGATGACCGGGCTTGAACCACCCGTTGAAGGGCAGAGGAGACAAACGTCAGCGGGGTGGGGTGCCCCGGGTGCTGCAACAACCAACTTGGCTTGGCGCCGCTGTCGCGGTGGGTGTGCCGCACAGGCTGTTGCATACAATGTCGCTAGTGTAAGCCCGGATTTGTTGCAATGCAACATCTTTTTTGTAAGTGCCTGTGGTTTTTGTGGGATTGATCAAAATGGAATGCACCGTCACCTGGACTGGGGCCGCTGGCACCCGCTCGAACATGGGCTTTGTGGCCGAGACCGGCAGCGGCCATGTGCTGCTCATGGACGGCGCGCCCGACCCGGCGCGGCCCGAGCACGGCGGCGCCAACCTGGCCCCACGCCCGATGGAGGCGCTGCTGGCTGGCACCGGCGGCTGCAGCGCCTACGATGTGGTGCTGATCCTCAAGCGCGGCCGCCACGCGGTGAGCGGCTGCAGCGTCAAGCTCACGAGCCAGCGCGCCGACACCGACCCCAAGGTCTTCACCCAGATCCACATGCACTTCACGGTGCGCGGGCGTGGCATCCCCGAGGCGGCGGTGCAGCGCGCCATCGCGCTGAGCCACGAAAAATACTGCTCGGCCAGCGTGATGCTGGGCAAAACCGCCGCCATCACGACCAGCTTCGAGCTGATCGAGGATTGAAGCGCTGAACTGGCCCCGGCGGGCTGGGGTTCAAACCCGGTGCGCCACCGTGGTCATGACTTTGGCGGCCAGCCGCATCAGGCCCTTGACGGGCGGCGGCAAGTCCACCCCGCCGCCGCGTTTGGCCTCGTGGGCGTGGCGAATTTCGTCGGCCTTCATTTGCTCGACGATGGCGCGCGAGGCGTGGTCTTGCGTGGGCAGCAGGCCGAGGTGGCTGTCGAGGTGCGCCTCGACCTGGCGCTCGGTCTCGATCACAAAGCCCAGGCTCACGCCTTTGCCAAAACGCCCCGCCAGCAGGCCCAGCCCAAAGGCCCCGGCGAACCAGATCGGATTGAGCAGCGAGGGCCGGTCGCCGAGCTCGTCCAAGCGCTGCTTGCACCAAGCCAAGTGGTCGGTTTCGTCTTGGCCCGCAGCCTCCAAGTGGCGCGCCAGTTTTTCTTTCTCAACCGCCGCGCCCGGCCCCAGCCGCGCCGCCAGCGCCTGCGAGGTGTAGAGCGCTTGGGCGCAGATCTCGCCCACGTGGTTGACGCGCATGAGCGCACCGGCGTGGCGCTTTTCAGCTTCGCTCAACGCCGTCACAGCCACATCGGCGGGCGGGCGCGGGCACGGGCGGGCGGCACGGTGCGGCGCAAACAGGGCGCGCAGCGCGCCGTCGGCAGCGATCAGGTGGGCGTCGATGAAGGCAGTGCTCATGGTGGGGGCTCCGGGGCTTACTGGGGGTCGGGTGGGATTATCTGCTGCGCAGGGGCGGATTGCAATCCGATTGCAAACCCTGGTGTCTAGTTGCATAAGCCTGCACTGGCTTTGGGCCTCTCAGCCCCACGCTCAGCCCGGCGGCGAGGTGGTGGTGGTTAAAAAAGCCGTCAGGAGCAGGATCAGGGCCACCAAAAATCCTTCGCAAGCAATGCTGGTGCGCAGCCGCTGGCGGGCACGCTGGGCTTGTGCCGCAAAGGCCGGCACCAGAATCCAGCGGTTGAGCGCAGCCAAACCCAGCAGCAGCAGCAGCACGGCGAGCTTGAGCAACAAGACTTGCCCGTAAGCGCTGTGCAGCAGCGGCTCCCAGCCTTCCAGCAAGCGCCAGGCCAACCACAGCGCCGCCGCGATCAGAGCCGCCACCACAGGCCCCGCCACCTGGCCAAAGCGCAGCAGCACGCGGGCCGCCGGCTGGCTTAAACCCGGCGGGCCGCTGATGCGGTACAAGGGCAGCAGAGCACCGACCCAAAACGCCAGCGCGCCCAGGTGCAACAGCAGCAAACTGGCCAGCAGCAGGCGTGGCGCACCGGTGCTGTGCCCGACCAGAGTGAAAGACAGCAGCACCAGCGCCGCCCCGAGCAGGCTCGCCGCCGTGCCAAGCCCGCGCCCGCGCCCCAGCGCGATCCCCGCGCCGAACAACAGCAGCAAGCCGCTGCCGGCCAGCAGCATGCGCTGGCCCGCTGCGCCGTCGAAAACCAGCGCGAGCAAGCCGGGGTCGAAAGCCGCCGCCCAGGTGCCCCCACCCAGAAAACCCGCCTGCAAGGGCCACTGCAGCAGCAGCAGGGCCAGCGCCACGCCGGCGGCGGCGGGCACCAGCGTGCGCAGCCCGGCGGCCTGGTCCAGCGCGGGGTTGCCGCCGAAAACCAGGCCAAAGCACACCCCGCCCACCGCGACCAGGGCGCTGGCGTAGAAGGCCGCTGCCACCAGCACGCGCAGCCAGGTCCAGCCATCGGTCTGCGCGAGCAGGTCCAGCAGGGGTTGCAACAACGACAGGGCGGTGCTCATGCCGCAAGCGCTGTCAAGTAAAGGCCTGCGTCCACCTCAGCGCACAGTGAAATAAATTTCATCGGCCATGACGTGCCCGTCCGCCGCCAAACCGCGCCAGCGCACGGTGTATTTGCCGGGGCTCAAAGGGGTGGCCGGGCTGGTCTCGAAGCGGGTGAGCGCGTCGCGGCCCGGGCCTTGGCTCAAGGGCACCACGCCCCGCGGGCCGCTCACTTCGAACAGCGTGAGCCGCATCGGGTGGTCGAACCAGACCGCGATCCGGCTCGGGCTGCCGCTGACGGTGCTGCCGTGCGCAGGCAGCGAGCCCTCGGGCTGGGCGTGGGCGTGAAGGTGGGGCGTGGCCAGCAGCAGGTGCAGCGCCAGCGCAGCGGGGGCGATCTTGAGCAAGGTTTTCAAACGGTTCATGGTCAGACTCCGGTGTGCAAGGGAAGGGGTGTGGGTGCGCGACGGGATTGGACAAAATCAAGGCAGGGGTGCGATCTGCATCACGGTGTATTCGCCCTGGATGAGCGCGGCGCTGAAGCGGATGCGCTGCCCCTGCTGCAGTTGCTCCAGCAGGGCCGGGTCGCTGAGCTGGAACACCATGGTCATGCCGCCCATCTCCAAGTTGGGGATGGGGCCGTGGCGCAGGCTGACGCGGCGGTTGCTGCGGTCCACCCGGCGCACCTCGGCCTCGACCCAGGGGCGGCCGTCGCGGTCGGTGGCGGTGGCGGCTGCGGCACCCGCATCGGCCCCGTTGGCTGGCGGCTGCGCCGTGGCCGCCCCAGCCGGGGGTTGGTGGTAGGAGGCCCAGATGCGCGAGCTGCCGTCGCGCCCGAGCAGCAGCACGTGGAAGGGGTCGCGCCGGCCGCCAAAGAGCGGGCCGTCCATGCCCGGGCTGCCGATGGGCATTCCCGGCACGCTCAGGCCCAGCGCCGCCGGGCGCTCGCGCAGCAGGCGGTGGATGTCGGCCGCCGGCACATGGCCTTCGACCACGTAGCCGCCCACCAGCGCGGTGTGGCAGGAGCCGTATTGCTCCGGCACCCCCAGGCGCTGGCGTGCGGCGATGTTGCCGGTGTCGAAGGCGCGCACGCTGAAGCCGTTTTTTTCCAGATAGGTAATCCAGTCGTCGCAGCAGCCGCACAGAGGGTCTTTCCAGACCTCCATCACGGGGGGGGTGCGGCGCGCTTGCGCCAGCGCGGCTGGGGCCGACAGGGCGAGCAAGGTGGTGCCAGCCGCCAGCCCGGTGAGGACGGCGCTGGCGCGGTGGAGCAAGGTGCGTCGTTGCATGGTGGGTTTGGGTTGACTCAAGGGAGCGCCGGGTTTGAAGCCCGGCACAGGCCTCAAGTTCAGTGCCGATGCACCGGGGCGGCCGGTGCGGGTGTTGCGGGTGTTGCGGGTGTTGCGGGTGTTGCGGGTGTTGCGGGTGTTGCCGGACTGGGCGGTGGCGCTGCGCCGTGGGCTCCGTGGGCTCCTCCTCCGTGGCCTCCCTGCGCCCCTCTACGGACTTCTCCGTGGGCAGCTTGGGGCGGGCTGGGTGGGCGCACCGCCTCGGGTACCGGCCCCCGGTATTCAAAGGCCACGCTGCCGCTCGGGAAGGCGTAGGGGCCGGGGTCGCGGTAGTCGTCGGGCGCTTGGTTGGCGCGCACCTTGAGCACGGTCAGCATGCCGCCCATGCCGATCGGGCCGAACTGGCCGTGGCCGGCCATCATGGGCAGGGTGTTGGGGGGCAGCTCCATCGGCATCTGCTTCATATCGTACATGCCGCGCTCGCCCATGACCATGAAGTCGGGTGCCAGGCCTTGGATTTTGCCCACCAGCCCGCGGTGATCGACTCCGATCATGGTCGGCACGTCGTGCCCCATCGGCCCCATGGTGTGGTGGCTTTTGTGGCAGTGTACGGCCCAGTCGCCGGGCTCGTCGGCCAGGAACTCGATCTGGCGCATCTGGCCGACGGCCAAGTCCACCGTCACCTCGGGCCAGCGCGCGCTCCTCGGTACCGGGCCGCCGTCGGTGCCGGTGACTTCAAACTCGACCCCGTGCACGTGGATCGGGTGGTTGATCATGGTCAGGTTGCCCATGCGCATGCGCACGCGGTCGCCCAAGCGCGCCACCAGCGGGTCGATGCCGGGAAAGACGCGGCTGTTCCAAGCCCAGGTGTTGAAGTCGAACATGGTCGCGACGGTGGGCGTCTGGGCCCCGGGTTCGACGTCGAAGGCGTTGAGCAAGAAGCAGTAGTCGCGCTGCACCGCTTCGATCAGCGGGTGCCGGCCGCGCGCATCGAGCTTGGGGTGCGTGACCCACATGCCCATCATGCCCATGGCCAGTTGCACCATCTCGTCGGCGTGTGGGTGGTACATGAAGGTGCCCGGGCGGCGCGCTTGGAACTCATAGACGAAGGTTTTGCCAGCCCCGATCGAGGGCTGGTTGATGCCCGCCACCCCGTCCATGCCCGAAGGCAGGCGCTGGCCGTGCCAGTGGATGGAGGTGGGCTCGGGCAAGCGGTTGCTCACGAATATGCGCACCCGGTCCCCTTCCACCACTTCGATCGTGGGGCCGGGGCTCTGGCCGTTGTAGCCCCACATATTGACCACGAAACCGGGCGCCACTTCGCGCAGCACCGGCTCGGCCACGAGGTGGAATTCCTTCACCCCGTCGCGCATCCGAAATGGCAGCGTCCAGCCGTTGAGCGTGACCACTGGGCGGTAGGGCAGACCAGCCCCGGTGACGCCGGGCGGCACCCAAGGCGCGGCGGTGGCGGCGCTGTGTTGCAGCACCGGCTCGGGCAGGGCGGCCAGGGCGTGGCGGCCGACGGTGGCGCTGGCGGCGGCGGTGAAGGCCCCGGCAGCCAGGGCACCTTGGAAAAATTGGCGGCGTTGCATGGTTATTTTCCTTTCGCGGCTTCGGGGGAGGCGGCGGCGTCTGGGGCGCTGCCGCTGTAAGGCAGACCGGCGAGCACGGCGCGCAGTTCGGCGGCGGCCACGGCGGCGTCGCGCCGCGCCAGCAGGGCGGCTTCGGTGGCTTGCACCCGGGCACTGGCACTGGCCAGCAGCTCCCAGGTGCTTTTGAGCATGCCGTTGTAGCGCTGCTGGGTTTCGTCTTGCAAGGCGGTGTGCAGGCGCAGCGCGTCTTGCGCCGAACCCTCGGCCAGCTCGGTGGCGGTTTGCCAGGCGCTGTAGGCGCTGAGGAGGTCGGCGCGAATCTGGCGCTCCAGCGCGTCGGCCTCGGCGCGCGCCTCGGCGGCTTTGTCCCAGGTGTGCGGCCAGAGCTGGCCTGCCGTCAGTTCGGGCTGGGAGGGCGGGGCCGCAGTTCCGGGTTGGGCGGCGGGTTGGGCGCTTGCGGCAAGCGCTTGGGGTTGAGGGGCGACGGCGGCCGCCAGCGTGGCGGCAAGGCCCGCGCGCTCGGCCGCTGACAGGCCGCGCTCCAGCATCTGCGCCTGGCGCTGCAGCAGCGGCCAGCGCGGGTGCGCCTGCAGCGCCTGCGCTTCCAGTGCGGCCAAGGGGGCGAAGGTGGGGGCAGCCGGGGCGCTCACGGTCGGCCAGTCGGTTGGCAGCCGCTGTGCCAGTTGCGCCGGTGTGAGCCCACTGCCCGCCAGGCGCCACAGGTCGAGCACGGCCAGGTGCTGCTGGTGCTGCGCCGCCCGCTGCTGCGCTTGGGCCTGGTTGAGCAGCAGTTGCTCTTGCAACAGGCGCATCTGCGGCCAATTGCCCACCCGCACTAGGCGCGCAGCCAGCTCGGCTCCGGCCTGCGCGGCTTGCAGCACCTGCGTCTGGTAGCGCGCGCCGCTGCCTGCCGCTACGGCGCGCAGCCAGGCGCGCTCGACCTGCAAGGCCAGATCGGCCTGCGCCAGCCGCAGCTCGGCGCGCTCGAGCGCGTTCTGGCCTGGCCGTGCCAGCAGATCGGGGCGCGCTCGCTGTGCTGCCCTCAGGGCATGGTCCAAGCTCCAGCGCTGGGCGACAGCATCGGCTTGGGGCGCGGCGGCGGCGGGCGGCTGTTGCGCCTCCCACTGCACGATGTCGGCATGGCCGCGCGGGAAGCTGCCGACCAGCTCATTGGCCGCGCGCCAATCGCTGTGGGTTTCGGCGTGCGCAGGGCCGTGGGCCCAGGCGGGGCCAGACAGGGCGGCACCGAGCAGCGCCGCACCCAAAATGGGGTTCAAAAAGGCATACGGCCCGCCGCGCTGCAAGCGCCAAACGCGCTGCACCGGGGCCAAGGAAAAAGCAAACATGGAAACATCTCCGATCCAGATCCAAGAAAGGCCGCACATTGCCAAAAGAGGGAAACGTGCAGACGGATTTCGGGTGTCGGGATCAGGAAATGGGCGGTTTGAGCTCGGGCTGGATCTCGGCCTGCAAGACCGCGGTGCGCGTGGTCAATGGTTCGCTGGAGTGCAAGGCCGGCGGCATGGCCCCAAGCCGCAGCGGCACCGCCAGCGCCTGGTGGCAAATTCCGCACAACAGGCACAGGCCATGCGCGCCAGCCTCTGGCTGCCCGGGGCAGGGGGGGTCGTCGGCCAGAGCAGCCTGCGGGGCGGCCCCATGCTGCGCGGCGTGGGAAGCGGCGAGAGAAGTCTCGTGCAGCGCAAAGTCGATGTGGCCGCTGGGCGCCGTCGGGTCGGCCGACGCCATCTGGGCCGAGCCATGCGCACCGGCCGGGGCCGAATGCAAGGCCTCCAGCGCCATGGCATCGCCCGCCCACAGCCGCCAAGGCAGCAGCAGCACAAACAGAATGATCAGCCAGCGACGCATAAGCCAATGGTAGTGCATACGGGCGGTGTTTGCAATCGGCATCTGCGGCGCCGTCCAGGCCCCGCCCCACACGCGGCACAATCGCCCCCATGCGCGATTCCGCCCCACCCACACCCTGGCCGCAGCGCCTGCGCCGGCTCTGGCAGCCGCGCAACGGGCTGTTTTGGCTGATGCTGCTGTTCAACGGCCTCTCGACCGGCATGGCCTGGTTTTTGCACCTCTCGCCGCCTGCGGGCGGGTTGTTGCTGCTCTTTACCTTGCTGGCGCTGGCCAATGCGGCGATCGGCATGGCGCTGCTGTGGCTGCTGTGGCGCGGGGGCTAGGCGGCAAAAGCAACCTCGATCAATTTGCTTTTGGATGCTGGCCGTGGAATCGGCTGACCTTCGATTTGCAAACCTTCCAAATGAAACTGAATAGCCTCTTGAATCAGGCTGACGGCCTCCTCCTCAGTCTCTCCAACCGCGATGCAGCCCGGAAGATCGGGCACGAAAGCGCCGTAACTGGTTTCGCCTTTTTCGATTACCACCAAAAATCGCATGGTCACTCCTTCAAGCCAGCCTGTTTGAGCACACTGCTCAAGGTGCTAGGAGGCACATCGATGCTGGGTTTGCCCGCAACGGTAACTGTCCCCGATTTGCTCGCGTGGTGAAACTGGCGATGGCTACCCCGCTGGCGCACCAAGAACCGTCCGTTTTTTTCAAGCACACGCAGCAATTCAGAAACCTTCATGCTCAAATTCCACCCTTGCTCACATTCGTATCCGGGCATTATGGCTGGGGCGTGGATGGAGCGCAAGCACCCGAGCCCGTACCCCCACCCCCCTTTCCATGACCACCCACTTCCCGCCCCCCTGCGTGCCGCTGGCGCACGCCGACACCACCTTGGCGCGCCAAGGCTTTGCCCTGCTCGACGCAGATTCGGTGCAGCAATGGCTGGATGTGCCCGCGCAAGAACTGGCGGCCCTGGAACCGAGCTGGGACGATCTGTGCAGCGACCGCTACCTGAAGGACGGCGGGCGCTACCGCAAGCGCCGCCACAGTTGCTTCGTGGTCGAGGGCCCGCTGCTGCGCCAAGTGCCGCACCGGGTGCACTGGCAGCCGCTGGAATACAACGCCCTGCACGGCGGCATGCAGCGCTGGTTCGAGCCCATCAGCCCGGCCGTGGTGGCCACGCGGGCGTGGCAGCGCCTGCTGCTGCAAACGGCGGCGGTGGCCTCGGCGCTCAAGGGCGCGCAGACCTGGTACGTGGAGGCGCACCAGTTTCGCATCGACACCACCGACGGCATCGGCCGCCCCACGCCCGAGGGCGCGCACCGCGACGGCATGGAGCTGGTGGCGGTGTTTCTGGTGCAGCGCCACGGCATCAAGGGCGGCGAGAGCCGGGTCTTTGAGGCCCACGGCCCGAGCGGGCAGCGCTTCACGCTCAGCCAGCCGTGGTCGCTGCTGCTGCTCGACGACGAGCGCGTCATCCACGAATCGACCCCGATCCAGCCGCTCGAGCCCGGCCTGCTGGGCTGGCGCGACACCCTGGTGCTGACCTGCCGCAGCGGGGGCTTCCAGGGGGATTGAGCGGCGTTTGTGGCTGCAGCGCGGTGGCTGCGTTGCGCTTGCTGCTGCCGCCGGTTTAAGATTGCCCTTTTGGCCGCACCGGCCAGCCCCCTTATTTTTTAGGAGCACCCCCATGAACCGAGAAGTCGTCGTCGTCAGCGCCGCGCGCACCGCCATAGGCACCTTTGGCGGCAGCCTGAAAGACGTGCCCACCACCGAACTCGGCGCCCTAGTGGTGCGCGAGGTGCTGGCGCGCGCCGCCGTGCCCGGCGCCGACGTGGGCCATGTGGTGTTTGGCCACGTGGTCAACACCGAGCCGCGTGACCTGTACCTCTCGCGCGTGGCGGCCCTCAACGGCGGCTGCCCGCCCGAGACCCCCGCCTTCAACGTCAACCGCCTGTGCGGCAGCGGCTTGCAGGCCATCGTCACGGCCAGCCAGGCGATCTTGCTCGGCGACTGCGACGTGGCCATCGGGGCCGGGGCCGAAAACATGAGCCGCGCGCCCTATGTCAGCCTATCGACGCGCTTTGGTGCGCGCATGGGTGACACCACGCTGGTCGACATGATGGTCGGCGCGCTGCACGACCCCTTTCACAAAATCCACATGGGCGTGACAGCCGAAAACGTGGCGGCGCAGTTTGGCATCACGCGCGCCATGCAGGACGCGCTGGCGGTCGAGAGCCACAACCGGGCCGAACGCGCCAGCGCCGAGGGGCGCTTCAAAGCGCAGATCGTTCCGGTGGTGCAAAAGGGCCGCAAGGGCGACGTGGTCTTTGACACCGACGAGCACATCCGCCCCGGCTGCACGCAAGACGACATGGCCAAGCTCAAGCCAGTGTTCCAGAAAGAAAACGGCACCGTGACGGCAGGCAACGCCTCGGGCATCAACGACGCCGCCGCCGCCGTGCTGCTGATGGAAGCCGGCACCGCCCGCGCCCGCGGCCTGGCCCCCATGGCGCGGCTGGTGGGCTACGCGCACACCGGGCTGGACCCCAAGATCATGGGCGTGGGCCCGATTTCGGCCACGCGCAAGGTGCTGGAGCGCACCGGCCTGACGATTGCCGACCTAGACGTGATCGAAGCCAACGAGGCCTTCGCCGCCCAGGCCTGTGCCGTGACGCAAGAACTCGGGCTCGACCCGGCCAAGGTGAACCCGAACGGCTCCGGCATCTCGCTCGGGCACCCGATCGGGGCCACCGGCGCGCTGATCACGGTCAAGGCGCTGTACGAGTTGCAGCGCACCGGCGGACGCTACGCGCTGGTGACGATGTGCATCGGCGGCGGGCAGGGAATTGCGGCGATTTTTGAGCGGATTTGAGCGGGCGCAGTGGGCTCAGAGAGGGCAGCAAGAGGGCGGGCGAATTCACATTTTTGTCATAAACCTTGCGTAGAGTGCAGCGGTTCAACGTCGAACTGCACTTCGGGATGTTTATGAAATCTGCCCCCTTTGCGCTGGCCCGCCTGTCGGCCGCTGCCGCCCTTTCGATGGTGTTGCTGGCCGGCTGCCAGACCGCCCCCACCCAGCCCGCTGCGGCCCCGGCAACCCCAGCGGCCCCTGCAGCGGCTGCGGCTCCTGCGGCAGCCCTCACCGGCCTGACCTTGGAAGCGCTGGGTGCCTTTGAAGGCGGGGTCGAAGGGGCCTCCGAAATCACCGCGTTTGACCCGTTCTCGCAGCGCCTGTTCGTGGTCAATGCGGCCACCAAGTCGATCGACGTGCTCGATCTGCGCAACCCGCGCGCGCCGCAACGCATCGGAAACATCCCGGTGGCGGCCTTTGGCGACAGCCCCAACAGCGTGGCGGTGCATAGTGGCCTGGTGGCGATTGCCGTACAGGCCGCGCCCAAGACCAACCCCGGCGCGGTGGCCTTCGTCGAAGCCGCCACCTTGCGCGTGCTCTCGCACGTGGCGGTGGGCGCGCTGCCCGATATGCTCACCTTCACCGCCGACGGCTTGCGCGTGCTGGTGGCCAACGAAGGCGAGCCCAACAGCTACGGCCAGGCCGATTCGGTGGACCCGGAAGGCTCGGTCAGCATCGTCACCGTCAACCGCGGACGCACCCCCACCGTGGCCACGGCCGATTTCCGCGCCTTCATCGGCCAAGAGGCTGCCCTGCGCACCCAAGGCGTGCGCCTCTACGGCCCCGGTGCCAATGCCGCCCAGGATATCGAGCCCGAATTCATCGCCATCGCGCCCGATGGCCGCAACGCCTTCGTCACGCTGCAAGAAAACAACGCCGTCGCCACAGTGGAAATCGCCACCGCCCGCGTCACCGCCGTGCGCTCGTTGGGCAGCAAAGACCACAGCCTGGCGCGCAATGCGCTCGACCTGAGCAACGAAGACGGCACCCTCAACAGCAACGACGGCACTCCCGCCATCCGCATCGCGCCGCAGCGGGTGCGTGGCCTGTTCCAGCCCGACGCCATCGCCGCCTTTGCGGTGGGCGGCCGCACCTTGTTGGTCACGGCCAACGAAGGCGACGCGCGCGACTGGCCCGGCTTCAACGAGGAAGTGCGCGTGCGCGCCCATTGCGCCCAAGGGCTGGACCCGGCAGCGTTCCCCGATGCCGCCAACCAGATCATGGACTCCAACCTGGGCCGCCTGCTCGTCACCAGCACCCCCAACGCCGGCCAGACCGGCCGCAACGCCGCCGGCCAGTGCACCGAGCTGTTCAGCTTTGGTGCGCGCTCGTTCTCGATCTGGGACGCCAGCAACCTGCAACAGGTCTATGACTCGGGCGATGAGTTCGAGCAGCGCACCCGCGCCCTGCCCAACGTGGTGTTCAACGCCAGCCACAACAACAACACGCTCGATGCGCGCAGCCCGAGCAAAGGCCCCGAACCCGAGGCCGTGGTGGTGGCCCAGTTTGGCACCCGGTTTTTTGCCTTCATCGCGCTCGAGCGCGTCGGCGGCGTGATGGTCTATGAGGTGACGAATCCGGCCGAGGCGCGCTTCGTGACCTACTTCAACGGCACCCGCAGCGCCGCCACCGGCGACCGCGGCCCCGAGGGGCTGACTTTCATCCCGGCGGTGCAGTCCCCCAACGGGCGGCCCTTGCTGGTGGTGGCCAACGAAGTGAGCGGCACCACCCGGGTGTTGCAAATCAACCTAGGCTTTTGAGTGGCCCCAAGGGCTGCGGGGTTGAGCCCCGTGGCTCGGTGTGTGGCTGATGTGGTCCATGTGCAGCGCATAATCGCTGCGCATGTGGATCGACAGCCATTGCCACCTCGACGCCCCCGATTGGAGCGACGCGCAGCGCCTGCTGCTGCGCCAGCAGGCGCGCGCCGCCGGGGTGGATTTTTGCGTCTATCCGGCGGTGCAGCGGGCCAATTGGGCTCGCGTGCGCGAGCTGGCGCATGCCTGTGGCGACGGCTACGCGCTGGGCATCCACCCGCTGTACGTGCTGCAAGCCGACGAGGCCGACCTGGACGCGCTGGCACAGGAGTTGCAGCGCTGCCACGCCGACCCGCGCCTGCTGGCGGTGGGTGAGATCGGGCTCGATTATTTCGTCCCGGCCCTGTGCGAACCGGCGGCGCGCCAGCGCCAGTGGCACTTCTACACCGCGCAACTGGAGCTGGCGCAGCGCTTTGGGTTGCCGGTGATTTTGCACGTGCGGCGCTCGGCCGACCTGCTGCTGAGCGGCCTGCGCCAGCAGGCGCGGCGGCGTGGCGCAGCACCGGGTGGCATCGCCCACGCCTTCAATGGCAGTCTGCAGCAGGCGCAGGCCTTCATCGCACACGGTTTTGGCCTGGGCTTTGGCGGTGCCTGCACCTTTGATGCGGCGCGGCACCTGCGCCGCTTGGTCGCCGACCTGCCCGCCGAGGCGCTGGTGCTGGAAACCGACGCCCCCGACATGCCGCCCCAGTGGCTCTACACCCCGGCCGCAGCGCGCGCCAGCGGAGCCCGGCAATCGCCCAACACCCCGGCCGAGCTGCCGCGCATCGGGGCCACGCTGGCGGCGCTGCGCGGCCTGCGTCCCGAGGCCCTTGCCACCCAGACCAGCGCCAACGTGCAGCGCGTGCTGCCACGGCTGGCGGCGCTGCGGCACTAGCCCCATGCCCAACCGTCCTGGCGCTTTTTCCCAGCTCAGCCGCCTGCAAAGCGGGCTGCTGCTGGCCGTGGCCGGGGCGGTGGCTTTCAGCGGCAAGGCCATCATCGTCAAGCTGGCGTACCGCTACGGGGTCGATCCGGTCACGCTGCTGATGTACCGCATGCTGTTTGCGCTGCCGCTGTTTCTGGCCATGCTCTGGTGGGCCACCTACCGCAGCAGCAAGGCCGTGGAGCCGTTGCAGCGGCGCGACTGGCTGGCGATTTTGGGGCTGGGTTTTTGCGGCTACTACCTGGCCAGCTTCCTCGACTTTTTGGGCTTGCAATACATCAGCGCCAGCCTGGGGCGGCTGATTTTGTACCTCAATCCCACGCTGGTGCTGCTGCTGGGCTGGCTCTTGTTGGCCCAGCGCGTGACGCCGCGCCAACTGGG
Organism: Serpentinimonas raichei; assembly: GCF_000828895.1. Classification (NCBI taxonomy): domain Bacteria; kingdom Pseudomonadati; phylum Pseudomonadota; class Betaproteobacteria; order Burkholderiales; family Comamonadaceae; genus Serpentinimonas; species Serpentinimonas raichei. Next base: position 1,910,509 of record NZ_AP014568.1, on the reverse strand, counting down.
TGCGATGGGCCTGAGCTACGCCGGCGTGTTGCTGGTGTTTGGGCACGAGCTGCGCTTCGACGGCTGGAACACCGCCATCGGGGCGGCGCTGGTGTTTGGCAGCGCGCTCAGCTACGCGGTCTATCTGGTCTATAGCGGCGAGCTGGTGCGGCGCATCGGCGCGCTGCGGCTGGTGGGCTGGGCCACCACGGTGGCCTGCTTATTGTGCATCGGGCAATTTTTGCTGCTGCGCCCGCTCTCGGCCGCCGTGGTGGCGCCGGAGGTGATCGCGCTCTCGGTCCTCAACGCAGTGCTGTGCACCGCCGCGCCGGTGGTGCTGGTGATGCTGGCGATCGAGCGCATCGGCGCGGGCCTCACCGCCCAAGCGGGCATGGTCGGCCCCATGGCCACGCTGCTGATGGGGGCGCTGATCTTGGGCGAGCCCTTCAACGCCTGGATACTGGCCGGCACCGCCTTGGTGCTGGCGGGCGTGCTGTGGGTGAGCCGGGCGCCGCGCTGAGGGGCATAGTGCAGCGGCTTGGGTGAGAATCGGGGCTGGGGACTGAATCGATCCGGCCTGCAAGGGCCATTTTGGAGACTGGGCATATGGACTTGGGAATCGCGGGCCGCTGGGCCTTGGTGTGCGGGGCCAGCAAGGGGCTGGGCTGGGGTTGTGCGCAGGCGCTGGCGCGCGAAGGGGTGAACCTGGTGCTCGCGGCGCGCGGGGCCGAGCGCTTGCAACAGGTGGCCGACGAGCTGCAGCGCGCCTGCGGCGTGACGGTGCTGCCGGTGGCCGCCGATGTGACCACGGCCGCTGGGCGCGCGGCGCTGTTTGCCGTTTCCGGCGGGCCGGGGCGGGCCTTCGACATCGTGGTCAACAACGCCGGCGGCCCGCCCACGGGCGATTTTCGCCACTGGGAGCGCGAGCACTGGCTGCAGGCGCTGGAGGCCAATATGCTGAGCCCGATCGAGCTCATCAAAGCCACCGTCGATGGCATGGCCGAGCGCGGTTTTGGCCGCATCGTCAACATCACCTCCAGCGCCGTGAAAGCCCCGATCGACATTTTGGGCCTGAGCAACGGCGCACGCAGCGGCCTGACCGGCTTCGTCGCCGGGCTGGCGCGCAGCGGGCTGGCGGCGCGCGGCGTCACGCTCAACAACCTGCTGCCGGGCAAGTTCGACACCGATCGCCTGGCCGCCACGCTGGCCGCCGGGGCGCAAAAAAGCGGGCAGTCGCTGGAAGCGGTGCGCGCCGCCCAACTGGCGCAAATCCCGGCGCGGCGCTTTGGCAGCCCCGAGGAGTTTGGTGCCGTCTGCGCCTTCCTGTGCAGCGCCCACGCTGGCTACCTCAACGGGCAAAACATTTTGCTCGACGGCGGGGCTTATCCGGGGGCATATTGATGGTGGCACCGCAGCCTAACGCCGCAGCCTAGCGCCGCAGAGAAGAGACCACGATCCCGGCCACGATCAGCGCAAAGGCGACGGCGTGAAACGCCTGTGGCGGTTCACCGAGCAGGGCGGCCGACATCAGTGCCGCCAGCAGTGGTGTGAGGTTGCTAAAGAACGAGGCCACGGTGGGCCCGGCGCGCTGCACCCCTTCGCCCCAGAAGCGGTAGGCGATCACGCCCGGCCCCACGGCCACAAACACCAGCACCGCCACCAAGCCCCAGCTCCAGTCGATGGTGGGGGTGGCCGTGCCAGTGGCGCCAGGCCATAACCACCACTCGCCGGCGGTCAAGGCAGCCGACCAAAACAGACCAAAAATGATTTGCGCCAGCAAAAACGCCGACCAATCGGCGCGGATCGGTGCCGGTTCGTCGCGCCTAGTGAGCAGCCAACTGTAGAGCGCCCAGACGCAGGCAGCCAGCAGCATCCAGGCGTCGCCCGCCACCAGTTGCAACTGCACGATGCGCTGCACCTCGCCGTGCGTGAGCACCACCAGCACCCCCAGCAGCGACAGCGCGGCGCCCACCAGCGCCTGGCGCGTGATGGCGGCGGCAAAAAACAGACGCCCGATCAGCAGCATCCAGACCGGCATGCTGGCCGCCACCAGCGTGACGTTGATCGGCGTCGAGGTATGCAGCGCCAGGTATTGCAGCGAGTTGTAGCCGGCGATTGCCAGCAGGCCGAGCAGGGCAAAGCGGCGCCAGTGCTGCCACAGCCCGCTGTGGCGGCGCAGCACCCAGGCCGCCAGCGGCAGCAAGATGGCAAAAGCCAGCAGCCAGCGCAGGAAGTTGAAGCTCATGGGCGGAATCCAGTCCGCCGCCAGCCGGCCCACGACGGCGTTGCCGGCCCACAACAGCGGGGCGATGGTGAGCAGGGCGGCGGTGCCTAGGGTCAGGGGAGCGAAATGGGGGGCAGACATGGCTGCGACTGTAACGCTTGCGCGCGCGGCAGCGGCGCGCTGGCCGCCGTGCGCGGATGTGAGGCGGGCGATTTCGTGGCAACATCGCGGGCTTGGAGCCCAAACGGTGTGCGCCACCACGCCCTCCCTTTCCCTCAACCGCCTTTGCAGGAGCCTGCCCATGACCCCCCATTCCAGCCGCGCCGTGCGCATCGAGCACACCGGCGGCCCCGAACAGATGCAGCTCGTCACGCTCGAAGTCGGCGCGCCCGGCCCGGGCGAGGTGCGCATCCGGCACCACGCCATCGGCCTGAACTTCATCGACGTCTATCAGCGCAGCGGCCTGTACCCGCTGCCCTTGCCCCTGACGCTGGGCATGGAGGGCGCCGGGGTGATCGAGGCCGTGGGCGCGGGCGTGACGCACCTGCAAGTGGGCGACCGCGCCGCCTACGCCAGCCAGCCGCCGGGCAGCTACTGCGAGCAGCGGCTGCTGCCGGCCACGCACGTGTGCCGCTTGCCCGATTCGATTGCCTTCGAAGAAGGCGCGGCGATGATGCTCAAGGGCCTCACGGCGCAGTACCTGCTGCGCCATTGCAAGCCGGTCGAGGGGCTGGAGGCGGGCGATTTCGTGCTGTTTCACGCGGCGGCGGGCGGGGTCGGGCTGATCGCCTGCCAGTGGGCGCGTGCGCTCGGCCTGCAACTGATCGCCACCGCGGGCACGGACGAAAAATGCGCGCTGGCGCTGGCCAACGGGGCCGCGCACGCCATCAACTACCGCCGCGAAAACTTTGCCGCGCGCGTGCGCGAGCTGACCTTTGGTCGCGGCGTGAAGGTGGTTTATGACGCAGTGGGTAAAGACACCTGGGAGGGCTCGCTCGATAGCCTGGCCCCCTTCGGCCTGCTGGTGAGCTTTGGCAACGCCTCCGGCCCGGTGCCGCCCTTTGCCCCGGCGCTGCTGGCGGCCAAGGGCTCGGTCTATGTGACGCGCCAGACCCTGTTTACACACCTGAGCAGCCGCGCACGCACCCAAGCCATGGCCGATGAGCTGTTTGCCGTGGTTTGCAGCGGGGCGGTCAAAATTCACGTCGAACAGCGCTACCCGCTGGCGCAGGTGCAGCAGGCGCACCGGGCGCTGGAGGCGCGCCAGACCGTGGGTTCGACGGTGCTGCTGCCCTGAAACTCAAGCGGTTCGCGGTCAACTTAATGTGGAAGACACCCCACCAGCAGCCGAGACTCATCCTGACCTCAGGCTGGCCGGGGCCGCGAGATCAGCGGGTAGGTCAGCCTCAGGCGGCTGCGGCTGCGGGATTGGTGATGAAGCCGTGTTTGAGCAGCATCTTCATCCAGCGTGGGGCGTTGCGCTCGACGTTGAGCGCCTCATAATCAACCTCCTTGTCCCGGTAGTGGGTGCCATGGGTGAGCATGGCGTAGATGGTGCGCAGCATCTTGTGCGCCAGCGCGATGATGGACTTCTTGCGCCCCTTGCGGATAGTCAGCGCATCGAACTTGGCCTTGAGCGCACAGCGCGTTCGAGCCGCAGCTTGGGAAAACTCGCACAACAGCCTTCGCACCCAAGCGTTGCCCTTGCGGATGCGCCCGCACTTGCGCTTGCCCGCGCTCTCGTTGTTGCCCGGGCAAATGCCGACCCAGCTAGCCAGGCGCTCAGCGCTGCCAAAGACGCTCATGTCTGCGCCAATCTCTACCAGCAGCATGGCCGCGCCCTGCTCGTCGATGCCGGGAATGGTTTGCAGCAGCGTCAGTTGCGCCCGCCAGGGCCGCAGACCTTCGAGCAAGTACCGATCAAAGCCCGCTATGCGCCGCTCCAGAGACTCGATGTGCTGCATGATCTCATCGGCTACGAAGCGGTGCGCGGCGCTGAACTGCTCGGTGCATAGGGCCTCGAACAACTCGTCTCGGCTGGCACGCAGCCGCCCCTTGTGATCGAGCACCTCGTGCATGGGCTGGCCGACAATCAGCGCCTTGATCATCGCACGCGCACTGCTGCCGTGGATGTCGGAGACCAGCACGTTGAGGCGAATGCCCGCATCCACCAGCACCTTGTGCAGCCGGTTCTTCTCGGCGCTGCACATGCCCACCAGCTTTTGCCGCTGGCGTGCAACCAAGCGCAGTTGGCGCATGAGCTGGGGAGGGATGAACGAGGCGCGCAGCAGCCCCGCACGCGCCAGCGTGGCCAGCCACTGCGCATCGGCCATGTCGGTCTTGCGACCGGGCACGGCCTTGACGTGCCTTGCGTTGACCACCCAAGCGATGATGCCCACCGCCTCCAGTGCCGCAAACGGGCTCTTCCAGTACACGCCCGTGCTCTCCATGACCACTACCTCGGGTGCGATTTGCAGCGCCCACTGCGCCAAGGCGCGCCGATCACGCTTGAAGGCACCAAAGTCGCGCTTGGTCACCTGCACGCGGCCGTCATCGTGCTCGACGACGGCACACGCGGTGATCTTGGCTTGGTGAACATCGAGCGCGAGCACGCGCTTGTGCATCGGGGTCAAATCCATTGCATCTCTCCTAGCAGCTTGAACGATAATCACAAGCGTGCAGGGCAAGCATGGGTGCCGCAGACCAACGGCCTGCCGGGCAAGCCCGGCGGCTCCATTTAATGTGGGCTGTCAGGCATGCACTGATCCGACTGGGTCAGGGCAGCGCCCGCAGGCAATCCAGGGTACGAGTGGTCGGCGGCGGGTCAAGTTAGGAATCGCGGTCAATGTGCCATCAAAGGTTTGACCGACCTCTACCCAAGCTCGCCCGCACACCCCCTCAGTGTCTTCCATCGTCCGGGGTGTCGCGCAGGATTCATGAGAGTTAGATGATTCTCCATCGGCCGCATCCCGGCAAGCAGGCGCTGCGCTATCGCGTCTGGGCCGTTCGAGAGCTTATCGAGAAGGCAGGGATCAATCCATGATCAATTCCATGACCTACAAAGGCTACACAGCGAGCATGGTCTTCGACGCAGAAGACAAGATCATCGTTGGGCGCGTTTTGGACATCGACGACATCATCTCTTTCCATGGTGAGTCTGTAACAGAGTTTGAATCAAATTTTCGCGCAGCCATTGAAGACTACCTTGCCGCCTCGAAGGAGCTGGGTTCTGCTGCGGAAAGGCCGGCCAGTGGCAAAATTATGCTGCGCATTGCGCCCGAGGTCCATGCTGCAGCCCTCAAGGCTGCGGCGAGAAGCGGTACCAGTCTAAACAAATGGGCCGAGGGAGCACTTGTTCAGGCAACTCGAAAACCAAGCGTTCGGGCTGCGGCGCGAAGCGAAGCCTAACCCCCTCGCTTAGACCGACCCGCTGCTGCAGGCAGGGATCCCGCCGCCCCACAAGGCCTAAGCTGCGGTTCAACTCGGACGAGGGTTGCAGCCCGCCGGTTAAGCTCAACGCCAGGCACAAAGATTTTTGCTGCACCTGCGGCGCTGCCCGGTCTTGAAACCTTCACCCTTTGCCACTAGATTGTGCCTGTGCCGCAAGGCACGGCGACGCGCTGCCGCAATCGATCAAGGTCGACCTGAGCGAAACGCCCGAGGCCTACCAGGTGCAGGCCGAAATACCCGGCGTGGCGCGCGAGGACATCCACGTCCACATCGACGGCAGCATCGTGAGCCTGCGCGCCGAAATCAAGCAGCAAGACCGCCAGACCTCCGACGACAAGCTGCTGCGCAGCGAGCGCTACTATGGCTCGGTGGCGCGCAGCTTCCAGATGCCGCTCGAAATCGACGAGGCCGAGGCCAAAGCCAAGTACGACCACGGCGTGCTCACGCTCACGCTGCCCAAGAAGCGCGGCCGCAGCGGGCAGCGGCTGTCGATCGAGTGAGGGCGAAGGGCGCGGCGGCGCGCGTGGGCTGCGCTCAGCGCGAACGCCGCACGCGCAAGATCTCGTCGATGATGATGCCGATCACGCCGATGCTGATGGCGGTGTCGGCGAGGTTGAAGGTGGGGAAGTGGCCGCCGTGAAACACCGGCTGCAACCAGCGGAAGTGAAAGTCCAGCATGTCGATCACGTAGCCGTGCAGCAGTCGGTCCACCAAGTTGCCGATGGCCCCGCCCATGATGCAGGCGATGGCAAAGGCAAACAGGCGCTGGCTGTGATGCTTGTGCAGCAGCCAGATGATGAAGGCGCTGGCCCCTACCGCCACCGCGCTCAAGAACCAGCGCTGCCAGCCGCCGGCGTCGGCCAGCAAAGAAAAGGCTGCGCCGGGGTTGTGGTGCCGCGTGAGGTTGAAAAACGAGGTCACGCGCAGCGCCTCGCCGTGGTCGAAGGCGCCGATGATCAGCGTTTTGGTGAACTGGTCGGCCAGCACGATGGCGGCTGCCAGCGCGAGCCAGAGCCAGAGGCTGGTGGGGGAGGATTTGGCCATGAGGAACTTTGTTGCTTTACGAAGGGTTTCAGGCTACGTGGCGCACTTCGCCGCTGCCATACAGGTTGCTGGTGCAGCGGCCGCACAGATCGGGGTGCGCCGGGTCGTGCCCCACGTCGGCGCGCCAGTGCCAGCAGCGCGCGCATTTGGTGTCGCCCGAAGGCCGCACCTGCAGCGCCAGCTCGGGGCCCGGCTGCAGTTCGACGGCCGAGACGATGAAAACAAATTTGAGTTCATCGCCCAGGCTGCGCAGCAGCGCCAGGTCTTCGGCGTCCAGCGTCAGCACTAGGTTGGCTTGCAGGGATGAACCCAGGCTGCCCGTGGCGCGCACGTCTTCGATGGCCTTGTTGACGTGGGTGCGCAACTCGCGCAGGCGGCCCCATTTGGCCAGCAGGGCCTGGTTCGGGCTGGCCAGCGGCAAATAGGTTTCGGTGTAGATCGATTCGCTGTGGCCGATCAGCGCCCACGCCTCTTCGGCGGTGAAGCTCAAAAACGGGGCCAGCCAGCGCAGCAGGGCGTGCGTGATCTGGTGCAGCGCGGTCTGGGCGCTGCGCCGCGCCAGGCTCTTGGGGGCGCAGGTGTAGAGCCGGTCTTTGAGCACGTCGAGGTAAAACGCGCCCAGGTCTTCGGAGCAATAGACCTGCAGCTTGGCGACCACCGGGTGGAACTCGTAATCTTGGTAGTGCGCCAGCACCTCGGCCTGCAACTGCGCCGCACGCGCCAAGGCGTAGCGGTCGATTTCCAGCAGATCGGCCTCGGCCACGGCGTCGGTGGCGGGGTCGAAGTCGCTGATGTTGGCGAGCAAGAAACGCAGCGTGTTGCGCATGCGCCGGTAGGCGTCGACCACGCGCGCCAAAATTTTGTCGTCGATCGCCAGGTCGCCCGAGTAGTCGGTGGCGGCCACCCACAGGCGGATGATCTCGGCCCCGAGCTTGGAGCTGATCTGCTGCGGGGCGATCACGTTGCCCACGCTCTTGCTCATCTTGCGGCCCGCGCCATCGACGGTGAAGCCGTGCGTGAGCAGCCCCTTGTAGGGCGCGCGGCCGTACAGGGCGCTGGCGATGAGCAAGGAGGAGTGGAACCAGCCGCGGTGCTGGTCGTGGCCTTCGAGGTAGAGGTCGGCCTCGGGGCCGTGCGGGTGCCCGGCGCCGGCGTGGCTGCCCTTGAGCACGGTGGTGTGGGTGCTGCCGGAGTCGAACCAGACTTCCAGGATGTCGCTGCTCTTGCTGTAGTGCGCCGGGTCGGAGGCGTCGCCGATGCGCGCCAGGATGTCGGCCACGCCGAGCTGGCTCCAGGCCTCGATGCCGCCTTGCTGCACCACGTCGGCGGCGAGGTCGATGATTTCCATCGTGCGCGGGTGCGGCTCGCCGCTGTCGGTGTGCAGCAAAAAGGGCAGCGGCACGCCCCAGGAGCGCTGGCGGCTGATGCACCAGTCGGGCCGGTTGGCGATCATGTCGCGCAGCCGGGCGCGGCCGTTTTCGGGGTAGAAGCGGGTTTGTTCGATGGCGTGCAGCGCCAACTGGCGCAGCGTTTGGTCGGCGGGGTCTTGCGTGAAAACCCCTTCGCCCGCGTCCATGCGCACGAACCACTGCGCGGCGGCGCGGTAGATCACCGGGCTTTTGTGGCGCCAGCAGTGCGGGTAGCTGTGCTCGATGGTCTGGCTGGCAAACAGGCGGCCTTGGGCGCGCAGGGCTTCGATGATGGCGGCACCGGCCTGCCAAATGGGCTGGCCGCCAAACAAGGGCAGCTCGGGCGCGTACTGGCCGTTGCCCTGCACCGGGTTCAAAATGGCGTCGAGCGCCAGCCCGTGCGCGACGCAGGAGTTGAAGTCTTCCACGCCGTAGGCGGGCGCGGAGTGGACGATGCCGGTGCCGTCGTCGGCGGTGGCGTAGTCGGCCAGATAGACCGGGCTGTGGCGCTGGTAGCCGGGGTGCGCCGTGGCCAGCGGGTGCTCGAATTCGATCCCTTCGAGTTCGCGCCCGGCGCAGGTGGCCAGCACCTGGCCGCTCAACTGGTAGCGCTGCAAGCAGCTCTCAACCAGCGCCTCGGCCAGCAGCAGCAGGCCGCGCGGCGTCTGCACCAGCGCGTAGGGCAGCTCGGGGTTGAGGTTGAGGGCCTGGTTGGCGGGCAGGGTCCAGGCGGTGGTGGTCCAGATCACGGCGTAGATCGGCTGCGCGTCGAGCCCGGCGGCGCTGCCGTGCGGCAGCCCGTGGTCGCGGAAAAAAGCCTGCAGCAGGCGCTGCGGCTGGGCGCACAAAAAGCCCACATCCAGGCTCTGGCTGCGTTTGTCCTGGTATTCGATCTCGAATTCGGCCAGCGAGGAGCCGCAGTCGAAGCACCAGTAAACCGGCTTTTGGCCGCGATAGACGAAGCCGCGCTCGAGCACGCGCTTGAAGGCGCGGATTTCGTTGGCCTCGGTCTCGAAATCCATGGTGCGGTAGGGCCGCTCCCACTCGCCCAGCACCCCGAGGCGCTGGAAGTCGGCCATTTGCTGCGCGATCTGCTCGCTGGCAAAGGCGCGGCTCTTGGCTTGCATGGCGTCGCGGCTCAGGCCCCGGCCGTGCAGTTTTTCGATCGCGTTCTCGATCGGCAGGCCGTGGCAGTCCCAGCCTGGGATGTATTGGGCGTCGAAACCGGCCAGTTGGCGCGCCTTGACGATCATGTCTTTGAGCACCTTGTTGACCGCGTGCCCGATGTGGATCTGGCCGTTGGCGTAGGGCGGGCCGTCGTGCAAAATGAACTTGGGTGCCCCACGGCGTGCGGCGCGCAGGCGCTGGTACAGCCCTTTTTCGTTCCACTCCTGCACCCAGCCGGGTTCGCGCTGCGGCAGGTTGCCGCGCATGGGGAACGGGGTGTCGGGCAGGTTCAGCGTGGCGCTGTAGTCGCGCAAGGTGGGCTGGGGCTGGGGCGGGGTGTCTGGCATGGGGTGGGGCTTGTGGGGCGCGGCCTAGAGTAAAACGACTTCAGGCCGGTGGCCGGCGCTGGGCCAACCAAGCCCGGGCGGCGGCGCAGTCGTGCGCGATGCCGGCGGTGAGGGCGGCCAAGCCATCGTAACGGAGTTCGTCGTGCAATTTGTGCAGCAGCTCGACGCGGATGATTTTACCGTAGGCCTCGCCCGGCGTCGTGGCGTTTTGCAAGGCCCGCTGCACCCGCTCGGGCCACTCCAGGCAGTGGGTTTCGAGCAGCACCCGGCCGCCGTTGGCGTCGTCGGGGTCGAGCGAGGGCCGCACCCCGAGGTTGGCGACTCCGGGCAGCGGCGGCGCGCTGGGGTCTGGCTCCAGCCCATGCACCTGCACCACGAAAATGCCGCTGGCGGCCGGTTTCCAGTGGTCAAAACGCAAATTCAGGGTGCGAAACCCGTCCTCGGCCCCGCTGGCCGACTCCCCCAGCGCGCGCCCAAGCTTGCGCCCGTGCACCACATGGCCGCTGATGGCGTAGGGCCGCCCGAGCAGGGCGGCGGCGGCGTCCATGTGGCCAGCGGCCAGAGCGTCGCGCACCTCGGAGCTGGAGACGCGCACGCCATGCACCTCGTAGCTCAGCATGCGCGCCACGTCGAAGCCCTGCGCGCTGCCGGCGGCGTCGAGCAGCGCGTAGTCGCCCCGGCGCTGGGCCCCGAAGCGGAAATCGTCGCCCACCAGCACGTAGCGCGCCCCGAGCGCGCCGAGCAACACCTGGTCGATGAAGTCCTGCGCCGCCAAGGCCGCCAGCCGCTCGTCAAAGGGCAGGATCACGCATTGATCGACGCCGCAGCGGCGCAGCTCGTGCAGCTTGTCGCGCAAGGTGGCGATGCGCGCCGGGGCCAGATCGGGCTGGCGGTATTTTTTGGCAAAGTAGTCGCGCGGGTGCGGCTCAAACGTGAGCGCGCAAGTGGGCAGGCCACGGTGGCGCGCCTCGTTGCCCAGCAGCGCCAGCATGGCCTGGTGGCCGCGGTGCACGCCGTCGAAATTGCCAATCGTGAGCGCGCAGCCGCCGTGGGAGCGGGTCTGGCGCAGCAGGTTGGCCATGCCTTGGATGATTTTCATGCGACAAAAAGGGGAGTTTTCAAGCTGGTGTCGTCAAATCGAAACCAAAGCGCGCTATATTGACACAAACCGGTGTGGGCGCTGCCCCATCGGGCAAGCGCTTTTTGCCTGCCGCTGCCTTGGCACGGTGGCTGGTAGGCCGGGTTTTGTGCATCTTAGCCCCCTCTGTGGGGCCTGACGCGAGGGCTTGGCTTTGAAGGTGTTGAAATTGTCGGCACAGGGCGTGCCGCAGTCGTGGATCAGCCTGGAGCAGGCGGTGTTGCACTACGCCGCCGACGAAGTGCGCTGGGAGGCGGGCCTGCGCGTGGCGCGTTTTCGCGGCGGCTTCAATGCCGTCAGCGGCCGCCAGTCGGTGATCGAAATCAACTCCATCATCGGCACCGCGGGTGTGCCGGGCATCAACCCCTTCGAGCTCAAGCCGAGCCTGAGCAACGAAAAACTCTTTGCCCGCGACCGCTGCGTCTGCGCCTACTGCGCCGACACCTTTGCCGAGTCGTTCCTGACGCGCGAGCACATCCGCCCGCTGGCGCAAAAAGGCGGCGACCACTGGATGAACGTGGTCACGGCCTGCCGCAGTTGCAACCACCGCAAGGGCAACCGCACCCCGGAGCAGGCGCGCATGCCGCTGCTCTACACCCCCTACGTGCCCAGCCTGTGGGAGGATTTCATCTTGCGCAACCGCCGCATCCTGGCCGACCAGATGGAGTTTCTGGCCGCGCGCCTGCCGCGCCACTCCCGGCTGCACGCCTGAGGCCCCTGGCCGGATCGCAGCGGAGCATGGATTCTATTGATCGATTAGGTAAAACCAATCCCACAAACCGATAGCCAAAGCCTACACTGAGCGCATCTTCCCCCGCCCCTTTTTCAACCAGGAGATGAGACCATGACGACCGAATCCAAATGCCCCTTTCACGGCGCGCCCACTGCCCCGGCAGTGGCGGGTGTGCGCTCCAACCGCGACTGGTGGCCCGAGCAGCTCAACCTGCGCATCCTGCACCAGCACGGCTGCAAGTCGAACCCGATGGGCAAGGACTTTGACTACAAAAAAGCCTTCGCCGCACTCGACCTCGACGCCGTGGTGCAAGACCTGAAGGCGCTGATGACCGACTCGCAGGACTGGTGGCCGGCCGACTACGGCCACTACGGCCCCTTCTTCATTCGCATGGCCTGGCACGCTGCGGGCACCTACCGCATCCACGACGGCCGCGGCGGTGCCGGCCACGGCGCGCAGCGCTTCGCCCCAGAAAACAGTTGGCCCGACAACGGCAACCTCGACAAGGCGCGCCGCCTGCTGTGGCCGATCAAGCAAAAATACGGCAAGAACCTGTCTTGGGCCGATTTGCTCATCCTCACCGGCAACGTGGCGCTGGAATCGATGGGCTTCAAGACCTTCGGCTTTGCCGGTGGCCGCCCCGACATCTGGGAGCCGCAAGACGACATCTGGTGGGGCCCCGAAACCGAGTGGCTGGGCGACAAACGCTACAGCGGTGAGCGCGACTTGGCCAAGCCCCTAGGCGCGGTGCAGATGGGCCTGATCTACGTCAACCCGCAAGGCCCCAACGGCGTGCCCGACGCGCTGGCTTCGGCGCGCGACATCCGCGAAACCTTCGCCCGCATGGCCATGAACGACGAGGAAACCGTGGCCCTGGTCGCCGGCGGACACACCTTTGGCAAGGCGCACGGGGCCGGGCCGGAATCGCACGTCGGGCGCGAACCCGAGGGCGCTCCGATCGAGCAGCAGGGTTTTGGCTGGGCCAACAGCTTCGGTGCTGGCAAGGGCGGTGACACCATCACCAGCGGCATCGAGGGTGCCTGGAGCCCGAACCCTACCCAGTGGGACCACAGCTACTTCGAGATGCTGTTTGGCTACGACTGGAACCTGACCAAGAGCCCGGCCGGCGCCTGGCAGTGGGAGCCGGTCAACGTGGCCGACAAAGACCTGGCCCCGGCCGCGCACGACCCGGCCAAGCGCGTCAAAACCATGATGACCACCGCCGACTTGGCGCTGCGCTTCGACCCGGCCTACAACAAGATCGCCCGCCGCTTCCAGCAAAACCCGCAGGAATTCGCCGATGCCTTCGCGCGCGCTTGGTTCAAGCTCACGCACCGCGACATGGGCCCGCGCGCCCGCTACCAAGGCAAGCTGGTGCCCCAAGAGGTGCTGGTCTGGCAAGACCCGGTGCCCGCAGTTGACCACGCTCTAATCGACGCCGCCGACGTGGCCGCGCTCAAGGCCAAGGTGCTGGCCTCGGGCCTGAGCGTGTCGCAACTGGTGGCTACCGCCTGGGCCTCGGCCTCGACCTTCCGCGGCTCCGACAAGCGCGGCGGGGCCAACGGCGCGCGCATCCGTCTGGCGCCGCAAAAAGACTGGGCCGCCAACGACCCGGCGCAGCTCGCTTCCGTGCTGGCCAAACTCGAAGCCATCCAGCAAGGCTTCAATGCCAGCGCTGGCGGCGGCAAAAAAGTCTCGCTGGCCGATTTGATCGTGCTCGCCGGTGGCGCCGCCGTCGAGGCCGCAGCCAAGGCCGCTGGGCATGAAGCGACGGTGCCGTTCCGCCCTGGGCGCACCGATGCCAGCGCCGAACAGACCGATGTGGCCTCCTTTGCCGTGCTGGAGCCACGCGCCGACGGCCTGCGCAACTACGCCGCCCCCGGCTGCGAAGCCCATGCAGCCGAGTTGCTGATCGACCGCGCCCAACTGCTCACCCTCACCGCGCCCGAGCTGACGGTGCTGGTCGGTGGCCTGCGCGTGCTGGGCGCCAACAGCGCGGGCAGCCGCCACGGCGTGTTCACGCAGCGCCCCGGCACGCTCTCGACCGACTTCTACACCCACCTGCTCGACATGGGCACGACGTGGGCGCGCTCGGCCGCCAACCCGAACGTGCTCGAAGGCCGCTGCCGCAACAGCGGGGCCGTGAAGTGGACCGCCACCGTGGCCGACTTGGTGTTTGGCTCCAACTCGCAACTGCGGGCGCTGGCCGAGGTCTATGCCGAAAGCGGCAACGAGCGCAAGTTCGTCGAGGACTTCGTCGCCGCCTGGGTCAAGGTGATGGAGCTGGACCGCTTCGATCTGCGCTGAACCCGGCCGAACTGCTACTATGCGCAATCGCCGCCAGCCCTTTGGCCGCTGGCGGCGGTTTTTTTATAGGCGAGGGCAGCCATGAGCCATTCCACCCCGAGCGAACCCCTGGAGATGAGCGGCCCGCACCGCTGGCGTTTTTTTCGCAGCGGCGGCTTTGACCAGGTGCGCATCGAAACCGCGCAGGATTTGCGCTGCCTCGACCAACTCGACCAAAAACTCTGGGCCGTGCTGGCCTGCCCGACCTCCGGGCTGGAGTTCGACAGCCGCACCCTGCAACGCATCGACACCGACGGCGATGGCAGCATCCAGGTGCCCGAAATCCGTGCGGCGGTGCGCTGGGTGTGCGAGGTGCTGCACAACCCGCAGCTGCTGTTTCAGCCCGGCGCCGAGCTGCCGCTGGATGCGCTGCGCGCCGATACGGCGGCGGCAGCGCCCCTATTCGCCGCCGCGCACCAGGTGCTGCTGCGCCTAGGCAAAGCGGGTACCCCGCACCTGAGCCTCGATGACCTGAGCGAGCCTGCGCGCCTGTTTCCGCCCACGCTGCCCAATGGCGACGGAGTGGTACCAGCCGAACTGGCCCCGGATGCGGCGTGCGCCGAACTGATCGGGCACGTCGTTGCCACCCAGGGCGCGCAGACCGACCGCAGCGGCCAGCCGGGGGCCACGCAAGCGGGCCTAGAGGCCTTGCTGGAGCAGGCGCAACAGGCGCTCGACTGGCACCAGCAGGCTCCAGCCCAGCCCGGCCCGGTGCCCGATGCCGCTCCAGATGCAGCGCCTGGTGCGGCCCCCGTTCCCGTTCCCGCGCCCGCTGCCCTGCCGGTTTCGGGCCTGCAAGAGACCTGCGCCTTGCAAGCCTTCGACGCCGTGCAGGCCAAGGTGGACGATTTTTTTACCCGCTGCCGACTGGCCCATTTCGACCCCCAAGCCGAAATGGCGCTCAACCCGGAGCAAGCGCGCTACACCGAACTGGCCGCGCAGACCCTGCATGAAGGCAGCGAAGCGCTGGCCGCCTTGCCGCTGGCCCGGGTGCGCCCGGGGGCCGAATTGCCGCTGTGCGAGGGGCTCAACCCCGCTTGGCAGGCGCGCATTAGCGCGCTGCAACGGGAGGCGGTGTGGCCGCTGCTGGGCCCGTGTTCGGCGCTCACAGCAGCCCAGTGGGAAAGCCTGCGTGCGCGGCTGGCCGCCCGCCGCGCCTGGCTGGCGCAACGCCCCGCCACCGCGCTGGCCGACTGGAGCCCCGAGGCGCTGCGCGGCTTGCTCGACGGCCCGGCCCCGGCGCAGTTGGCCGCACTGATCGAGCTCGACCGCCAAGCCGACGCCAACGCCGCCGGCATCGAGGCGCTGAAGCTGTTGCTGCGACTGCGGCGCGACCTCGTGCCCTTGCTGCGCAACTTCGTCAACCTGAGCGATTTTTACAGCCAGCAGCAGCCCGCCATCTTTCAGGCCGGCACGCTCTACATTGACCAACGCAGTTGCACCCTGTGCCTGCGCGTGGCCGATCTGGAGCGCCACAGCGCGCTGGCCCCGCTCTCGGGTGTCTACCTGCTCTACTGCGAATGCGAGCGCCCCGACGAGGCCCCGATCACCATTGTTGCGGCCCTGACCGGCGGCGACGCCGACGAGATGCTGGTGGCCGGGCGCAACGCCCTGTTCTACGACCGCCAGGGGCGCGACTGGAAGGCGCGCGTGCTGCGCGTCGAAGAAGCCCCGATCAGCGTGCGCCAGGCCTTTTGGATGCCCTATCGGCGTATGGCCCGCTTCGTAGGCGAGCAGTTCCGGCGCTTGGCGGCGGCGCGCGAGCAGCGGGTCGAGGCGCAGTCGGCCGCCGGGGCTGGCGCACTACCCGGTGCGGCGGGTGCGCACGCAGCGGCCCCGGCCGCCGCCGCGGCTTTCGACATTGCGCGCTTTGCCGGCATTTTTGCCGCCATCGGCTTGGCGCTGGGGGCGCTGGGCACCGCGCTGGCCGCGATTCTGAGCGGCTTTTTTCGCCTGCCGCTGTGGCTGATGCCGCTGGTCTTGCTCGGACTGCTGCTCGGGTTGCTGCTGCTCATTTCGGTCCCCGCGATGCTGCTGGCCTGGTTAAAGCTGCGCCAGCGCAACTTGGGGCCCTTGCTGGACGCCAACGGCTGGGCGGTCAATATCCGGGCCCGCATCAACATCCCCTTTGGCGCCTCGCTCACCGGCGTGGCGCAACTGCCCGCTGGGGCCGAGCGCAGCCTGGTCGATCCCTACGCCGAGCCCGCGCGGCCTTGGGGCTGGTATGCCGTGCTGGGGCTGGGGTTGGGGCTGGCGCTGACTTGGTTGCTGCTGCTGCGCTGATTCGGGCCCAGCGTCAGGGGTGTCAGGCAAACACCCCGGCGCTCTCGCGCATACGCGCCGACACCTCGCCCAGATGGTGCAGCGTGTCGCCCAGGCTGAGCTCGAGCTGCGTGAGTTTCTTGAAGCAGTGGCTGATGAGGTATTCGTCGGTGACGCCGATGCCGCCGTGCAACTGCACCGCCTGCTGGCCCACGAAGCGCATCGACTGCCCCAGCTGCACCTTGGCGCGCGCCAGCGCCTGGCGGCGCTCATCGGCTGGCGCACCGAGCTTGAGGCTGGCGTAGTAGCTCATGCTGCGCGCCAGTTCGAGCTGCATTTTCATGTCGGCCACGCGGTGCCGCAGCGCCTGGAAGCTGGAAATCGGCACCCCAAACTGCTGGCGCGTGTTGAGGTAGTCCAGCGTGTAGGCCAGCGTCTGCTCCATCACCCCCACGCCTTCGGCGCAGGCGGCGGCGATGCCCACATCGGCGGCCCACTCCAGCGCCGCCTGGCCATCGGGGCTGAGCAGTTGCGCGGGCGTTTGCGCAAAGCCCACTTCGGCGGCGCGGCTGCCGTCTTGGGTCGGGTAGGCGCGGGTCTGCACCCCGGCGGCGTCGCGGGGCACCAGAAACAGCGCCAGCCCTTGCGGGGTCTGGGCTGGCACCAGAAACGCGTCGGCGCAGTCGCCAGCGGGCACCAGGCTTTTGCCGCCACTCAGCAACCAGCCCGCGCCATTTGGCACCGCCTGCGTCGCCACGGCCCCGAGCCGGTGCCGCAGCCCGCGTTCCACGTGCGCCAGCACCAGCAGCGCCTCGCCACTGGCCAGGCGCGGCAACCACTGCTGCTGCAGGGCCGCGGGGGCGTGCGCTTGCAACACGGCGGCGGCAATGTAGGCCTGCGCCAGCGGCTCCAGCACCAGGCCGCGGCCGAGTTCTTCTTGCACCACCATCGCCTCCACCGCCCCCAGGCCGAGGCCGCCGTGGGCTTCGGCCACCGTGAGGCCGCACAAGCCGAGTTCGGCCAGTTCGGCCCAAGTGGCGCGCTCGAACCCCCCGGCGGCGGCGGCGGTGCGGCGGCGCTCGAAGGGGTAGGCTTTGTGTACCCAGCGCCGCACCGCTTCGCGCAGTTGCAGTTGGTCGTCGGAAAAGTCGAAATCCATTGCGTGTCTCCGGGTGGGTTTAGCCGAGCAGGGTTTGGGCCACGATGTTGCGCTGCACCTCGTTGCTGCCGCCGTAAATCGTGGTTTTGCGCAAGTTGAAATAATTCGCTGCCAGCGGGGCGTTGCCGGGCACGCCGCCAGGGAAGTCGCCCTGCCAGCCGGCCTCCATGGCCTCAAAGATGAAGGGCAAGGCAAAGGGGCCGGCGGCGAGCATCATCAGCTCGGCGTAGCGCTGCTGGATTTCGCTGCCGCGGATTTTGAGCAAGCCGGCGATGTCGAGCGGGTTTTTGCCCGATTTTTCGGCCGCCAGCACGCGCAGCACCAGCATTTCGAGCGCCACCACATCCACTTCCAGCAGCGCGATCTGGTCCCGAAAGCGGGCATCGTCCCACACCCCTTCGGCTTGGGCGATGCGCTTGAGGCGCTCGAGCTCGCGCTTGGCGCGGTTGACTTCGGCGATGTTGGTGCGCTCGTGGCTGAGCAGGTGCTTGGCGTAGCTCCAGCCCTTGTTTTCCTGGCCGATGAGGTTGTTTAGCGGCACCTGCACGTCGTCGAAAAACACTTCGTTGACTTCGTACTCGCCATCCAGCAGCCGCACCGGGCGCACCGTGACGCCGGGCGACTTCATGTCGATCAGCAAAAAGCTGATGCCGGTCTGCGGTTTGCCTTCGCTGCTGGTGCGCACCAGACAAAAAATCCAGTCGGCGTGCTGGCCGAGTGTGGTCCAGGCTTTTTGGCCGTTGACGAGGTAGTGGTCGCCCCGGTGTTCGGCGCGGGTCTTGAGGCTGGCCAGATCGGAGCCGGAACCGGGCTCGCTGTAGCCTTGGCACCACCAGACTTCGCCGCTGGCGATGCCGGGCAAGAAGCGCTGCTGCTGCTCCGGGCTGCCGTAGGCCATGATGACGGGTGCGACCATCACCGGCCCGAAGGGGATCACGCGCGGGGCCCCGGCGAGGGCGCATTCTTCTTCGAACAAATGCTTTTGCACCGCGTTCCAGCCCGGGCCACCGAAGGCTTTGGGCCAGCCATGGCCCAGCCAGCCTTTGCGCCCCAGCACCTTGGCCCAGCCTTGCAGATCGTCGCGGCTCAGGCGCAGGGCGTGGTGCACCTTGTGCGCCAGCTCGGGCGGCAAGTGATCGCGCACCCAGGCGCGGATTTCGGCTCTAAAAGCCTGCTCTTCGGGCGTGAATGCCAAGTCCATGGGGCCGGTCTCCTGTGCTGCGTTGCTAGAGCCAAGGTTGTAGCACGCTCAGCGTGGCGGCGCTGTCCGGGCGGTGACAGGGCGGGCCGCACCGCCCGCAACCCGTTCAGCCTCCGGCCTGCTCCAGCCGCTGCTCCAGCTGCTGCACCTGCTGCTCCAGCGCCTGCACGCGCTCGGCCAAGGCGGCGAACTGGGCGGAAAATTGGGCCGCCAGCTCCGCACCCGGCCCCGCGCCGCCAAGCTCTGCGACTGGCTCCAGCGCCGGGGCGCCGCACAGCAGATGGGCCCAGCGCGGCTCGCGCGCACCCGGCTGGCGCGGCAGCAAGGTCACCAGCGGCCCGCCCTTGTGCGCCGCGCGCTGCTGCAGCTCCTCCAAAAAGGCCTCCACCGACGCGATGTCCAAGAAGCGGTACCAGCGCTCGGCGTTCAGGCGCAGTTCGCCCGCGGTCTGCGGCCCGCGCAGCATCAGCAGCCCCAGCAGCACGGCGGACTGCTCGGGCACGCCCACGGCGCGCTGAAAGTTGTGCTCGAAGCGCGGCACGCGCCCGCCACTGCTCTCGAACACCAGCGTGCGCTGGCGCAGGCCGTCGAGCGCCTCGGCGACATCGGCCTCGCTCAAATTCAACACCGGCTCGCGCGCCGACTTCTGGTTGCAGCCCAGCAGCAAGCTGTTGAGGGTGAGCGGGTAGCTATCGGGCACGGTGCGCGCCTTTTCCATCAGCGTGGCGAGCACACGCGCTTGCGCCACGCTCAGGGGCTCGAAGGCGGGATGGGCTGGGGTGCCGGGGGCGTTGCTGGGATCGGGTTCGGGCAG
This sequence comes from Serpentinimonas raichei, assembly GCF_000828895.1. Taxonomy (NCBI): domain Bacteria; kingdom Pseudomonadati; phylum Pseudomonadota; class Betaproteobacteria; order Burkholderiales; family Comamonadaceae; genus Serpentinimonas; species Serpentinimonas raichei. Next base: position 1,891,236 of record NZ_AP014568.1, on the reverse strand, counting down.
ACTCATTACACTCGCATCCATATGGTTGAAACAAAGAACATTGTCGTGCTGATTTCGGGCACCGGCTCAAATATGCAGGCCCTGGTGCGGGCATCCCAGCAGCAGCACTGGCAGCAGCGCTTTGGCGCACGCATCGCCGGGGTGTTGAGCAACAAGGCGCAGGCGGGCGGGCTGGCGTGGGCGCAGGCGCAGGGGCTGCCCACCGCGCTGGTCGAGCACAGCGCCTACCCGAATCGCGCCGCCTTCGAGGCCGAGCTGACGCAGGCCATCGCCCGCTTCGACCCCCACGGCCGCCCGGATCTGGTGCTGCTGGCGGGCTTCATGCGCATTCTGGGGCCGGATTTCGTGCAGCACCACGCCGGGCGCCTGCTCAACATCCACCCCTCGCTGCTGCCGGCTTTTCCGGGCCTGCACACGCACCAGCGCGCGCTCGAAATGGGTTGCCGCTTCGTCGGGGCCACGGTGCACCACGTCACGGCCGAAGTCGATTGCGGCCAGATTCTGGAGCAGGCCGTGCTGCCGGTGCTGCCCGGCGACACGCCCGAGTCGCTGGCGGCGCGCGTGCTCACGCAAGAGCACCTGATCTACCCGCGCGCGGTCGAGCGCTGGCTGGCGGCGCAGCCCTGAAAGGCCACGTGGCAGCGGCATCCTGCGGTGCTCGCCTTGGCGGCAGGGCCCGTGGCGCAAGCGTGCCGCCCCTCAAACCGCCTTGTGAAACACCAGCCCGGCGTGCTCGCGCATGGCGTGGAACTGGATTTTGGGCCAATTCGCCTCCACTGCGCGCAGCGTGGCCTGGTGATCGACCAGCAGCGTGGGCGCATCCACCGCATCCCAGGCCATGCGGTGCAAATTGGCCTGCATGAAGCGCTTGAGCTCGGTCTCGCCACCGTTTTCGGGCGTGCACGTGACCCAGCGCGCCACCTGGTAGGGGCTGGGGCTGATGCGCGCCTTGACGCCGTATTCGCTCTCCAGCCGGTGCTGCACCACCTCGAACTGCAACTGCCCCACGGCACCGAGCATCAGCACCGTGCCCGCCATCGGCCTAAAGACTTGGATTGCGCCCTCTTCGCCGAGCTGCGTCAGACCGGCCTTGAGCTGCTTGCCGCGCAGCGGGTCCGCCACTTCGACGCTGCGGATGATCTCGGGCGCAAAAAACGGCAGCCCGGTGAATTGCAGCGCCTCGCCCTCGGTCAGGGTGTCGCCGAGCTGCAACACGCCGTGGTTGGGGATGCCGATGATGTCGCCCGCATAGGCCTCGTCGAGCAGCTCGCGCCGCTGCGACAAAAAGCTCACCACCGTGTTCGGGCGCAGTTCCTTGCCCGAGCGCACCACCTTGAGCTTCATGCCGCGCTCGAAGTGCCCGCTGGCGCAGCGCACGAAGGCGATGCGGTCGCGGTGCGCCGGGTCCATATTGGCCTGGATTTTGAACACCACGCCGCTGAACTTGGGCTCGGTCGGCTGCACCGTGCGCTGCATGGCCGGTTTGGGGCCGGGCGGCGGCGCCAGATCGACCAGCGCATCCAGCACCTCGCGCACGCCAAAGTTGTTGATCGCCGAGCCAAACAGCATCGGCGTTTGCTGCCCGGCCAAAAAAGCCGCTTCGTCGAAGGCCGGCGAAGCGCCAGAGACCAGCTCCAGCTCCTCGCGCGCCTGCTGCCACTCGCGGCCAAAGCGGCGCGCCGACTCCGGGTGCGCCAGCCCGGCCAGCACCTCCTCGTCGGCGCCGCGCTTGTCGGCCCCGGCGGCAAACACGCGCATCTGCTCGCTGCGCCGGTCATAGACGCCGTGAAACAGCTTGCCCATCCCGACCGGCCAGGTAAAGGGCACCACCGTCATGCCCAGCTCGCGCTCGATCTCGTCCATCAGGTCCAGCGGTGCCTGCACCTCGCGGTCCATCTTGTTGACGAAGGTGAGGATGGGCGTGTTGCGGGCGCGGCAGACTTGCAGCAGGCGGCGCGTCTGCGGCTCGACCCCGTTGGCGGCGTCGATCACCATCAGCGCCGCATCGACGGCGGTGAGCACGCGGTAGGTGTCTTCAGAGAAATCCTGGTGCCCAGGGGTGTCGAGCAGGTTGATGACGCAGTCGCGGTACTCCATCTGCATCACGCTGGAGGCAACCGAGATGCCGCGCTGCTTTTCGATCTCCATCCAGTCGGAGGTGGCGTGGCGCGCGGCCTTGCGCGCCTTGACCGAGCCCGCGATGTTGATGGCCCCGGAAAACAGCAGCAGCTTTTCGGTCAGGGTGGTTTTGCCGGCGTCGGGGTGCGAGATGATGGCAAAGGTGCGGCGGCGGCGCACTTCGGAGGCTAGATCGGGCATAGCCTAGGATTATCGGCGATAGGCGGGCCAGGCCAAGGCCAAGGCGGGGCAGGGCGGGCCAGGGCGGGCCAGGGCGGCGTGCCAAGGCCGTGCGACAATGAACCCACCATGCCCACCACCCTCGACGGCCAGCTCGTGGTCGCCATTTCATCGCGCGCGCTGTTCGACTTCGAGGCCGAAAACCAGGTTTTCGAGCAAGGCGACGACCGCGCCTACATGCAGTTGCAGCTCGAGCGCTTGCAGCAGCCGGCCCGACCCGGCGTGGCTTTTTCGCTGGTGCAAAAGCTGATGCGCTTCAACCACTCCGGCCAGCCCCGGGTCGAGGTGGTGATTTTGTCGCGCAACGACCCGGTCTCGGGCATGCGCGTGTTTCGCTCGGCGCAGCACTACGGTTTGCCGATCGAGCGCGGCGTTTTCACGCGCGGCGAGCCGCCGTGGCGCTACCTGCGGCCGCTGCGCGCCAATCTGTTTTTGTCCACGCACCTGAGCGATGTGCGTGCGGCGCTGGAGGCCGGGGTGCCGGCGGCGCAGGTCTATCCGCAGTCGGTGCACGCCAGCGACGCGCACCCGAACCAGGTGCGCATTGCCTTTGACGGCGACGCGGTGCTGTTTTCCGACGAGGCCGAGCGCGTCTATCAGGCCCAGGGCTTGAGCGCTTTTCAGCAGCACGAAGCCAGCAAGGCCGGCCTGCCGCTGCCGGGCGGGCCGTTCAAGCCGCTGCTGGAGGCGCTGCACCGGCTGCAAAGTGCCGGCACGGCGCAGATGCGCATCCGCACCGCGCTGGTGACGGCGCGCAGCGCCCCGGCGCACGAACGCGCCATCCGCACCCTGATGAACTGGAATATCGAGGTCGATGAAGCGCTGTTTCTGGGCGGCCTGCCCAAGGGCGAATTTTTGCGCGAGTTCGAGCCCGATTTCTTTTTCGACGACCAGACCGGCCACATCGAACACGCCGCCCGCCATGTGCCCTCAGGGCATGTGGCGAGCGGCATTTCGAATGCGGTGCCAGGCCCCGGCCCTCACAGCCCAAAATCGTAGGCTATGCTCAGCGGCGCGTGGTCGGAAAAACGCTGCGCCTTGTACACACTGGCCTCGCGCGCCAGCGCGGCCAGCGCCGGGGTGGCGAGGTGGTAGTCGATGCGCCAGCCCACGTTGTTGGCCCAAGCCTGGCCCCGGTTGCTCCACCAAGTGTAGGCGGCGGGGCCCTCGCTGGGGTGCAAGTGGCGATACACGTCCACCAGGCCGCCTTGGCCTAGCTCGCGGCCCAGCAGTTGCGTCATCCAAGCGCGTTCTTCGGGCAAAAAACCGCTGTTTTTGAGGTTGCCCTTCCAGTTTTTGAGGTCGATTTCTTGGTGCGCGATGTTCACGTCGGAGCACAGCACGAACTCGCGTTCGGCGCGCAGCGCCTGCAGGTGCGGCCCGATCGCCTCCAGAAAGCGAAACTTGGCCAGTTGGCGCTCGGGGCCGCTGGAGCCGCTCGGAAAGTAGCCACTGATCACCGAAAAACGCCGCCCCGGGCGGTCAAAGCGCAGCTCGATCCAGCGCCCCTCGGCGTCGAACTCAGGCACCCCGATGCCGCTGCGCACCTCGCTCGGTTCGTGGCGGCTGTAGATGCCCACGCCCGCGTAGCCCTTTTTTTCGGCGCAATAAAAGTGGCCGCGCAAGCCCGCCAGCGCCTCTAGGCCGTCGGCCAGTTCGGCCGCTTGGGCGCGCAGCTCCTGCACGCAAATACAATCGGGCGCGGCTTCTTGTACCCATGCCTGCAGGCCCTTGCGGGCGGCAGAGCGGATGCCGTTGAGGTTCAGACTGGTCAAGCGTAACAAGGATTTTTCTCCATGGCAGATGTGCAACAGGTGGCCCAGGTGGCCCAGGCCCAAGCCGGCTCCGGGCTGGATGGGCTGGCGCAGGACTTTGTGCGATTTTCGGTTGAATCGGGCGTGCTGCGCTGGGGCGAGTTCCAGACCAAGGCCGGGCGCTTGAGCCCGTATTTTTTCAACGCCGGCGGCTTTGACGACGGCGCCAAGCTGGGCCGGCTGGCGCAGTGCTACGCGCAGCGCATTATCGCCAGCGGCATCGAGTTCGACCTGCTGTTTGGCCCGGCCTACAAGGGCATTCCGCTGGTGGCGGCGCTGGCGGTGGAGCTGGCGCGGCTGGGCCACAACCGGCCCTTTGCCTACAACCGCAAAGAGGCCAAGGCGCACGGCGAAGGCGGCACGCTGGTGGGTGCGCCGCTGCGCGGGCGGGTGCTGATCGTGGACGACGTGATGAGCGCGGGCACGGCGGTGCGCGAGTCGATCGAGCTGATTCGGGCCGCCGGGGCCACGCCGCACGCAGTGGCGATTGCGCTCGATCGGCAAGAGCGCGCCACCGAAACCGGCCCCGACGGCACGCTGCGCGACCTGCCGCACAGTGCGGTGCAGTACGTGCGCGAGCAGCTCGGCTTGCAGGTGTGCGCGATTGCGCGCCTGAGCGATTTGCTCGATTTTCTGCAACAACAACACAGCCCCGAGATGGCTGGGCACCGCGAGCGCGTGCAGGCCTACCGCCAGCGTTATGGTGTAAACTGATAGTATCGGTTCAATTTTAGGGGTGTCGATGCGGAGCGCACAGAACGCGCAAAGGGTGCGGGCGGGGCTGACGCTGGCGCTGGCGGCGACGCTGCTGGGTGGTGCTGCGCTGGCGCAGACCGGCAGCATCTTCACCTGCACCGACGCGCAGGGGCGCAAGCTGACCTCGGACCGGCTCATCATGGACTGCCTGGACCGCGAGCAGCGCGAACTCAGCCCCAGCGGGGTGGTGCGCCGCGTGATCGCGCCGTCCCTCAGCACCGAGGAGCGCCTGCGTGCCCAAGAGCGCGCCCGCACCGATGCGCAAACGCGCGCCCGCGCCACCGATGAGCGGCGCCAGCAACAGGCGCTGCTGATGCGCTACGCCGACCCAGCCACGCACCAGCGCGAACGCACGCAGGCCTTACGGCCGGTGCAAGCCATGTTGGAGGCAGCTGAGCGGCGCCAGCAAGAGCTGGGGCAGCAGCACCAAGCGGTGGCCGACGAACTGGCCCACCTGCAGCGCGCCGATCCTGCAGCAGCCGCGCCCGCGCGTTTGGTGCAGCGCAAGGCCGATATTGAGCAGCAACGGGTGTCGCAAGAGGGGTTGGTGCGGGGCCATCAACGCGAAATCGAGCGCATCGAGGAGCGCTTCAACACCGAGTTGCAACTGCTGCAGCGCCTGTGGGCGGAGCGGGATGCGCCGGGCCCCGCCCGCTGATTCAGGCACCCAAGAGCTGCTTGAGCAGCGCGTTCACGCGCGCCGGGTCGGCCTTGCCTTGGCTGGCTTTCATCACTTGCCCAACCAAGGCGTTGAAGGCTTTTTCTTTGCCGGCGCGGTATTCGGCCACGTTTTTGGCATTGGCCGCCAGCACCTGCTCGGCGATGGCTTGCAGCGCGCCGCTGTCGCTCAGGCTCTGCAAGCCCTTGGCGGCGATCAGCGCATCGACTTGCGCCAGCGCATCCGGCAGGGATTCGACCGCTGCGCCGACGGGCTGGCTCCACAGTGCCTCGAACACCTGTTTGGCGGCGTTGTGGCTTAAGCTGCCGTCGGCAATGCGCACCAGCAGCGCCGCCAGTTGCAGCGGCCCCAGCGCGGCCGCCTCCATGCCCTGCTGCGCCTCGTTGAGGCGGCGCGAAAGCTCGCCCATGATCCAGTTGCTGGCCAGCTTGGGCTGCCCGCTGGCGGCGGCGGCGCGCTCGAAATACGCCGCCATGGCCGGGCTTTGGGTGAGCGTGGCGGCGTCGTAGGCGGGCAGGCCGTACTGGGCCACGAAGCGCTCGGCCATGGGGCGCGGCAGCTCGGGCAGTTCGGCGCGCAGTTGCTCGATCCACTGCGGCGCGATGCACAGCGGCGGCAGGTCCGGGTCGGGGAAATAGCGGTAGTCGGCCGCGTCTTCCTTGCTGCGCATGGCCCGGGTCTGGCCGCTGTCGGGGTCGAACAGCACCGTGGCTTGTTGGATGGCGTGGCCGTCTTCGAGCTGCTCGATCTGCCAGCGCAGCTCGTAGTCGATCGCCTGCTGCATGAACTTGAAGCTGTTGAGGTTTTTGATCTCGCGCCGGGTGCCCAGCGGCTGCCCCGGTTTGCGCACGCTGACGTTGGCGTCGCAGCGAAACGAGCCCTCTTGCATATTGCCGTCGCAAATGCCGATCCAGGTCACGATCTGGTGCAGCGCCTTGGCATAGGCCACCGCCTCGGCGCTGCTGCGCAGGTCGGGCTCGGTGACGATTTCGAGCAGCGGCGTGCCGGCGCGGTTCAGGTCGATGCCGCTCATGCCGTGAAAATCTTCGTGCAGGCTCTTGCCCGCGTCTTCTTCCAGGTGCGCGCGCACCAGCCGCACCGTGCGCGCCTGCCCGGCCAGCTCAAAGCCCACGCTGCCACCTTGCACCACCGGAATTTCGTACTGGCTGATCTGATAGCCCTTGGGCAAATCGGGGTAGAAGTAATTTTTGCGCGCAAACACGCTGCGCTCGGCAATGTGCGCCCCCACCGCCAGCCCAAAGCGGATGGCGCAGGCCACCGCCTCGCGGTTCATCACCGGCAGCGTGCCCGGCAGCGCCAGATCGACGGCGCAAGCCTGGGTATTGGGCTCGGCCCCAAACGCCACCGGAGCGCGGCTGAAAATTTTGCTGCGCGTGGCGAGCTGGGCGTGGGTCTCGAAGCCGATCACGACTTCGTAGCCTTGAATCAAAGGGGCGCTCATGGGCGGGTTCCGGGGCAGGGCGGGGTCAAGGGCGGCGGCGTGCGGGTGTGCCAGTCGCTCACCAACTGCAACTGGTGCGCCACCTGCAGCAGCCGGGCTTCGCTCAGGTAGTTGCCGATCAGCTGCAGACCGACGGGCATGCGGCCTGCGCCAAAACCCGCGGGCAGGCTTAGGCCCGGCAGACCGGCCAGCGAGGCCGGCAGGGTGTAGATGTCGGCCAGGTAGGCAGAAAGCGGGTCGGCGGTTTTGGCGCCGATGGCCCAGGCCACGCTGGGGGCCACCGGGCCGGCGATGAGGTCGCAGTGGCTGAAGGCGGACTGAAAATCTTGCGCGATCAGGCGCCGGATCTGCTGCGCCTTGAGGTAGTAGGCGTCGTAGTAGCCGTGGCTGAGCACGTAGGTGCCCAGCAGGATGCGGCGCTGCACCTCGGGCCCAAAGGCCTCGCTGCGCGAGCGCTGGTACAGGTCGAGCAAATCGCCGTGCTCGGCGGCGCGATGGCCGTAGCGCACGCCGTCGTAGCGGCTCAGGTTGGAGCTGGCCTCGGCCGGGGCGATGATGTAGTAGGCCGGAATGGCCAGTTCGGTGCGCGGCAAATCGATGTCGAGCAAGGTAGCACCCAGGCGCTCGTATTCGCTCAGGGCGGCGCGCACGGCGGCCAGCACGTCGGCGTCGCAACCGGGGCCAAAGAACTCGCGCGGCAGGCCGATGCGCAACCCTTGCAGCGGCCGGGCGGCGCTGGCACCGGGCCAGGGCTGGCCGAGCAGCCGGGTGTAGTCTTCGGGCGGGTGCTCCAGGCTGGTGGAGTCGCGGTCTAGGTCGGGCCCGGCCATGGCCGTGAGCAGCAGCGCGCAGTCGAGGGCGCTGCGCGCCATCGGGCCGGCTTGGTCGAGGCTGGAGGCGTAGGCCACCAGCCCGTAGCGCGAGCAGCGCCCGTAGCTGGGCTTGATGCCGGTGATGCCGCAAAAGCTGGCGGGCTGGCGGATCGAGCCGCCGGTGTCGGTGCCGGTGGCCGCCGGGGCCAGCCGCGCCGCCACCGCCACCGCCGAGCCGCCGGAGGAGCCGCCGGGCACGCGCGCCACATCCCAGGGGTTGTGCGCGGGGCCGTAGGCGGATTGGTCGTTGCCCGAACCCATGGCGAATTCGTCGCAGTTGAGCTTGCCCAGCGTCACCGCGCCTTCTGCGGCCAGCCGCGCCACCACGGTGGCATCGAAGGGGCTGCGGTAGCCTTGCAGCATTTTGGAGCCGGCGCTGGTGGGAAAGTCGCGCGTCACCAGCACGTCTTTGTGCGCCAGCGGCACCCCCAGCAAGGGGCCGCGCTCGCCAGCGGCCAGGCGCGCATCGGCGGCGGCGGCCTGCGCCAGCGTGGCTTCTTCGTTCAGCGCCAAGTAGGCCCCCAGGCCGCTGTGGGCGTGCGCGCGGGCCAGCAGGTGCTGCGCCACTTCGGTGGCCGAGGTCTGGCGCGCGCTCAGGGCGGCGCCGAGTTCGGCCACGCCCATCTGGTGCAGGTCGGGGGTGGGGGTAGGGTTGAAGGTGGCAGCGCTCATTCGATCACCCGCGGCACGAGGTAGAGGCCGTCTTGCACGGCCGGGGCGCTGCGCTGGTTGGCCTCGCGCTGGTTGGGCTCGCTGGCCACATCGGGGCGCAGGCGCAGCGCCACCAGCTGCAGCACGGCCGCCGGGTGCGCCAAGGGCTCGACGCCGGTGGTGTCAACCGCCTGCATCTGCTCGACCAAGGTAAAAAAACCGTTCAGGCGCTGTTGTGCGTCCAGCGCTTGCTCGGGCGTGAGGCGCAGGCGCGCAAGGCGTGCCAAGCGTTCGATTTCTTGCAATGACAATGACATGGGGCAATGAGTAAGGAGGTGTAAGCGCCTCCCGGAGCGGCGTTGATCGGGTATTATCTCCAGTTTGCGCCCGCGCAGGAAACCAGCCGGCCACCGTGTCCGGTGGTACAGGGCAATCCTCATCATGTTTGAATCCATTCGTCAGCATTTCTCCACCGATCTGGCCATCGACCTCGGCACCGCCAACACCCTCATCTACGTGCGCGGCAAGGGCATCGTGCTCGACGAGCCCTCGGTGGTCTCGATCCGCCACGAGGGCGGTCCGCAAGGCAAAAAGACCATCCAGGCCGTGGGCAAGGAAGCCAAGGCGATGCTGGGCAAGGTGCCCGGCAACATCGAAGCCATCCGCCCCATGAAAGACGGCGTCATCGCCGATTTCACCGTCACCGAGCAGATGCTCAAGCAGTTCATCAAGATGGTGCATCCGCGCTCGATGTTCCGGCCCAGCCCGCGCATCATCATCTGCGTGCCTTGCGGCTCCACCCAAGTCGAGCGGCGCGCCATTCGTGAATCGGCCTTGGGGGCCGGCGCCTCGCAGGTCTACTTGATCGAGGAGCCGATGGCGGCGGCGATCGGGGCCGGTCTGCCGGTGTCGGACGCGCGCGGCTCGATGGTGGTCGATATCGGCGGCGGCACCACCGAGGTCGGCGTCATCAGCCTGGGCGGCATGGTCTACAAGGGCAGCGTGCGCGTGGGCGGCGACAAGTTCGACGAGGCCATCATCGGCTACATCCGACGCAACTACGGCATGTTGATCGGCGAGCCGACCGCCGAAATGATCAAAAAAACCATCGGCTCGGCCTTTCCCGGCTCCGAAGTCAAAGAGATGGAAGTCAAGGGCCGCAACCTGGCCGAAGGGGTGCCGCGCAGCTTCACCATCTCCAGCAACGAGGTGCTCGAAGCCCTGACCGACCCGATCAACCAGATCGTGCAGGCGGTCAAGACGGCGCTGGAGCACACCCCGCCCGAACTCGGGGCCGACATCTCTGACCGCGGCATGATGCTCACCGGCGGTGGCGCCTTGCTGCGCGACCTGGACCGCTTGCTGGCCGAAGAAACCGGGCTGCCGGTGCTGGTGGCCGAGCAGCCGCTGCTGTGCGTGGTGCTGGGCTGTGGCATGGCGCTGGACCAGATGGACCGCTTGGGCGGCAGCATTTTCGCCACCGAGTAACTCTAGGCTGCATCCGGCCATGCCGCTGGGTACCCTCGACCAAGCACCGCCCCCGTTTTTCAAGCAGGGCCCGTCGGCCTTGTCCAAGCTGCTGGTGCTGGGTGCGCTGGCGCTGCTGCTGATGGTGCTCGATGCCCGGCTGCAGTGGGCCACACCGGTGCGCCAGACGCTGGCGGTGACCCTCAGTCCGCTGCAATGGCTGGCCTTGCAGCCGCTGCATGCGGCGCGCTGGTCGGGCCAATACCTGGGCAGCTTGCAGGCCGCGCAAGCCGAGGCGGCACTGGCGCGCGCCGAACTGGTGCGCCAAGCCGAGCGCGCCGCCATTGTCGAGCACCTGGCCCATGAGAACCGTGAATTGCGCGCTTTGCTGGGCATGCGCGACCGGCTGCCGACGGTTGCGCGGGGGGCTCAGATCTTGCATGAGCTGGCCGATCCGTACACCCAAGGCGTGGTGATCGACCTCGGGCAGCAAGACGGCGTGCGTCCCGGATCGGCGGTGGTGGACGGCTTTGGGGTGCTGGGGCAAGTGACCCGCGTGCGTTGGGCCACTTCGGAGGTGCGGCTGTTGGGTGATCCGCAGCAAGCCATGGCCGTCGTCAATACCCGCACCGGGCAGCGCAGCCTAGCCTTTGGTGTGCCCGTGGCACGCCACGCAGACGCGCGCATCGAGTTGCGCTTCGAGCCCGCCGACACCCAAGCCATGGTGGGCGATGTGCTCACCACCAGCGGCATCGACGGGGTCTATCCAGCCGGTTTGCCGGTGGCCGAAATCGACTCGGTGACGGCCTCGGGTGCCGACGGTTTTGCCCGGGTGCAAGCCCGCCCGCTGGCCCGCGTCCAGCACGTCTTGCATGTGCTGGTGATCGATCCGGTGGGGCTGCCCCCTGCGTCCCCGCCGGCTGCAGCGACTGCCCCGAGCGCTGCACAGACCAGCCCCGAGAGGCCTGCGCCATGATCATGCGTGCTGGGCAAGCCCTGCTGTTGCCTGCCAATCCCGTATTCATCTGGGGCACCCTGATGGGTGTGCTGCTGTTCGAAATGGCGCTGCAGATGGCCTGGCTGGGGCAAGCCGCTTGGGCGCCCGACTTGCTGGCGCTGACACTGGTGTTTTGGACGGTGCATCAGCCGCGCCGGATCGGGGTGGGGGTGGCGTTCGGGCTGGGTTTGCTGATCGATGTGCACCAAGGGGCGCTGCTGGGTCAGCACGCCTTGGCCTACAGCGTGATGTGCTTTTTGGCGGTCCTGATTCACCGTCGCTTGCTGTGGTTCGATTGGTTGCGTCAAACCGCGCATGTGCTGTTGCTGTTTGTGCTGGCGCACGCGCTGCAGTGGCTGGTGCGGGCCTTGGCAGGCGACGGCGGGCCCGATCTCTGGATGGCTTTGGCACCCCTGTGGCAGGCCGCTTTGTGGCCGCTGGCTACCGTGTTGTTGTTGGCGCCCCAGCGGCGCGCACACGACCCCGATGACGACCGGCCTCTCTGAGCGCCAACAAACCATGCCAGCCTGCCATGCACGACGTTGAACTTCAGCTGCTGCGCTTTCGGCACCGGGTGCAGGTGGCGCTGGTGGTGGTGCTGCTGGCCTTGGGCTTGCTGGGCTTGCGCATGTATGTGCTGCAAATCCAGCGCCACGCCGATTTGCAGGGACGGGCCGAGAGCAACCGCACCGCCGTGCTGCCCCTGCCGCCTTTGCGCGGGAATATCGTGGATCGCCACGGCGTGGTGCTGGCCGACAACCAGGCCGTTTTCACGCTTGAAATCACTCCGGCGCTGGCCGGTGACCTGGAGCAGACGCTGGCTGCCGTGGCCGAATTGATCCCGATCACGCCGCGCGAGCTGCGCCGCTTCCAGCGCTTGCGCGCCGAGTCGCACCGCTTCGATTCGCTGCCACTGCGCACGCGCCTGACCGCCGAAGAGATGCCGCTCATTGCCGCGCAGTTGTTCCGGCTGCCCGGCGTCTCGATCCAAGCGCGGCACTTGCGCCACTACCCCTTGGGTGCGACGGCGGTGCATGTGGTGGGGCATGTGGGGCGCATCAACCAGCGCGACCAAGAGCGCATGGCCGAGTGGCCGCCCGAGCGGCGCGCCAATTACCGTGGCACCGACCACTTGGGCAAGCTGGGGGTGGAGCAAAGCCACGAGCAAAGCCTGCACGGAACGACGGGTTTCAAACGGGTCGAAATCAACTCCCACGGCCAGGCGGTGCGCACCCTCGAAACGGTGGCGGCACAACCCGGGCACACCCTGCGGTTGACCATCGACGCGCGCCTGCAACACCTGGTCGAGCAGCTGTTTGGCCAGCGCCGGGGCGCCTTGGTGGCGATCGACCCGCGCAACGGCGAAATCCTGGCCTTTGTCAGCCTGCCGACCTTCGACCCCAACCTGTTCGTCGATGGCATCGGCACCGAGGACTGGCGCGCGCTCAACGAATCGATCGAGCGGCCCATGCACAACCGCGCCTTGCGCGGGACTTACCCACCGGGCTCGACTTTCAAACCGTTCATGGCGCTGGCTGGTCTGGAACTGGGCTTGCGCCGGCCCGACTCGGTGGTCTACGACCCCGGCTTTTGGGTGCTGGGCAATCAGCGCTTTCGCAGCGTGGGTGAGCGCCACCTCGGGCAAGTGGACCTGCGGCGCGCCATGGCGGTTTCGAGCAATGTGTATTTTTATACCTTGGCGCACGAGATGGGCATCGAGGCCATGCACGATTTCATGCGCCCACTGGGTTTTGGGCAACCCAGCGGCATCGACCTGGTGGGTGAATCGCGCGGCTTGTTGCCCAATCAGGCCTGGAAGCGCAGCGCGTACCGCAACCCGGCCCAGCAACGCTGGTTTGTGGGTGACACGGTGGCGGTTGGCATTGGCCAAGGTTACAAAAGCGCGACCATGTTGCAACTGGCATCGGCCACCGCCACGCTGGCCAGCGGCGGCGTGCGCCAGCGCCCGCATTTGGGGCTGCGCGTCTACGACCCCAGGGCACCGCGTGGGCGCGCCTTGTTTGAGCCGGAGGGTCATGCATTGAATCTGAATCCTGCGCACCTGCAGGCGGTGCTCGATTCCATGGAGGCGGTCAACGTGGAAGGCGGCACGGCTGCGCGCGTCTTTGCAGGCGCGCCCTACCGCAGTGGCGGCAAGACCGGCACCGCGCAGGCGGTGCGCATTGCCCAGGGTCAGCGCTACGACGCCGCACAACTGGAGGAATACCAGCGCAGCCACTCGCTCTACATCGGCTTTGCGCCACTGGAAGCGCCCACGGTGGCGCTGGCGGTGATCGTAGAAAACGCCGGCTTTGGCTCGGTGGCGGCGGCACCGATCGCGCGCCGGGTCTTTGATTACCTGTTATTGGGTCTGTACCCGAGCGAGCAAGACATCGCCGCCACGCAACAAGGCCAATCGGGCCCACCCATTGGCGTGCAGCGCCAGGCGCGCGAGGTGGTGTGGCAAGGGCGGCCCTGAGGCGGCACAGCCTCCCTAGCCGGGTGGGTGCGCGGCATAGGGATCGGCAAACCCGAGCTGGGTGAGTATTTCGCGCTCGCGTGCCTCCATCGCCTCGGCGTCGGCTGCGCTGGTTTCGTGTTCCCAGCCCTGGGCGTGCAGCGCGCCGTGCACGATCAGGTGCGCATAGTGGGCCTGCAGGCTTTTGCCTTGGGCAGTGGCTTCTTGCTCCAGCACCGGCGCGCACAACACCAGATCCGCCATCACCACCGGCGCCTGCGCGTAGTCGAAGGTGAGCACGTTGGTGGCGCAGTCGCGCTGGCGGTAGTCGCGGTTCAGCGCCCGGCCTTCTTCGCTGCCGACGATGCGCACCGTGATCTCGCCCGGTGCCGTCAGCGCATGGCGCAGCCAGCGTTGCACCAGGTGCCGGGGCAGGGCGGCCCGGTGGGCGGCCAGGGCCGCTTTGGCTGGTGCGCCCTCTGGGGGGGCGAATTGCAGCGAGAGCGTGAGGGGGGGCAGTTTCATGGGGTGGGCGCTGAGGCAGGGGGCGCAGCAGGGCCAGTTGGCGGCGGGCGGCGGCGGCGCGCTCGGGCGGGCGCGGGAGCTGGGTCGGCGTCGGGGCTTGCACCGGCGACGGCGTGGCTGGCGGTGCTGTGGGCGCTGTAAGGGCTTGCGCCAACCCGGCCGCCGCCGCTGTCGTAGGCATCGACGATGCGCGCGACCAGCGGGTGCCGCACCACGTCGGTGCTGCTGAAGCGGTTGAAGGCGATGCCCTGCACGCGCTTCAACACCCGCTCGGCGTCGATCAGGCCGCTGAGCTGGGTGCGCGGCAGGTCGATTTGGCTCACATCGCCCGTGATCACGGCCTTGCTGCCAAAGCCGAGCCGGGTCAGGAACATCTTCATCTGCTCCGGGGTGGTGTTTTGCGCTTCGTCCAGGATGACGAAGGCGTGATTCAGTGTGCGCCCGCGCATGAAGGCCAGCGGCGCGACCTCGATCTGCTGGCGTTCGAAGGCCTTTTGCACTTTCTCGAAGCCCATCAGGTCGTAGAGCGCATCGAACAGCGGGCGCAGGTAGGGATCGACCTTTTGCGCCAGGTCGCCGGGCAAAAAGCCCAGCCGCTCACCGGCTTCCACGGCCGGGCGCGTGAGCACGATGCGCTGCACCGCGCTGCGCTCCAGCGCATCGACGGCGCAGGCCACGGCCAGAAAGGTCTTGCCGGTGCCCGCCGGCCCGATGCCAAAGGTGATGTCGTGCGTGGCCATGTGCGCCAGGTAGCGCTGCTGATTCGGGCTGCGGCCCTGCACCGTGCCGCGCCGGGTTTGCAGCAGCAGCGCCTCGGGGCCGGCGCTGGGCAGGGCGGTGTCGCCGCTGAGCATGAGCTGCAGCTGCTCGGCCGGGATGGGGGTGCGCGCCATTTCGTGCAGCGCTTGCAGCACCTGCATGGCCTGCTCGGCGCGCGCCTTGGGGCCTTCGATGCGAAACTGCTCGAAGCGGTGCGCCACTTTGACTTGCAAGGCGGCCTCGATGCTGCGCAAATGGCAGTCCAGCGGCCCGCACAAGTGCGCCATGCGCAGGTTGTCGGGCGGGGTGAAGGTGTGGCGCAGAATCAAAACGATAATCTGTGACAAAGGAATCCCCCAATGATAGGCAAATTAAGCGGCACCCTGTTGGAAAAATCGCCGCCGCAGATCGTGATCGACTGCCACGGCGTGGGCTACGAGCTCGAGGTGCCGATGAGCACCTTCTACGGCCTGCCCGCCTTGGGCGCGCCGGTGGCGCTGCTGGCGCACCAGGTGGTGCGCGAAGACGCGCACCTGCTGTACGGCTTTGCCACGGCGCCAGAGCGCTTGGCTTTTCGCCAGTTGATCAAGATCGCGGGCATCGGGCCGCGGCTCGCGCTGTCGATTTTGTCGGGCTTGAGCGTGGCCGAGCTGGCGCAGGCGGTCACGGCGCAAGACGGTGCGCGCCTGATCAAGGTGCCCGGCGTAGGCAAAAAAACCGCCGACCGGCTGCTGCTCGAACTCAAGGGCAAGCTCGGGGCCGATCTGGGGCCGCTGTCCGCTGGGCGCACGCTGCCCGCCAGCGCGGCGCAGGCCGACATCGAACAAGCGCTGCTGGCGCTGGGCTACAACGAGCGCGAGGCCGCCGCTGCGCTCAAAGCGCTGCCGCCCGAGCTGGGGGTGAGTGAGGGCATCAAGCTGGCGCTGAAAGCGCTGGCGCGCTAAGGGGCCACGCATGAGCATAGAAACCGACGACTTCGCCCCCGCCCCCCGGCGCGCCGTGTCGGCGCAGCCCGAGAGCCCGCGCGAGGAGGCGCTGGAGCGCGCCCTGCGCCCCAAGGGGCTGGCCGAGTACGTGGGGCAGGCGAAAGCGCGCGAGCAGTTGGAGATTTTCATTGGTGCGGCCAAGAAGCGGCGCGAGGCGCTCGACCACGTGCTGCTGTTTGGCCCGCCGGGCTTAGGCAAAACCACGCTCAGCCACATCATCGCCTATGAGCTGGGCGTGAACCTGCGCCAAACCAGCGGCCCGGTGCTGGAAAAGCCCAAAGACCTGGCGGCGCTGCTGACCAACCTGGAGCCCAACGATGTGCTGTTCATCGACGAAATTCACCGCCTCTCGCCGGTGGTGGAAGAAATTTTGTACCCGGCGCTGGAGGACTACCAGATCGACATCATGATCGGCGAAGGGCCGTCGGCGCGCTCGATCAAGCTCGATTTGCAGCCCTTCACGCTGGTGGGGGCAACCACGCGCGCGGGCATGCTCACGAATCCGCTGCGCGATCGCTTTGGCATCGTGGCGCGGCTGGAGTTCTACAGCCCCGAGGAGCTGGAGCTGATCGTGCGCCGCAGCGCCTCCTTGCTCCAGGTGCCGCTCGACGCTGCGGGCGGTTTCGAGATCGCGCGCCGCTCGCGCGGCACGCCGCGCATTGCCAACCGGCTGCTGCGCCGGGTGCGCGACTACGCCGAGGTCAAGGGCAATGGCCGCATCACCGAAGACACGGCGCAGCGCGCGCTGGCCATGCTCGACGTCGATGCGCTCGGCTTTGACTTGATGGACCGCAAGCTGCTGGAGGCGCTGATCCACAAATTCGACGGCGGGCCGGTGGGGCTGGACAACATCGCCGCCAGCATCGGCGAGGAGCCCGGCACCATCGAGGACGTGATCGAGCCCTATTTGATCCAGCAAGGCTACCTGCAGCGCACCCCGCGCGGGCGCATCGCCACCCAAGCCGCGTACCGGCACTTGGGGCTGGCAGCGCCGAGCGCCGCCCACGACCTGTTTGCGGCCGAATGAGCTGGGTTTTGGAGGCGGCCGTCGGCGCTGTTTAGCTCAGCGGCTCATCGACCGGAGCGGCGTCGAGGTGCAGGGTGTCGGACCAGCCCACCAGCCGCAGCCCCTGCGGGCTCCAGAGCAGGCGGTTGATGGCGGCGTTGCCCAACTGCCAGGTGCGTGGCGCTTGCAGCTCCACCCCAGTGGCCAGCCGGTACAGGGTATCGAGCACGCCGCCGTGGGTGACGATCACGATCTGCTGCCCCAGGTGCGCCGCCGCCACTTCTTCCAGCGCCTGCAGCACGCGCTGGCGCAGCGCCAGCAGCGACTCGCCGCCCGGCGGGGCGAAGTCGGGCACGCGGCGGCGCCAAAGCTCGGTGAGCTCGGGCTGTGTGGTTTCCAGTTCGCTCCAGCGGCTGCCTTGGCAGACGCCAAAGTGGCGCTCACGCAAGCCCAGGTGCAGTTGCGTGCTCAGGCCCTGGGCGCGGGCGATGGCAGCGGCGGTGTCGGCGGCGCGCAACAAATCGCTGCTGTAAATGGCCCCCAGCGGCTCACCACGCAGCGCCTCGGCGGTGCGTTCGGCCTGCCAGCGGCCGGTCATGTTGAGCTCGATGTCGAGCTGGCCTTGGATGCGGTTGTCGCGGTTCCAGGCGGTTTCGCCGTGCCGGATCGCCAAAATGCGGGTGCAGTGCACGCTTGTGTCCCCTAAAAAAAGCCGACAGCAGATCGGCAAGCCCTAGAATGGTAACGGGGATGGCGCGGTGCTGTCGCCACGAGGAGTTTTTATGCCCACTGCTGCCCAAAAAGAGATCGACGAACGCACCAACCTGACCGGTTCCAACAAGTTCGAGATGCTGTTGTTCAGGCTTGGCGACGCCAAGGGCAGCGAGCGCTCCGAGCTGTTTGGCATCAATGTGTTCAAAATCCGCGAGATCGTGGCCATGCCCGCGGTCACAGCCATGGCCGGTGCGCCGCAGCACGTGCTCGGGGTGGTGAACCTGCGCGGCCAGGTGATCCCGGTGATCGACCTGCCGGCCGTGGTGGGCTGCGTGCCCAAGACCGGCCTCAACATCATGCTGGTGACCGAGTACGCACGCACCACGCAGGCCTTTGCGGCCGAGTCGGTGGAAGACATCGTGCGGCTGGACTGGAAGCAGATTTTGTCGGCCGACGAAGCCATGGCGCGCGGCTACGTGACCAGCATCGCGCGCCTCGATGGCGACAAAAACAGCACCCGGCTGGCGCAGATTTTGGATGTGGAATCGATTTTGCAGCGCATTTTGCCGACTGAGGAAGTGAATTTGAAGGCCAACTCCAGCGGCCCTGAGCTTAAATTGCGTCCCGGCGCGATCATCCTGGCCGCCGACGACTCGTTCGTGGCGCGCACCATGATCGAGCAGGAGTTGAAGGCGCTCAAGCTGCCCTACGAGATGACCAAGACCGGCCAAGAAGCTTGGGACCGCTTGCAGGCCATCGCTGCCGAATGCAAGGCCCAAGGGCTGGAGTTGAACGAGCGCGTGGCACTGGTCTTGACCGATCTCGAAATGCCCGAGATGGACGGCTTCACGCTCACGCGCAACATCAAAAAAGACCCAGCCATGCGCGGCGTGCCGGTGGTGATCCACTCCTCGCTCACCGGCGACACCAACGAGCAACACGTGCGCAGCGCCGGGGCCGACGCCTACGTGGCCAAGTTTGCCGCACGCGAGCTCGATGTGGCGCTGCGTCAGGCGCTGGCAGGCTACGAGGCGGTGCTGGCCTGAGTCTGCGCTTGCGTTGGATCGGGTGGCGCGGCACACGCGCTGCCCGTGGCGGGGCGCGGCTGGCGCAGCGCATGCACCCGAACCGAGACCGGCACCCCCTGTGCGGGACTGGCCGCGTTTGCGGGCGCCTTCTCGCCATCGAACACCGTGTCGCCATCGTCCGTGGGCTGGCCCGTGGTTTGCAGCGTCTCGAAGGGGAACAATTCGCGGTCCATCAGGTGGCTGGGCACCACGCTTTGCAGCGCCTTGAGCATGTTGTCGAGCCGCCCGGGGTGCTTTTTTTCCCACTCGCGCAGCATCTGGCCCACTTGCTGGCGCTGCAGATTGTCTTGGCTGCCGCACAGGGTGCAGGGGATGAGCGGGAACTGGCGCACTTCGGCCCAGCGGATCAGGTCCGGCTCGGCCACGTAGGCCAGCGGCCGAATCACCATGAACTCGCCGTTGTCGCTCACCAGTTTGGCCGGCATGCCTTTGAGCTTGGCGCCAAAAAACATATTGAGCAACAGCGTTTGCAAAATGTCGTCGCGGTGGTGCCCGAGCGCGATCTTGTTGCAGCCCAGTTCACGCGCCACGCGGTACAAAATGCCCCGGCGCAGGCGGCTGCACAGGCTGCACAGGGTTTTGCCCTCCGGGATCACCTTTTTGACCACTCGGTAGGTGTCCTGCGTTTCAATGTGAAACGGCACCCCGAGCTGCGCCAGGTAAGTGGGCAGCACCTCGGCCGGAAAGCCGGGCTGCTTTTGGTCTAGGTTGACGGCGATGAGCTCGAAGTCGATTGGGGCGCGCTGGCGCAGTTTGAGCAAAATGTCGAGCAGCGCGTAGCTGTCTTTGCCGCCGCTGAGGCAGACCATGACGCGGTCGCCGGCCTCGATCATGCGGTAGTCGGCGATCGCCTGGCCGGTCAGGCGGCACAGGCGTTTTTCGAGTTTGTGGTTTTCGCGTTCGAGGTCCATGGGTGGAGTTATTTCCCGGAGGCTCGGTGGCGGTCAGGGCGCACCCGAAACACCCTCGTTTTGCCAAATGCCGCCGACCCGCTCTGTGCACTGGGCGCAAAGGGACGGCGCACCGGATTCATGGCAGGGATTATAGATAAGTTCGGCAAGTTATCAAATTA
The DNA here is from genome assembly GCF_000828895.1 of Serpentinimonas raichei. Taxonomy (NCBI): domain Bacteria; kingdom Pseudomonadati; phylum Pseudomonadota; class Betaproteobacteria; order Burkholderiales; family Comamonadaceae; genus Serpentinimonas; species Serpentinimonas raichei. The sequence goes on along the minus strand of NZ_AP014568.1, from coordinate 1,871,572 downwards.
ACATAATTTACCAAATTCATCTTGATGAGAGCGTCACAAGGCCCTCACCACTGCCCGCTCTCGATCCGAATGGCGACTTCGCAATCGTCAAAGATTTCGAGCTTGGCGATGCGCACCCGCACCCCGATCACGCCCGGCAGCCGCAGCAGGCGCTGCGCCAGTTTGCCGATCAGGCTCTCGAGCAGATTCATGTGCTCGGCGGTGCACTCGTCGATGATGATCTGGCGCACCTTGCGGTAGTCGAGCACGTGGCTGATGTCGTCGTCGTGCGGCTGCAGCGGCTGCGTGCCCTGGTTGAGTTCGGCATCGACGCGGATCGGCTGCGGGCCGCTGCGCTCGTGATCGAGAATCCCCAAGTTGGCGTCGAAGCGCAGGCCGGTGAGGGTGAGGATCTGGGTGCCGGCGTGGGTGGGGCAAAGGGGGCGGTGTGGCTGGCTCATGCTGATGCGGCCCCTGGGTGCTCGGCTTTGGCATGAAAAACCTCGACGCCCACGCCGTCGCAATCGGGGTAAACGTCGGGCTTGCAGGTTGACAGGCGCACCGCCTGCACGCCCGGGTGCGCCAGCAGGCGCTGGGCCAAGTCGTCGCACAGGGTTTCTTGCAGGCCGATCGGGCCTTGGGCCAGGCGCTCTGCCACCACGGCGCGCACGTAGTCGTAGTCCACCACTTCGTCGATCTGATCGCGCGCCGGGGTGGTTTGGGCGTAGGGCACGTACAGATCGACGTCGATCCAGAGCCGCTGCGGGGCCACTTGCTCGAAGTCGTGGATGCCGATCTGGGCCTGCACCTCGAGGCGGCGCAAAAACAGCTTGCGGCAGTGGTGCAGGCTGGGCGGGGGCGCGTCGGGGCGTGCAGCGGGGGCGGTGCGGGTATTCATGGGTGTGCAGCAAGCCATTGATCGACGGCGAACATCACGTCCTGGTTCAGGGGCACGAGGTGTTGGCCGTTGTCCACGCACAGCGTGGTGCCGCAGATGGAAGGGGTTTCGGCCATGAAGAGGCAGGTTTTGGCCACGTCTTGCGGGGCTATGGGTTGGCGGCGCAGGTTGATGCGGCTGGCCAAGTGAAAATTTTCCGGGCTCTGCGGCCCGCTTAGGTACAACAGGCCGGGTGCGACGCCGCACACGCGCACCGTGGGCGCCAGTGCTTGGGCTTGCAGGGCGACGGCGCGCTCCAGCGCCTGTTTGGACAGGGTGTAGGAGAAATAGTCGGGGTTGAGGTTGTAGACTTTTTGATCCAGGATGTGGATCAGGCAGGGGCTGGGGGCAGACCCGGTCTGTGGTTGGGCTTGGGCGCGGGCCTGCAGCGGCTGTGGCGCGGTGACGGCTTGCTGCTGCGCCAGCAGTTGACCCAGCAGCAACGGCGCCAGCAGGTTGACCTGCAGTTGCCGCAAGGCCTGATCGGGTTTGAAGTCCAGCCCGGTGTCGGGCTCGAACAGGGCCGCGTTGTTGACCAGCGCCTGCAGCGCCCCGCCGTGGGCGGCGATGTGATCCATCATGGCGCGCAAGGCGCTTTCGTCGCCCAGTTCGGCCGCAATCAGCTCGATGCGCAAGCCCTCGGCCTGCAAGCGTGCTTGCAAAGCCTGTGCTTGCGCAGCCGAGCGGTGGTAATGGCACCAGACCTGCCAGCCCGCGCGCGCAAAGCACTGCACCAGTTCGGCGCCCAGGCGTTGCGCGCCGCCGGTGATGAGCACGCGCCGGCTCATGGCTGGCCCCCGGCGACGGCGCCGCTTGGGTCGGCGAAAAAAGCGGGAAAATCGGCCAAGGCCGATGTGGGCGGTTGGGGTGGGCGGCCGCCAGCACATCCGCCAGAACCCCTTCCCAGGCGGCCAAACAGCGCTTTTCTGCATCTCATGACTAACGATTCCTTTACAGAGCCCTCGGCGGTACAACTGGCCGGCATTATCCGCCAGCAAGTTCAGGCGGCTGGTGGTTGGCTGCCCTTTGACCGTTTCATGGCGCTGGCGCTGTACCAGCCCGGGCTGGGTTACTACGCGCACGCGGGGCGCAAGTTTGGGGCCATGCCGGCCAGCGGCAGCGATTTCGTCACCGCGCCGGAGCTTACACCGGCCTTTGGCCGCACGCTGGCGCGCCAGGTGGCGCAGGCGCTGCAGGCCAGCGGCACCGATGAGGTGTGGGAGTTTGGCGGCGGCAGCGGGGCGCTGGCGCAGCAGGTGCTGCAGCAATTGCAGGCCGACGGGGTGGCGCTGGCGCGCTACACCTTGGTCGAGCTATCCGCCGAGCTGCGCGGGCGCCAGCAGCAGCGGCTGGCGGCCTTTGCCCCGCACGTGGCCTGGGCCGATGCCTTGCCGCCGCAGATGCAGGGGGTGATCTTGGGCAACGAGGTGCTCGATGCGATGCCGGTGCAGTTGCTGTGCCGCCGCAGCGGGGTCTGGCATGAGCGCGGGGTGGGGTTGGCTGGGGGGCCGCCTTCGGCACATGGTGCGCAGACCTTTGATTGGGCGGATCGCCCCACGGACTTGCGCCCGCCGCTGCAAATCCCTGGCGAGCACGACTACCTGTGCGAAATCCACCCGCAGGCCGAGGCTTTCATCGCCACCTTGGCCGAGCGCTGGCAGCGCGGGGTGGCGTTTTTCATCGACTACGGCTTCCCCGAGGCCGAGTACTACCACCCGCAGCGCAGCGGCGGCACCCTGATGTGCCACCGCGCCCACCGCGCCGACGCCGACCCGCTGGCCGAGGTGGGGCTGAAAGACATCACGGCGCATGTGAACTTCACAGGCATTGCGCTGGCGGCGCAGCAGGGCGGTTTGGAGGTGCTGGGCTACACCAGCCAGGGGCGCTTTTTAATCAATGCCGGGCTGTTCGAGGGTGCGGCAGACTGGGGCTTGGCCGAACGCGCCGCCGCCGCCCGGCTGGTGAACGAACACGAGATGGGCGAGCTGTTCAAGGTGTTGGCGCTGGCCCCGGCGGCGTTGCAGCAGGGTTGGCTGCCCTCGGGGCTGCGGGTGGGGGATCGGACGCACACGCTCTGAGGCGCTGCGGGTGGCTTGGTGGGCGGCTTAGGGGGTTGCCACCAGCAAGGCCGCCTCGATGGCGGCCTCGCGCACCGCTTCGATAGCGCGCCCGATCTGCGGGCCGCTGGTGCGCGGGTTCAGCCCGGGCTGCGCCTGCAGCGCCGTTGCCACCGTGGCGGTGTCGGCCGCCAGCGCCGCCTGCAAGGCCAGCCGCAGCCGCTGCGCCTGCGGGTAGGCGTTGGACTCGTGGCCGAGCCGGCCGCGCGCGTCGGCCTCGCAGGCCAGCAGCACTTGCTCGAAGCGCTCGGGGCGGCGCAGCGCATCGCAGCGCTGCAACAGGCGCAGCGTGGCCGCCGCGCCCAGCCCCAAGCTGGCGTGGATATGGCCGTGCTCGCGCGCCACCACGTCGGCCAGTTCGCGGCAGTCGCGCGGCACGCGCCAGCGCTGCCCGATGGCCTGCGCCAACTTGGCGCTGCGCTGCTCGTGCCCGTGGTGGCGCGGCAGCAGCTCGGCCGGGGTGCTGCCCTTGCCGAGGTCGTGGCAGAGGCAGGCGTAGCGCACTTCCAGCCCCGCCCCGAGTCGCGCCGCCATGTCGAGCACCAGTTCCAGGTGCACCCCGGTATCGACTTCCGGGTGGTGTTCGGGGCGCTGTGGCACGCCCCAGAGCGCATCGACTTCGGGCAGCAGCACGCGCAGCGCACCGCACTGGCGCAGCACGGTCAGCAGGCGCGAGGGGCGCGGCTCCAGCAGGCCGCGCGACAGCTCCTGCCAGACCCGCTCCGGCACCAAGTGGTCGGCTTCGCCGTGCGCCACCATCTGCTGCATCAGGGCCAAGGTTGCGGGCGCGATCTGAAAATCGCTCCAGCGGGCGGCAAAACGCGCCATGCGCAAGATGCGCACCGGGTCTTCGGCAAAAGCCAGCGTGACGTGGCGCAGCACCTTGGCTTGCAAATCGGCGCGGCCGCCGTAGGGGTCGATCAACGCCGGGCTGTGCGGGTCGAAGCGCCCCTCGGCGTCGAGCGCAGCGGCGGGCAGCGCCATGGCGTTGATGCTCAGGTCGCGCCGTCCCAGGTCTTGCTCGATAGACACCGTCGGGTCGGCGTAAAAATCGAAGCCGTGGTAGCCGCGCGCGGTCTTGCGCTCGGTGCGCGCCAGCGCGTATTCCTCGTGCGTATGCGGGTGCAGGAACACCGGGAAGTCGCGCCCCACGGGCAAGTAGCCCTGCGCCCGCATCTGCTCGGGCGTGGCCCCCACCACCACCCAGTCGCGGTCGGCGTGCACGCTGCCGTCGGGGCGGCGGTGCGCCAGGTGGTAGTGGCCCAAGAGGCCGTCGCGCACGGCCCCGCCGACGAGGTAGATTTGCATCGGGTGGGTGCTAGGAGCGCAATCGGGCCGCATCAGCGTGCACGGGCTGGCCGATAGCCGCTCAGGCGTATTTTTCCAGGATGCGGGTGGAGCGTTCGAGGTCGTTTTCGGCGTCCGAGCCGCCGACGGCCTCCATCATGGAGCAGGCCATCATGCGGTAAAAGGCTTTGTCGAGTGCCTTGCGGGCAGCGGCCATTTGCTGCGCGATGTCTTCGCAGGGGCGGCCTTCGTCGATCATATGCACCAAGGCGCGCACCTGGCCTTCGATGCGGCGCAAGCGGTTGCTTATGACGCGCTGGTGCTGGGCGCGGTGCGCCGAGATCGGTTCGGTGGGGGCTGGGATCAAGTCCGCTGGCGGCGCTGTGGGCAGGGTGGCGGGCGCTGGCAGGGCGGCTTTGCTGGCCGACTTGGTGGTGCTTTTGCTCATGGTGGGCTGGGGTAGGGCGGTAGGGTATAGGGTGGAGCGTAGGTTTTATTTGCGCTTGGCCGCATTTTGCCGCAGCGCCAGCAGCGGGTCGGCGCGGCCGGCTTGTTCCAGGTAGCGCGCCGCCAGCGGCTCCAGCGCTTGGGGTGTGATGCCCAGCGCTTGCAGGCCCGGCAGTTTGCCGCTGGCCACGTTGTCCACTTGCAGCGAGCGCAGGTTGTCGCGGCTCAGCAGCGGCTCGCCGGGCAGGCACTGCAACAGCGCCGCCTGCAAGTGGCCCAGCGCCATGGGCAAGGGCAGCACCGGGCGCACATGGCCGCTTAGCCTGCCGGCCAGCCGCACCAAGTCGGCCAAGGTAAAGACTTCGGGGCCAGCGCACTCGACAATCTGGCCGCTGGTGGCCGGGTGTTGCAGGCAGTAAAGCAGCGCCTGCGCCACATCGCCGACCCAGACCGGTTGCAGCCGCGCCTGTGCACCCGCCAGCGGCATGATCGGGAACAGCTTTTGCAGCGTGGCAAAGAGATTGAGGAAGCGGTCTTCGGCGCCAAAGATCACGCTCGGGCGCAAGATGGTGAGGTCCAGCCCGGCGCTTTGCAGCAGCGCCTCGCCCGCGGCTTTGGTGGCTTGGTAGTCGGACGGGCCGTTGGCGCTGGCCCCAAGCGCGCTCACGTGCACCAGGCGGCGCACGCCGCTGGCTTGCATGGCTTGCGCCAGCTTGCGCGGCAGCTCCACGTGCACCTGCTCGAAGCGCTGGCGGCTGCCGTGCAGCACCGCGATCAGGTTGACCACGGCGTCGTGGCCGGGCAGCAGCCGCGCCAGCGCTTGCGCATCGTGCACATCGGCTTCGAGGGGTTGCACCAGCGGCAGCGTCTGCACCGCCTGGGCGTTGCGCAGGCGTCGGGTCGGCACGGTGGCGCGAATGCCGGCCCGGTTGAGCCGCTCGCACAGGTGGCGGCCAACGAAGCCGGTGCCGCCTAGGATCAGGACGTTGTTCATGGGGTCGATCAGAGTGGGGTTGCAGGGGCCGGTGCGCGCATCAGGGCCGGGCCGCTGTGGTGGTTGCGCTGGGGGCGCTGGCCGCATTGCCGGCATTGGCTGCACGCGGGCCAATGGGCGGCAGATGGTCGCTCAAGCGCTGCGGCTGCCCGCTGATGAGGGCGGCGTAGTTGGTGGAATTGGCCAGCACGCGCTGCACATAATCGCGCGTTTCGGCAAAGGGGATGTTCTCGATCCAGATCGCGGCCTCCAGCACCGGGCCGTTGCGCCACAGGCGCGGCCGCCCGGCACCGGCGTTGTAGGCGGCTGCGGCCAGCACGCGCACGCCGTCGAAGTTCTCCAGCGCCAGCTTGAGGTAGGCGGTGCCAATCACGATGTTGGTATCGCGGTCGTTGATCTGCTCGGGCTGAAAGTCGCGCAGCCCGATCTGGCGCGCGGTCCAGCGCGCCGTGGCAGGCATGACCTGCATCAGGCCAGAGGCGCCCACGTGCGAGCGCGCATCCATAACGAAGCGGCTTTCTTGGTGGATCAGGCCAAACACATAGGCCGGGTCGAGCCCAATCTCGCGGCTGCGCTGCACCACTTGCTCGCGAAAGGGCATGGGGAAGCGCTGGCGCTGATCGACTTCCTGCCGGGTGCGCAGGCTGGTGCTGATGCAGCGGTCCCAGACTTGGCGGCTGCAGGCGAAATCGGCCGCGGCCAGCAGCTCACGGTCGCTCAGGCCGCCGGGCGGGTGCGTGATGGTCTGGTAGTTCCACTCGCGCACGCCCTCTGTGCGCAAGCCGATGGCGATGGCGTGCAGGGCGCGCTGCAAGCCGGGGTTGCTGCGCGCGGCGGCGACTTCGGCCAGCGTCAGGGGGGCGGGGGCGGGCGGCGTGGTGATGGATTGACCCAGAGCCTCCAGGGCGAGTTGCTCGTAAAAGCTGCCCACGCCGGCGATGCGCTGATACAGGTCTTGGGCTTGCTGGCGCATCTGTACCGCCTGCGCCGCCGGGGCGCTGCGGGCGCGCTCGATCAGCGCGCGCGCCAGCCAGTAGCTCCAGGCGGGCTGCTCGCGCTGCGCCGGGCTCATGGCCATGATGGCCTCGCGCACCATGCCCCAGTTGCCGCCGCGCAGGGCGGCGCGGGTTTTCCAGATCAGGTGCTCGTCGTGCAGGTGCTCGACTTGGGCGCGGCCAAAGTGCTCCAGCGCGTCGGCATCGAGGCGCTGCGTGAGGCGCCGGCCAATCACGCCGCGCACCCAGCTTTGCTCCTCGGGGCCGAGCTGGGTGCGCCAGCGCACGCTGCCCAGTTGCTCGGCCGCTGCCGCCGGGTCGTTCATGGCCAGCCGGATCAGGGCCAGCGTGGCCAGTTCGCGCGTGTGCGCCGCAGAGGCGGGTGCCGCCAGAAAGCGCGCCGGGTTTTCCAAAATACCCGCCACATCGGCGGCGCGGTCGGGGGCGACCAAGCGCACCGCCTGGGTGGCGATGGCGCGCTGGTTGCCTTCCGCGGCCAGCCGGGCGCGCTGCCACGCCACCTCGGGCGCGAGCGCGCGGCTGGCCAGCAACTGCTGGGCGGCCAATGCGCAGCCTTCGTCGGCGCGGGTTTGGCCCAGCCACAGCGGGGCCAGTTGGGCGGCGCGCTCGGCCGCTGTGCGCGGCCCGGGCGCGGCCAGAATGAGGCAGCGCAGCTCGCGCTCGCTGTTCGGGCGCCACAGCGGCAGCTCTTCGTTGAAAGTGCCCCAGTTGCGGTTGCGGCCGAGTTCGATCAGCCAATCGGTGCGCAGCCGGTTTTCATAAAAAGTGCCACTCCAGCGCCGCAAGAAGGTGCGGATTTCCTCGTGGCTGGCGCTTTGCAACCGCGCCGACAGCTCCCAGTAGCCGGCCAGCGGCTCCAGCGGGTGTCCGGCCACTTGCGGCAGCAGGGCCGCTAGGCGCTGGGTGTCGTTGCGCTCGAAGGCGCGGCCCATGTCGAGCAGCACCCGGTCGGCGGCGTTGAGTGCAGGGGCCGCAGCGGTCGCAGAAGTGGCAGCGGGTGGCGGCGGTGTTGCAGGAAACGCAGTGGCCCCCGCCGCCAGAGGCAGTAAGATGAACGCTGCCCAAGGCAGCAGCCGCCGCGCCGCAGCGCTCCGATCCACGCACAATTTTTGCATTCGCCGATTATGGACAACAAAAGCCCTCTTGACCAGCCGGCGCGCAAAACCCAGTGGCGCCAGCACCTGATCGAACAGCGTCTGCGCTTGGGCGACCGGCTGGCGCGCAACGAGGCGCTACAGCGCGTCATGCGTGTGTGGCTGGTCGATCGGCCCGACACCGCCATAGGCGCCTACTGGCCGATCAAAGGCGAGTTCGACCCGCTGCCGGCGCTGTTTCGCTGGCAGGAAGCCGGGCGCGAGGCCGACGCGCTGGGGGCCAGCCGCGAGCGCAAAATAGGGCTGCCGGTGATCGACAAGGCCAGCAAAACCCTGAGCTTTCACCGCTGGTACCCGGGCTGTCCGATGGAAGAAGACGCCTACGACATCCCCAAGCCCAAGGGCACCGAGCGCATCGCGCCCACGCTGCTGTTCGTGCCCTGCGTGGGCTACGGGCCGGGCGGCTACCGGCTGGGCTACGGCGGCGGCTTTTACGACCGCACGCTGGCGCAGTTGCAGCCGCGCCCCTACACCGTGGGGCTGGCCTACACGCTGGGCTTCTTGCCCGAACTCGAGCCCGAGCCGCACGACTGGCCGCTGGACGCCATCTTGAACGACAACGGCGCGGTCTGGCCGCTGGACTGAAACCCGCGGCGTGCCCCGGCCGCGCTCACATGCTGCGCCGGTACTGCCCGCCCACCTCGAACAGCGCCTGCGTGATCTGCCCCAACGAGGCCACGCGCACCGCCTGCATCAGCAGTTCGAACACGTTGTGGTTGTCGATCACCGCCTGCTGCAGGCGCTGGAGCAGGGCCGGGGCCTGCTCGGCGTGGCGGGCGTGGAACGCCTCTAGGCGTTGCAGTTGCGATTGTTTTTCGGCCTCGGACGAGCGCGCCAGCTCGATCTGCGTCGGCAGCGCGTCGCCGTGCGGGTTGCGAAAGGTGTTGACGCCGATGATCGGGTAGGCGCCGCTGTGCTTGAGGTGCTCGTAGTGCATCGATTCGTCTTGGATGCGCCCGCGCTGGTAGCCGGTTTCCATCGCGCCCAGCACGCCGCCGCGCTCGCTGATGCGCTCGAACTCGGCCAGCACCGCCTCTTCCACCAGCTCAGTGAGCTCGTCGATGATGAAAGCGCCCTGGTTCGGGTTCTCGTTTTTCGCCAGGCCCCATTCGCGGTTGATGACGAGTTGGATCGCCATGGCGCGGCGCACCGATTCTTCGGTCGGCGTGGTGATGGCCTCGTCGTAGGCGTTGGTGTGCAGGCTGTTGCAGTTGTCGTAAATGGCGATCAGCGCTTGCAGCGTGGTGCGGATGTCGTTGAAGGCGATCTCTTGCGCGTGCAGCGAGCGGCCGCTGGTCTGCACGTGGTACTTGAGCTTTTGGCTGCGCTCGTTGGCGCCGTATTTGTCGCGCATGGCCACGGCCCAGATGCGCCGCGCCACCCGGCCCAGCACGGTGTATTCCGGGTCCATGCCGTTGCTGAAAAAGAAGCTCAGGTTGGGCGCAAAGTCGTCGATGTGCATGCCGCGCGCCAAATAGGCCTCGACGAAGGTAAAGCCGTTGGAGAGCGTGAAGGCGAGCTGGCTGATCGGGTTCGCCCCGGCCTCGGCGATGTGGTAGCCGCTGATGCTGACCGAGTAAAAATTGCGCACATCGTGGTGCACGAACCACTCGGCGATGTCGCCCATCACTTTCAGGCTGAACTCGGTGCTGAAGATGCAGGTGTTCTGGCCCTGGTCCTCTTTGAGGATGTCGGCCTGCACCGTGCCGCGCACATTGGCCAGCACCCAGGCGCGGATTTTGGCGGCTTCGGTGTCGGTCGGTTCGCGCCCGTTGTCGGCCTTGAACTTATCGAGCTGCTGGTCGATGGCGGTGTTCATGAACATCGCCAGTATGGTCGGGGCCGGGCCGTTGATGGTCATCGACACGCTGGTGCTCGGGTTGCACAGATCAAACCCGTCGTAGAGCGCCTTGAGGTCGTCGAGTGTGGCGATGCTCACGCCGCTGTTGCCCACCTTGCCGTAAATGTCGGGCCTTGGGTCGGGGTTGGCGCCGTAGAGCGTGACCGAATCGAAGGCGGTGCTCAGGCGCTTGGCCTCCATGCCCTGCGACAGCAGCTTGAAGCGGCGGTTGGTGCGAAAGGCGTCGCCCTCGCCGGCGAACATGCGGGTGGGGTCTTCGTTTTCGCGCTTGAAGGCAAACACGCCGGCGCTGTAGGGGAAGCTGCCGGGCACGTTGTCGAGCAGCAGCCACTGGAGGATTTCGCCCTCGCACTCGTAACGCGGCAGCACCACTTTGCGGATTTTGCTGCCCGAGAGCGTGGTGTGAACCAGCGCGGTGCGGATTTCGCGGTCGCGGATTTTCACCACGTATTCGTCGCCGGCGTAGGCCTGCTGCATCGCCGGCCACTGCGCCAGCAGCTTGCGCGCCGCCGGGTCCAGCCGCTGCTCGCGCTGTTCGGCCAGTTTCAGCGCAGCATTGGCGGCATTGGGGCGGTGCGTGCTATCGGCACCCAGCATGGCCGCAGCGGCGCGCAGTTGCTGGATTTCGCGCGCCAGCCGCGCCTGCGCCCGCGCCTGCTGCTTGTAGCCACGCACGGTTTCGGCGATCTCAGCCAGGTAGCGGGTGCGCGCTGGCGGCAGCACCGGCGACTGGTTGGAGCTGTGGCGCACGCTCACGGGCGGCAGGCGGCCGCCCTCCGCGCCCAGCGGCAGCAGCAGGCCGAGTGCGACCAGGCGCGGTTTGAGCGCTTGGTAGAGGGCGCTCACGCCGTCGTCGTTGAAGCGGCTGGCGGTGGTGCCAAAAACCGGCATCTGCTCCGGGCTCTGGCTCCAGGCCTGGCGGTTGCGCTGCACCTGTTTGCTCACATCGCGCAGCGCATCGAGCGCGCCCTTGCGGTCGAATTTGTTGATGGCCACAAACTCGGCAAAGTCCAGCATGTCGATTTTTTCGAGCTGGCTGGGGGCGCCGAACTCGGGCGTCATCACGTACAGCGGCAGATCGACCAGCGGCACGATGGCGGCGTCGCCCTGGCCGATGCCCGAGGTCTCGACGATGATCAGATCGAAGCCCGCCACCTTGCACGCCGCCAGCACATCGGGCAGGGCGGCGCTGATTTCGCTGCCAAAGTCGCGCGTGGCCAGGCTGCGCATGAAGACGCGCTGGCCAGAATCTTCCGTTCGGGCGGAGCTGGTCGAAGCCTCGCCCACGCGCCCGGTGGGCTCTTCGACAGGCTCAGGGCGAACGGGGGTTGTGGTGTGCCACGGCCCTATGGCATTCATGCGGATGCGGTCGCCCAGCAGCGCGCCGCCGCTTTTGCGCCGCGAGGGGTCGATGCTGATCAGCGCCACCCGCAGCGCGTCGCCCTGGTCCAGCCGCAGGCGCCGGATCAGCTCGTCGGTGAGCGAGGATTTGCCCGCCCCGCCGGTGCCGGTGATGCCCAGCACCGGCACCTGGCGGCCTGCTGCGGCGTGGTGCAACTGCTGCACCAGTTCCGCTGGGGCCGAGCGGTTCTCCAGCGCCGTGATGAGCTGCGCCAGCGCCCGCCAGGCGGCGTCGCCGTGGCCCTCGAGCGCTGCCAGCGTCTGCGGCGCCTCGGCGCTCAGGTCGCGGTCGCAGCGCATCAGCATCTCGCCGATCATGCCCGCCAGGCCCATGCGCTGCCCGTCTTCGGGGCTGTAGATGCGCGCCACGCCATAGTCCATCAGGGTGCGGATTTCGCTCGGCACGATCACGCCGCCGCCGCCGCCAAACACCTGCACCTGGGAGCCGCCGCGCTGGCGCAGCAGATCGACCATGTACTGAAAATACTCCACATGCCCGCCCTGGTAGGAGCTGATGGCGATGCCCTGCACATCCTCTTGCAAGGCGGCCGTGACCACCTCATCGACCGAGCGGTTGTGCCCAAGGTGGATCACCTCGGCCCCCATGCTTTGCAGCAGCCGGCGCATGATGTGGATGGCGGCGTCGTGGCCGTCGAACAGGCTGGCGGCGGTGACGAAACGCACCTTGTGGCGCGGTCGGTATTCGGCCAGGGCCTTGAAGTCGGCGTGCAGGTCGGTCATGGTCGGCGGTCTCCGGTGTGGCCGCGCAGGCGTGGCGTGGCGGCCTCGATTGTGAAGTCTCGCACTTTAATTGACGTTTACGTAAACGTCAATTAGATTCGACCCGGAATGTGCAGCGCGCATTGGCAAAACAAAAAACCCACGCAAGACGGGTCTTGGGTGGGTTGCAAGCGCTGGCGGAGAGAGAGGGATTCGAACCCTCGATACGGTGAAACCGTATACCGGATTTCGAGTCCGGCGCATTCGACCACTCTGCCATCTCTCCGGCTGTCGAGCCACTGATTCTAGCAGGCTCTAAAGCGAGTCATGCGCGGTGTGAGGCGGTCATCGGGGGGCGCGCGTTAACTGGCCGCCCGCAGCGCCTCCAAGGCGGCTTCGGCAGCTTCAGCGCCTGTTGCGCCTTCGCCCAAGCGCAGCAGCGGATGCAGCTCGGGGCTGGCGGCGTAGCCAGCGGCCTTGAGGCGGGCAATGGCTAGTGCCGCCTGTTGCGGGGTGGCAAAGCCCTGGCTTTGCAGCAGCAGGTGGCCGCGCGCGTCGGTGAGCTTGAAGGCAAACTGGCCGTCGGGCTCGCGGTATTGCTTGAACGTGGGCAAGGCGGGTTTGGGGGCAGGGGCGCTGCCCGCCAAGGCCGCAGCCTTGGTGCCGGGCGCAGCATCCGCAGGCACCGAACCAGCCCCAGCCTCCGCACCCGCCAGCGGCCGCAGCCCCACGGCTTGGCGCAGGCGCTGGGCAAAGGGGGTGGCGCTGCGGCGCGCCTTGGCGGCACCGGCTTGCAGTTGCGCTTGCACCTCGTGCGGCTGCGCCATCAGCTCTAGGTAGCGCGCGCGCAGCGGGGCGAGTTCACGCTCGATGCGCTCAAGCAGCATCTGCTTGGCCTCGGCCCAGCCTATGCCTTGGGCGTAGGCGCATGCCAGTGCGGCGCTCTCGTCCGCGCTGGCAAAGGCCTGGTAGATCTGGAACAGCGCCGAGCCCTCGGTCTGCTTCGGCTGTCCCGGTGCCAGCGAGTCGGTGACGATGCCGAAAATCAGCTTTTTCAACTGCTCGGGCGGTGCAAAGAGCGGGATGGTGTTGTCGTAGCTCTTGCTCATCTTGCGCCCGTCTAGGCCGGGCAGGGTGGCCACTTGGGCGTCCACCACGGCTTCGGGCAGGGTGAAGTGCGCGCCGTAGTGGTGGTTGAAGCTGGCGGCGATGTCGCGCGCCATTTCGATGTGCTGCACCTGATCGCGCCCGACCGGCACCTGGTGCGCGTTAAAGAGCAGGATGTCGGCCGCCATCAGCACCGGGTACATGAACAGGCCGGCCGTCACGCCCTCGTCGGGGTCGGAGCCGCTGGCGGCGTTTTTATCCAGCGCCGCCTTGTAGGCGTGGGCGCGGTTGAGCAGCCCTTTGCCGCAGACGCAGGTGAGCAGCCAGGTGAGCTCGGGGATTTCGGCGATGTCGGACTGGCGGTAGAAGGTCACGCGCTCGGGGTCTAGGCCGCAGGCCAGCCAGGTGGCGGCCAGTTCCAGCGTGGAGCGATGGATGCGCGCCGGGTCGTCGGTTTTGATCAGGGCGTGGTAGTCGGCCAAGAAGAAGTAGGCATCGACATCGCTGCGCTGGCTGGAGCGCAGCGCAGGCCGAATGGCGCCGACGTAGTTGCCCAGGTGCGGGGTGCCCGTGGTGGTGATGCCGGTGAGGACGCGCATGGTGTGGGGGAGTAAGTGCGTTTGAGGCTCACAGCAGCAGCCAGCGCAGCGGTGTGAGCAGGGTTTGGATGAGCTGGTCCGAGAGCGCCATGAGCGGGCGCAGCCAGTAGGTGCCGAGCAGGCCAGTGAACAGCAGCACCAGCACGATGATGAAGCCAAAGGGTTCAATGCGCGCCACGGCTTGCGAGGGCTGCGGCGGCAGCAGCCCGACCAGGATGCGCCCGCCGTCGAGCGGCGGCAGCGGCAGCATGTTGAGCACGAACAGCACCAGGTTGACCAGCAGCCCGGCCTGCGCCATTTCGAGCAGGAACGGCTCGTGCAGGCCCAGCGCCAGCAGCAAGTAGCCAAAAATCACCCACAGCAGCGCCTGCACCACGTTGGAGGCCGGGCCGGCCAGCGCCACCCAGACCATATCGGTCTTGGGCCGGCGCAGCCGCGCCGCGTTCACCGGAACTGGCTTGGCGTAGCCAAACAGAAAGGCGCCGCTGGTGGCAAACAGCAGCAGCAGCGGCAGCGCGATGGTGCCCAGCGGATCGATGTGTTTGGCTGGGTTGAGCGTGATGCGCCCGAGCATCCAGGCGGTCGGGTCGCCAAAGTGGCGCGCCGCGTAGCCGTGTGCGGCTTCGTGGATGGTGATGGCAAACAGCACCGGCAGCGCAAAGACGGCGATGGTTTGAAGGATGGCGGCGATGTCCATGGGCGTATTGTCCGTTAGCGCCTCACAGCCCCAGCGCGGCCAGGCTGCCTTGGCCTTGGCGCAGCAGCACCGGCGCGTCGCCGCTGGTCATGGGGCTGAGGTCGAGCACCGTGGTGGGTTGCATGGCGCAGGCCCCGGCGTCGATCACGGCGGCCAACTGGTGCTCAAGGCGCTGGCGGATTTCGTGCGCGTCGTTCAAGGGCTCGGTCGCACCGGGCTCGATCAGGGTGGTGGCCAGCAGCGGCGCGCCGTGCAGCTCCAGCAGCCGCTGCAGCGCGTGGTGTGCGGGCACGCGCAGCCCGATGGTCTTGCGCGACGGGTGGCTCAGGCGCCGCGGCACCTCTTTGCTGGCTTCGAGCACGAAGGTGTAAGGGCCGGGGGTGCCGAGTTTAAGCAGGCGAAACTGGGCGTTGTTGACGCGTGCGTAGCTGGACAGCTCGCTCAGGTCGCGGCACAGCAGGGTGAGCGGGTGCTTGGCATCGACGCCGCGGATGCGGCGCAGCCGCTCGACTGCGTCTTTGTCGTCGAGGTGGCAGGCCAGCGCGTAGCTGGAGTCGGTCGGCAGCGCCAGCACGCCGCCTTGTTGCAGCGCCTGCACCGCTTGCTTGAGCAGACGCGGCTGCGGGTTGTCGGGGTGGAGCTGGAAAAATTGCGACATCGGGGCGAGGGATTATCCGAGATTGTCCATTAGGGTTTGGCGGGCAGGTGGATGCAAGGGCGAGGTAGTTTTGACCTGACAGAGGCGTCCATAGCCGGTGCTATGGACAACGAAGAAGGGCGAAACTGGCCGCCCATGCGCCGCTTGCACCCAAACAGCACCGGTAGGTGCGCCTAATGGACAGTCTCGGATTATTAATCCACTTTGGGGGTGCGCGCCGTCAGCCAGGCCAGCGTGGCCCCGCACAGCACGATCAGCCCGATGCCGACAAAGGCCCACAGGCCCGGCATGTGCGCAAACAGCAACCAACCCAGCAGCAGCGCAAAGCCGACTTGCAAATACATATAGGGGGCCAAGGTAGAGGCCGGCGCACGCGCAAAAGCCTGAATGAACAAAAAATGCCCCACGGTGCCGCACAGCCCGGCCAGACACAGCAGCGCCAGCGTGCGCAGGTCGGGGATGGTCTGCCAGACCCAAGGCAGCGCCAGCGTCATCAGCAGCGCGCCGGTCCAGCCGGTGTAGAAGTGCAGCGTGAGCGGGTCTTCGCTGCGCGCCATGCGGCTGGTCAGAATCTGGAACACGGCGTAGAGCAACACCATCAGCAGCGGCACCAGCACAAACCAGCCCAGGGTGTAGCCGGTGGGCTGGATCACCAGCAGCGCGCCGCAAAAGCCGCCCAGCACCAGCAGCCAGCGCAGGCGGCTCACCGCTTCGCGCAGAAAAACGGCGGCCAGCAGCGTGACCACCAGCGGCGTGAGCATGATGATGGCGGTGAACTCGCCCAGCGGCATATAACTCACGCTGATAAAGCTCAAAATGCTCACCGCCAGCAGCAGCACCCCGCGCAGGGCGTGGCGCAGCGGCTGGCGCGTGGCCAGCGAGCGCCAGCCGCGGGTGGGCAGCACCACGGCGGCCATGACCACGGCCTGAAAGGCGTAGCGAAACCAGACCACCATCAGCACCGAGATGGTGGCGCTGAGCACCTTGACGGTGGCGTCGAGCAGCGCAAAACAGGCCACCGCCAGCACCAGAAAAGCGATCCCCAGCAGCGTTCGGGCGCTGGCCGTTTGCAGACTCGGCATCAGTGCACGCGCTCGACTAGCAGTTCCCACACCGGCCGCAGGCGGGCGTCGAGGGGGGGCAGGGCACCGAGGTCGCAGTGGCTCTCGCCGGGGCCGTGAAAGTCGGAGCCGCGCGAGGCCGCCAGGCCAAATTCGAGCGCCATCTCGGCATACTGGGCCGCTTCGGCGCTGCTGTGGCAGCCGGTGAGCACTTCCACCGCCTGCCCGCCGTGGGCCTTGAACTCGCTGAACAGGGCGTATTCTTGGGTGGGGCCGTGGTTGTAGCGCGCCGGGTGCGCGATCACCGCCACCCCGCCAGCCTCGACGATCCAGCGCACCGCGTCGCGCAGACTGGCCCAGCGGTGCGGCACGAAGCCGGGTTTGCCATCGGTGAGGTATTTTCGAAACACCTCTTGCATGTCTTTGCACACCCCGGCTTCGACCAGGTGGCGGGCAAAGTGGGCGCGTGAGATCAGCTCCGGGTTGCTCACGTATTTGAGCGCGCCCTCAAAAGCACCGGGAATGCCGACGCGGCGCAACTGCTCGGCCATTTCCTGGGCGCGTTCGCTGCGGCCGCAGCGGGTGCGCTGCAAGCCTTGCAGCAGCGCGGCGTTGTGGTGGTCAAAACCCAGCCCGACGATGTGCACCGTGAGCTCGCAAAAGCTGACCGAGATTTCGGTGCCGGTGAGGTAGGGCAGCGCCAGCGCGCGCGCGGCATCGAGGGCGCGCTGCTGGCCGCTGATTTCGTCGTGGTCGGTGAGCGCCCACAGCTCGACCCCGTTGGCCTTGGCGCGCGCCGCCAGCGCCTCGGGCGTGAGCGTGCCATCGGAGACGGTGGAGTGGCAGTGCAGGTCGGCGTTGAGGGTGGGCATGGGACTAGCATTCTAGGCCCACGGCTACACTCGCGCTGTGTCGCTATTCAAATCCGCCTCCGTCGTCTCGTTGTTGACCCTGCTCTCGCGCATCAGCGGCTTGGTGCGCGACCTGCTGATCGCCGCCACCTTTGGCGTGAGCGCCATGACGGACGCCTTCAACGTCGCCTTTCGCATCCCCAACCTGCTGCGGCGCCTGTTTGCCGAAGGGGCCTTCAGCCAGGCTTTTGTGCCGGTGCTGGCCGCCACCCGCGAGCAAGAGGGCGACGAAGCCACCAAAGATTTGATCAACCGCGTGGCCACGGTGCTGGCCTGGGCGCTCACCTTCACCTGCATCGTGGGCGTGCTGGCGGCACCGCTGCTGGTGTGGGGCATGGCCGCCGGGCTGGCGCGCGACCCCTACACCTTCGACGTGACCGTGGCGCTGACGCGCTGGATGTTCCCCTACATCGGCTTCATGTCGCTGGTGGCGCTGGCGGCTGGGGTGCTCAACACCTGGAAGCGCTTTGCCGTTCCCGCCGCCACCCCGGTGCTGCTCAATGTGGGGCTGATCGTGGCTGCGGCCTGGGGCGCGCCGTGGTTCGAGTCCATCGGCATCGAGCCGATTTTTGCCCTGGCGGGTGGGGTGCTGATTGGCGGCGTGCTGCAACTGGCGGTGCAACTGGCGGCGCTCAAGCGGCTCGGGCTGCTGCCGCGTGTGAGCGTGCGCCTCTCGGCGCTGCGCTCGGCCTGGAAGAACCCGGGCACGCAGCGCATCCTCACGCTCATGCTGCCGGCGCTGCTGGGGGTGAGCGTGGCGCAAATCTCGCTGCTCATCAACACCCAGATTGCTTCGCACCTGGCCACCGGCAGCGTGAGCTGGCTCACCTTTGCCGACCGGCTGATGGAGTTCCCGACCGCGCTGCTGGGGGTGGCGCTAGGCGTGGTGCTGCTGCCGCAACTGGCGGCCGCCAGCGCCGCCGCCGACCCGGCGCGCTACAGCCAGATGCTCGACTGGGGTCTGCGCCTGGTGCTGCTGCTGGCCGTGCCCAGTGCGGTGGCGCTGCTGACGATTGCCGAGCCGCTGGTGGCGGTGCTGTTTCACTACGGCGCGTTCACGGCCTTTGATGTGCGCCAGACCGCGCTGGCGCTGATGGGCTATGGCGTGGGGCTGGTGGGGCTGATCGCAATCAAGATTTTGGCCCCGGCTTTCTACGCCAAACAAGACATCAAAACCCCGGTGCGCATCGCCATCGTGGTGCTGGTGCTGACGCAGGTGTTCAACCTGTTGCTGGTGCCCACCATGGCCCACGCCGGGCTGGCGCTGGCGATTGGGCTGGGGGCCTTGATCAACGCCGGCTGGTTGCTGATCGGGCTGCTGCAGCGCGGCTCCTACCAGCCGCAGCCGGGCTGGCTGGTGTTGACGCTGCAGGTGCTGGCCGCCAGCGCGCTGCTGGCGCTGTTTTTGCTCTGGGCCAGCAGCCAGTTCAACTGGGTGCATGAGGAGGTGGTGGTGTGGCAGCGCCTGCTGGCCATGCTCGGGCTGCTGGTGGGTGCGGCGCTGGTCTATTTCGGCACCCTGCTGCTGGCCGGGGTGAAGCTGCGGCGGCTGGTGCGGATGTAGGGTGGGGACGATTACGCAGCAGCCAAAATTCTAAACTCTGTGCCCATCGCGACCGGGCGCACGTGCTTGCTTTCGCGCTTGAGATCGACGATGCCGTAATTGGACAGGGTCCTGAGCGTGCGCGACAGGTTGCTGGCCTTGCGACCCGTGGCCAGCGCTAGGGCCGAAATAGAGGCCGGCTGGGTTTCGGTGATCACCCTGAGCAAGGCACGGTTGTCGTCGCTCAACACCTCGGCCAGCGACTTCATGGAGGTGAACCAGATTTTTGGCTCGCTGGCCTTGGGCTTGTACGCACCTTGGGCAATCGCCAGCACCCGTTGGCGGATTTGCTCTTGCGGCATGATGCCGATCACAATCGTTTTCATCTTTGCTTAACCTCCTGCAAAACGCGATCAACGTCTGCGAAAAAATCATTCATGAGTTGCTGCGCATCCAGAAATGCGTACGGCACGCCTTGGTCTGTCGCATGGCGGTGCCGGTGGTCGTAGGCCAAGATGCGCCCGGCGTACTTGAACTTTTTGGGCGGCTTGACGGCGTGGGCATTGTCATAGCCCAAGACCCGTTTGCCGTGGGGTTCGTGCAGCGTGAGGCAATAGCGTATCCCGTGCGGAATCGCGAGGGTCGTCTCAACCCGCCACGCTTGCAACTTGATCCAGTAGCCGCCACCTTGATCCAGGATCGAGCCGTCTAGATCCAGCAAGGCGTCGATCGCGGTGTCTCGGTGCATGCTCGAACTATATCAGTAGATGATAGTTCTTGGGGCGCACGACCCCACCCACGCTACCCCACCCGCACCGCCGCCCCGGCACCGCGCTGTGCGATGCGCCCGATTTCATACACCGTTTCGCCCTGCGTGCGCAAGGTGGCGGCCACGGCGGCTGCGGCAGCGGCATCGACTACCAGCACCATGCCGATGCCGTTGTTGAAGGTGCGGTTCATTTCGAAATCGTCGATGCCGGCGCTGCGCTGCAACCAGGCAAAAAGCTCGCTTTGTGGCCAACTGCCTTGCACCAGCTCGGCCGCCAGCTGCTCGGGCAGCACGCGCGGGATGTTTTCCAGCAGGCCGCCGCCGGTGATGTGCGCCAGCGCCTTGATGCCACCGGCCGCGCCGCCACAGGGGTGCTGCGCCAGCGCCTGCAGCACGTTTTTGACGTAGATGCGCGTCGGGGCCATCAGGGCCTGGCGCAAGGGCTGGCCGTCGAGTGTGGTGGGCAGGTTGGGGCCGGCGCGCTCCAGGCACTTGCGCACCAGCGAAAAGCCGTTGGAATGCACACCGCTGGAGGCCAGGCCCAGCACCACGTCGCCGCTGGCCACTGTCTGGCCCGTGAGGATGAGCGATTTTTCCACCGCCCCGACGCAAAAACCGGCCAAGTCGTACTCGCCCGGGGGGTACATGCCGGGCATTTCGGCGGTTTCGCCGCCGATCAGGGCGCAGCCGGCCAGCTCGCAGCCGCGCGCAATGCCGCCCACCACCGCCGCAGCGGTGTCCACATCGAGCTTGCCGCAGGCAAAGTAGTCGAGGAAAAACAGCGGTTCGGCACCCTGCACCAGCACGTCGTTGACGCTCATGGCCACCAGGTCGATGCCCACCGTGTCGTGCAGCTGCCACTCGAAGGCCAGTTTGAGCTTGGTGCCCACGCCGTCGGTGCCCGAAACCAGCACCGGCTCGCGGTAGCGCTTGGGCACTTCAAACAGCGCGCCAAAGCCGCCGATGCCCGCCAGCACCCCTTCGCGCATGGTCTTTTTGGCCAAGGGCTTGATGCGCTCGACCAGCGCGTCGCCGGCCTCGATGTCAACGCCAGCGTCTTTGTAGGAAAGGGGGGTCGTGGTCATTTGGTGTGGGCACTATAGAATGGGCTGATTTTACTGGCCTGCCCGGCCTCGATGCCCATCGCTTTTCTGTTCCCCAATCCGACACCCTCAATTTGATGGCCCCACCGACGCTGTTCTCCCCCTCGCAATTGCGCGTGCTCGCTTGGCTCGGCTTGGCTGTGCTGGCTTGGCTGCTGCTGGGCCTGCTGGCCCCGGTGCTCACGCCCTTCTTGGTGGCGGCGGTGCTGGCCTACGCCCTGCACCCGGCGGTCGAGCGCCTGCACGGGCGTGGGGTGCCGCGTTGGCTGGGGGCGGGGTTGGCGCTCACGCTGCTGGTGCTGGTGCTGTTGGCGGTGCTGTTGCTGATCATTCCCGTCATCACGCACCAGGTGCCGCTGCTGCGCGACCAGATTCCGCTGCTGCTGGAGGGCTTCAACGCTTGGGTTGCGCCCTTGGGCGAGCGCCTAGGGGTGAGCGCGCAGATCGACGTGGCAATGGTGCGCGATCTGTTGCAGCGGCTCATCACCGGGGAGGAGGGGCAGTGGGTCGAGTACGCGCTGTCGTCGCTGCGCATTGGGGGCAGCGCCCTGCTGGCGGCCTTGGGTTTTCTGGTGCTCACCCCGATTGCGGCTTACTACCTGTTGCTGGACTGGGATTGGTTGATCGAACACACCAAGCTGCTGGTGCCGCCGCGCTGGCGCGCCCCGACGCAGCGCTTTCTGGACGATACCGACCAGGTGCTGGGCCAGTACCTGCGTGGCCAGTTGATTGTGATGAGCAGCATGGCGGTGTTTTTTACCGCCGGGCTGATGCTGGTCGGGCTCGATCTGGCGCTGCCGATCGGTGTCTTCACCGGGCTGGCGATGTTTGTGCCCTTTCTGGGCTTTGGGGTCGGGATGGTGCTGGCGCTGCTGGCGGCGCTGCTGCAGTTTGGCACCCTTTGGGGGGTGCTGCTGGTGGGTGCAGTCTATATGTTGGGGCAGCTCATCGAGAGCCTGTACCTGACGCCGCGCGTACTGGGCGGGCGCATCGGCATGCACCCGATCGCCGTGATTTTTGCCCTGATGGCCTTTGGGCACCTGTTTGGCTTCGTGGGTGTGCTGATTGCGCTGCCAGTGAGCGCGGTGCTGGTGGTGGCGCTGGGCCGCTTGCAGGGGCTCTACCAAAGCAGCGCGCTTTTCACCGACGGCATGGTGCCGCCGCCCACAGCGGGTTCGGCTCCGGTCAGCGCCCCGCCGCCGCTTGCGCCCGCCGAGCGCCCCGCCGGGAACCCGCCCGCTTAAGAGGCTGAGAGTCTTTCACCCATGCCCGCCTTGCACGCCAAAACACCCACGCTCGTCGTTGCAAATGCTCGCCATAGCCCGAGCTATGACTGTGCTTTGCGCCTAGATCGTGGGTGTTTTGACGCGCCTTTCGGGCACGGCCGAAAAACCCTCAGCCTCTAAGCCGATGCAGCAACTGGTGCTTGACCTCGGGCTGGCCGCGCCGCCCACACTGGACAATTTTTTTGCCGACGCCGCGCAACCGGCCGTGGCGCACCTGCGCCAGGTGCTGGCGCAGCCGCAATGCCCCAGCGTGCCCAGTTTCATCTGGGGCGCGTCCGGCAGCGGCAAAACGCATTTGCTGCACGCGGTGCGGCTGGCGCTGCAGCAGCAGGGCCAAACGGTGGGCTGGCTCGACCCCGGCAGCCAGGTCTTGCCCGATTTTGAAGACCACTGGGCCGCCGTGCTGCTCGACGACTGCCAGCATTACAACAGCGCGCAGCAGGCACTGGCCTTTAACTGGAGCATCAACGCGCTCACCCCCACCGACGGCCGGCCACGCTGGGTGCTGGCCGCGGCCGACCGGCCACCGACCGACCTCGATCTGCGAGCCGACTTGCGCACCCGGCTGGGTTGGGGCCATGTGTTCCAATTGCCGATTTTGAATGACGCCGAGCGCCGCCGCGTGCTGCGACTGGCCGCCAGCGCGCGCGGGCTGAACCTGCCCGACGAGCTGCTCGACTTCATGCTCGGCCGCTTTGCGCGCGAGCTCGGCAGCCTGATGGCGCTGCTGGAGCGGCTCGACGGCTACGCGCTGCGCACCCAGCGCCCGCTCACCGTGCCCCTGCTCAAAGCCATGCTCGAAGAAAGCTGTGAAACCTGAAAACCCAACCACCAACCCATTGCATCAATCCATGAAACTGGCCCTGTTCGACCTCGACCACACCTTGCTGCCGCTGGATTCCGACCACGCCTGGGGCCAGTTCACCACCCGCCTCGGCTGGACCGACGCCGCAACCTTCACGCGCCGCAACGACGAATTTTTTGCCCAGTACCAGGCCGGCGCGCTTGACATCCACGACTACGTGCGCTTTAGCACCGCCGCCGTGCGCGAGCGCGGTGCGCAGGCCGCCGCCGCCGCGCACCAGCAGTACATGCGCGAAGTCATCGAGCCGCACATACTGCCTGCCGCGCTGGAGCTGGTCGAGCAGCACCGGCGCGCTGGCGATCTGCTGCTCATCATCACCGCCACCAACGAGTTCGTCACGCGCCCGATCGCGCACGCCTTGGGCGTGGCAGAGCTGCTGGCGGTGGAGCTGGCGCGCGGCCCCGATGGCTGGTACAGCGGCGAGATCGCGGGCACGCCCTCGTTTCGCGAAGGCAAGGTGCAGCGCTTGGAGCAGTGGCTGGCGGCGCGCGGCTTGGGCTGGGACACGGTGCACACCACGTTTTATTCCGATTCCCTGAACGACCTGCCGCTGCTCGAAAAAGCCAACGTGCCGGTGGCCACCAACCCCTCGCCCGGCCTGCGTGCGCTGGCGCAACAACGCGGCTGGCGCATTCTCGACCTGTTTGAAACACTGGCATGATCACATCCTTCATCAACCGGCTGCTGGGCAAAACGCCCAAAGCCAAGGCCTCCCCCTTGGGCAAGCGCGAAGACGTGCCGGTGGCGGTACACGGCATCGATCCCTCGCTGGTCGATGGACGCGCCCTCGACGTGCTGCACAGCCTCAAGCGCGGCGGCTACGAGGCCTATATCGTGGGCGGTGCGGTGCGCGATTTGCTGCTGGGGTTGCGCCCCAAAGATTTCGACGTCGCCACCAACGCCACCCCGGAGCAAGTCAAGGCACTGTTTCGGCGCGCCTTCATCATCGGGCGGCGCTTTCGCATCGTGCACGTGGTGTTTGGGCGCGGGCGCGAGCACGAGGTGATCGAAGTCTCGACCCTGCGCGCCTACCTCGACAGCGCCGATGCCGAGCAGGTGAGTGGCAACGAGCGCAGCCACCGGGCGGCGCTGGCCGGGGTTGGGCACGCCGTCGATGCCAGCGGCCGGGTGCTGCGCGACAACGTCTGGGGCACGCTGGAGCAGGACGCGGCACGGCGCGACTTCAGCGTCAACGCGCTCTACTACGACCCCGAGAGCGAGGTGGTGGTCGATTTTCACCACGGCATCCGCGACGCCAAAAAGCGCGTGCTGCGCCTGATCGGCGACCCGGCCACGCGCTACCGCGAAGACCCGGTGCGCATCATCCGCGCAGTGCGTTTTGCGGCCAAATTGAGCGGCCTGGGTTTTCACTTCGACAGCAAAACCCGCGCCCCGCTGCTGGCCAGCCTGCCGCTGCTGGCCGAAGTGCCGCCGAGCCGCCTGTTCGATGAAATGCTCAAATTGCTGCAAACCGGCCACGCCTTGGCCAGCATCGAGCAGTTGCAGGGGCTCGGGCTGGCGCAAGGCATTTACCCGCTGCTCGACGTGGTGGTGCAGCGCGCCCACGATCCCTTCGTGCGCGCCGCGCTGCAAGACACCGACCGGCGCGTGGCCGAAGAAAAATCGGTGGTGCCTAGCTTTTTGCTCGCTTGCGTGCTCTGGAGCGATGTGCGCGCCGGCTGGGAGCGGCGCCAGCAAGCCGGGGCCAGCGCCTTTGCCGCCCTGCAAGAGGCGGTGGATGAGGCCTTCGATGCGCGCATCGGCGATGTGTCGGGGCGCGGCAAGCTGGCGGCCGATATGCGCGAAATCTGGTTGATGCAGCCGCGTTTTGACAAGCGCAGCGGCCAAACGCCGTTTTCACTGATCGAGCAGCCGCGTTTTCGTGCCGGCTTCGACTTTTTGCGCCTGCGCGCCCAGGTCGGCGAGCTCGACGAGGAGCTCTCGCACTGGTGGGAAACCTTCAGCCTGGCCAACGAGGCGGTGCGGCGCGACATGCTCGAAACCGTGCGGCTGGAGCAGCAGCGCAAGCGCCCGGCGGCGGGCAAGGGCGGGGCGCGCGCGGGTGCGGTGGGGGGGCGCGCTGGGAGGGCGGAGCCGGGGTCCGGCAAGGCCCGGCTAGGCGCTGCAGACGCGCAGCATGAGGGGCAGGATCAGGTTCGCAACGAGGGGCAGGATGGAGGAGCGCACGATGTGCGTTTCGAGCGCGGCGACGATGCCGCTGCCGAACACCCGCAGCACCCCACCGACGAGGCCGCACCCGCAGCCAAAAAACGCCGCCGCCGCCGCAAACCGGCCAGCCAGCGCGAGGGTGGCCCGGCCGAGGCCAACGATGCGGGCCCGCCTAGCAGCCCGGGCCGCAACGCCCCGCTGGCCGACTAAAGCCGCGCCGGCTGCCGTGCTGTGCCGCTGAGTGCCGTGCCGCCACGCCCCCCGGTGCAGGCTTGGGTGGCTTTGGGGGCCAACTTGGGCGATGCCTGCGCCAGCGTGCGCGCCGCCCTCGAGGCGCTGGGCTGCTTGCCGTACACCCGGCTGCTGCGCGCCTCCAGCCTGTACCGCAGCGCGCCGTGGCAGGCCGAAGGGGCCGATTTCATCAACGCCGTGGCCGAATTGCAGACTGGCTTAAGCGCCCCCGACCTGCTGCGCGCCCTGCAAGCGCTGGAGCAGGCCGCCGGGCGCGAGCGCCCCTGGCGCAACGCACCGCGCACGCTGGACCTCGATTTGCTCGAATACGGCGCGGCGCGAATCGAGTCCGACTGGCTCACGCTGCCGCACCCGCGCCTGCACGAGCGCGCTTTCGTGCTGCTGCCGTTGGCCGAGATTGCGCCCGAGCGCGTCAGCGCCGCCGCGCTGGCGCGGGTGGCGGGGCAGCGCATCGAAAAACTGGCCTAACGCACGAACAGAGGTTCAGGGGTAGAGCCGTTCGCGCACCCAAGCACAGCCTTCGAGGCGGTAGCGCAGCCGGTCGTGCAATCGGCTCGGGCGGCCTTGCCAAAATTCCCAGCGGTCTGGCCGCAGCCGGTAGCCGCCCCAGTGCGGGGGGCGCGGCGGTTGCAGCATGAACTGGGCCCCAAACTTGAGCGCCTGCGCCACCAGCGCGGCGCGGCTGGAGAGCACGCGGCTCTGCGCGCTGGCCCAGGCCCCGATGCGGTGCTCCAGCGGCCGGCTCTGGAAGTAGGCGTCGCTCTCGGCATCGCTGACGCGCTCGACTTGCCCCTCGATGCGCACCACGCGCTCCAGCTCGACCCAGTGAAACTGCAGCGCCGCCCACGGGTTGCCAGCCAGCTCCTGGCCTTTGCGGCTGTCGTAGTTGGTGAACCACACCAAGCCTTGGGCGTCGTAGCTTTTGATCAGCACCACGCGCGTGCTCGGGCGCAAGTCGCTGCCCACGCTGGCCAGCGTCATGGCGTTGGGTTCGGGCAGCTCGCTTTTGAGCGCTTCCTCGAACCAGCGGCCAAACTGCAGCAGCGGGTCGGGGTGCGAGTCGTCCTCGCTCAGGGCGGCGCGTTCGTAGCTTTTGCGCAAGTCGGCGATGTTCATGGGGTGCAAGTATGGCACGCTGGGCGGGGTGTTCAAGCGCGTGCCGCCGTACACTTGCGGCAATCAGGATGAGCAATGAGCGCCCGAGGCTACCAGACGATCTACTTCGCCAACGCGCTGCTTTCGTTGGCCGACGGTTTGTACTATCCGTTCCTCATTGCCTTCTTGTACGAGATGGACGGTATCGTGGCGGCGGGGGTGGGGCTGGGCATCATCGCCATCATGGACTCGGTGGGCACCTACTTCGTGGGCGGCTGGGTGGATCGCTATGGGCGCAAGCCCTTTCTGGTGGCGACTGCGTGCCTGAGCGTGTGCGTTTACTTGGCTTATCCGCTCATCCCGTATTTGGAGCAGCCTTGGGCCTATGGCGCGCTGCTGCTGGTGCTGGTGCTGGACGGATTGACCGATGGATCCTGGGACACCATCGAAGCCGTTTACTTGGGTGATGTGACCCGCAAAGCCACCAGGGGCCGTGGCATGGGAAATTACTGGGGGGCAGGAGGCATCATCTTTGGTGTGGCCATGATTGCGGCTGGCTTGGTGGGCGTTCAAGTGAGCTTTATGACGGTGGCTTGGGTGGTGGCGGCCATCTACTTTTTGGGTATTTTGGTGCTGCTGCGCCTAGAAGAAACGCAGGCAGTCTGAAACCGGCTGCTGCCACGGTTCGCCGGGTCTGGTGCGGTGGTCTTGCGCTACGCTGGCGGCTTAAAATCTGTCCGCTCACCCCCCCACTTGGCCCAACTCGGTCAGCCCCAGCCCGATGCCCAACTCACTCCCTCCCATCCCCGCGTCCCAGCCCCGGCCCAGCGCCCTCGACCTGCGTGCCTTGGCCGACAGCGCGCAGGCGCTGCAAGGCGAGCTGGCGCTGTCCGATCTGCCACGCTGGGGCGCCGATGCGCCACCTTGGCCCACTGCCTTGGAGCCGTTGTGCTGGCAGGCCGAGGCCCAGTGGCGCGCCGACCCGGCGCCCGTCCCGGGTGCGGGCCGCAGCGAAGGGCGCCAGTTGTGGCTGCATCTGCGCTGGAGCGCCCAGGTGCCGCTGCGGTGCCAGCGCTGCCTCGAACCCTTTTTGGAGCCCATGCAAGACGAGCGCTGGTTTCGCTTCGTGGCTGATGAAGCGCGCGCCCAAGCTGAAGACGAGGGCAGCGACGAAGACCTGCTGGTCTGGGCGCCGCGTTTTAACTTGCAGGAGCTGATCGAGGACGAGTTGCTGCTGGCGCTGCCCTTGGTGCCCATGCACGAGGCCTGCCCCAAGGCGTTGCCAGGCTATGCCGAAGCAGCGGCAGCCGGGGTGGAGGTGCCGCAGCGCCCCAACCCGTTCGGGGTGTTGGCGCAGCGCAAACCCGATTGATCGGGGGTGCGGGGTCCGACCGGCGGGCGCTGGAATCCATGCCTGGCTTGGGTATTGCTGGGCGGCAAATGGGGCGTTATAATGCAAGGTTTCGCACTCGGGTGACTCTTCGTGGGTGCTGCCGTGGCAGTGCGCTGTCGCATATTCGGGATGGCTCCTTGGGCCGCCCATTTTCATCAAGGAGCCTGCAATGGCCGTTCAGCAAAACAAAAAATCGCCGTCCAAACGCGGCATGCACCGCTCGCACAACGCCCTGACGGTGCCGGGCATGGCGGTCGAGCCCAGCACCGGCGAAGTGCATCTGCGCCACCACGTCAGCCCGAACGGTTTTTACCGGGGCCGGCAGGTGCTAAAGAGCAAGTCCGAGGCTTGATCCGGCCCGCGTCAGCGCCTGCGTCCACATCCGTGCCTGTGTTCGCGCAAGCTCCATTTCAGGTACTGGTGCCAGGGGCGTCGCTGGTGTGCAAAGGCCGTTCTTGGAGTAGAGGGTCTTGATCACGCTGGCGGTCGATTGCATGGGGGGCGACCACGGCCCTGCCGTTACCTTGGCGGCGTGTGCGGCTTTTTTAACGCGCAACCCCCAAGCCCGTTTGCTGCTGGTCGGCCAGCCGCAGGCGCTGGCGCGGCTGCCAGCGGCACTGGATGCCAGCCGCTGCACCGTGGTGCCCGCCACCGAGGTGGTGGCGATGGACGACCCGGTCGAGGTCGCGCTGCGGCGCAAGCGCGACTCTTCCATGCGCGTGGCGATCGCGCAGGTCAAGAGCGGGGCGGCGCAGGTGGCGGTCTCGGCCGGCAACACCGGCGCCCTGATGGCGATTGCGCGCTACCTGCTCAAAACGCTGGACGGCATCGACCGCCCGGCGATTGCCTCCCAAATGCCCAACGCCAAGGGCACGGCCACCACCGTGCTCGACCTGGGGGCCAATGTCGATTGCAGCGCCGAACACCTGCTGCAGTTTGCCCTCATGGGCACCTCGCTGGTGGCCGCCAGCGGCAAGGTGGCGCCCACGGTGGGGCTGCTCAACATCGGCGAAGAGGTGATCAAGGGCAACGAGGTCATCAAACAGGCCGGTGTGTTGCTGCGCCGCGCCGCCGAACACGGCGACCTCAATTTTTACGGCAACGTAGAAGGCAACGACCTGTTCAAGGGCACGGTCGATATCGTGGTCTGCGACGGCTTCGTGGGCAACGTGGTGCTGAAAGCCAGCGAAGGCTTGGCGAGCATGATCGGCGGCTTTGTACGCGAAGAATTCTCCCGCACCTGGTACAGCCAGTTGGCCGCCGCCGTGGCGTGGCCGGTGCTCTCCAGCTTCAAAAACCGCGTGGACCACCGGCGTTACAACGGTGCGGCGCTGCTGGGCTTGCGCGGGCTGGTGTTCAAAAGCCACGGTTCGGCTGATGCCTTTGCCTTCGAGCAGGCCTTGCAGCGCGCCTTCGAGGCCGCTGACAAACAACTGCTGCAGCGGGTGCAAGAGCGCATCGCCGCCGCCGCACCCTTGGCCCTGTCTGTGCCTGAATAATCCATAAACCGCCCATGACCCGCTACACCCGCATCACCGGCACCGGCAGCTACTTGCCACCGCGGCGCGTCAGCAATGCCGACCTGGTGGCCGACTTGGCCACGCGCGGCATCGAGAGCAGCGACGAGTGGATCGTCGAGCGCACCGGCATCCGGGCCCGGCACTTTATTGATGAAGGCAGCGAGGCCAGCGATCTGGCGCTGCAAGCCAGCCTGCAAGCGCTGCAAGCGGCCGGCCGCCAGGTGGCCGATGTGGACTTGATCGTGGTCGCCACCTCCACGCCCGACATGGTGTTTCCTTCCACCGCCACCATCTTGCAGCGCAAGCTCAGCGAGCACGCGCAAGCCCAAGGCTTGCCGGGCGCGGCGGGCGGGGCGGCTTTCGATGTGCAGGCGGTGTGCAGCGGCTTCATTTACGCGCTCACGGTGGCCGATGCCCTGATCCGCACCGGCAGCGCGCGCTGTGCGCTGGTGCTGGGGGCCGAGGTGTTTTCGCGCCTGCTCGATTTCAACGACCGCGGCACCTGCGTGCTGTTTGGCGACGGCGCCGGGGCGGTGCTGCTCGAAGCCTGCGAACACGACGGCAGCGGGCCGGCGCTGCTGGCCAGCGATCTGCACGCCGACGGCCGCCACACCGGCATTTTGTGCGTTCCAGGCAGCCTCAGCGGCGGCTTGGTGCGCGGCGCGCCGCTGCTCAGGATGGATGGGCAGGCGGTGTTCAAGCTCGCCGTCGGGGTGCTCGAAGAGGCCGCCCGCGCGGTGCTGGCCAAGGCCGGAATCGAAGCCGCAGCCGTTGATTGGTTGATTCCGCATCAGGCCAATATCCGCATCATGCAGGGCACGGCGCGCAAGCTCAAATTGGGCATGGACAAGGTCATCGTCACCGTGCACGAGCACGGCAACACCTCGGCGGCCTCCATCCCGCTGGCGCTCGATCACGGGGTGCGCTCGGGCCAGGTGCGGCCGGGCCAGTTGCTGCTGCTCGAAGGCGTGGGCGGTGGCTTTACCTGGGGTGCGGTGCTGCTGCGCTTCTAAGACACAACCCAGCCCCCGTGAGCCTGTAAGGAGTTTGCAGAAATGTCTGATTTTGCTTTCGTTTTTCCCGGTCAAGGGTCGCAGTCGGTGGGCATGCTGGACGCCTGGGGCGCGCACCCGGTGCTGGCCGAAACCCTGCAAGAGGCCAGTGCGGCCTTGGGCCAGGACGTGGGGCGCTTGATCCACCAAGGCCCCAAAGAAGAACTCGCGCTCACCACCAACACCCAGCCGGTGATGCTGGTCGCCGGGGTGGCGGCGTGGCGCATCTGGCGCGCCGAAGGCGGTGCGCTGCCGGCGGCACTGGCCGGGCATTCGCTGGGCGAGTACGCGGCGCTGGTGGCGGCCGGGGTGCTGACACTGGCGCAAGCCGCGCCGCTGGTGCGCCTGCGCGCCCAAGCCATGCAAGACGCGGTGCCGGTGGGAACCGGGGCCATGGCCGCCATTCTGGGCTTGAGCGCCGAGCAGGTGCGCGCCGGCTGCGACCAGGTGCAAGCCAGCTTTGACCCCGGCAGCGCCGAGGTGGTGCAGGCGGTCAACTTCAACGACCCGGCGCAAACCGTCATCGCTGGCAGCAAGGCGGCGGTGGAGCGCGCCTGCGAGCAACTCAAGGCCAGCGGGGCCAAGCGCGCACTGGCGTTGCCGGTCTCGGCCCCCTTCCACTCCAGCCTGATGCGGCCCGCGGCCGAACGGCTGCGCGTGGCGCTGGAGCAAACCGAGCTGGCTGCGCCACAAATCCCGGTGCTCAACAACATCGACGTGGCCTTCGAGAGCGCACCCGAGCGCATCCGCGACGCGCTGTACCGCCAGGCCTTTGGGCCGGTGCGTTGGGTCGAGTGCATGCAGGCGCTCAAGGCGCGTGGGGTGCGCACGGTGGTCGAGTGCGGCCCCGGCAAGGTGCTGGCCGGGCTGGTCAAGCGCATCGACCCCGAATTGGGCAGCGCCGCCCTCTACGACCCGGCTACACTGGTGGCACTGCGCGCCCAACTGGGTTGAGCGCGCCAGCCGCAACCGCAGGAACACACTCCATGAGCGAAGCCACACAGAGCAACCCAGCCTCCGCCCCCGCCGCCCAAGTGGCCTTGGTTACCGGCGCCACGCGCGGCATCGGGGCCGCCATCGCGCAGGAACTGGCGCGCCGGGGCTACCAGGTCATCGGCAGCGCCACCAGCGACGACGGCGCCGCCAAAATCAGCCAGGCGCTGGCCGCGCACCCCGGTTGCCGAGGCGTGCGGCTCGATGTCAACGACGCCGCCGCCGCCGAAGCCCTGATCGAAGCCATCGTCAAAGAACACGGGGCGCTGCACGTGCTGGTCAACAACGCCGGCATCACGCGCGACATGCTCGCCATGCGCCTCAAGGACGAGGACTGGGACGCGGTGCTCGACACCAACCTCAAAGCGGTGTTTCGCTTGAGCCGCGCCGTCATCCGCCCCATGATGAAGCAGCGCTGGGGCCGCATCGTCAACATCACCAGCGTGGTGGGGGCCAGCGGCAACGCCGGGCAGGCCAACTACGCCGCCGCCAAGGCCGGTGTGGCGGGCCTGACGCGCGCGCTGGCGCGCGAGCTCGGCAGCCGCCAGATCACGGTCAACTGCGTGGCACCGGGCTTCATCGAAACCGACATGACCGCCGCCCTGAGTGAGGCGCAACAGCAGGCGCTGCTGGGCCAGATTCCGCTCGGGCACCTGGGCAAACCGGCCGACGTGGCGCAGGCCGTGGCCTTCCTGGCCAGCGCGCAGGCGGGCTACATCACCGGGCAGGAGCTGCACGTCAACGGCGGCATGCTGATGCCCTGATTTGGATCCCTCCGGCGCACTTGAGCTAACATCGGCCACTAGACCGACCACTGGCGTCTGGCCGGGCTGTTTTTTAAGCACCCAAACCGACCCGGCTAGAATGCCGGTCTTGCATTTCAACCACCCACAGAGGGAACTATGAGCGACATCGAAGCACGTGTGAAGAAAATCATCGCCGAACAACTCGGCGTGGAAGAGTCCCAGGTCACCAACGAAAAAGCCTTCGTGGCCGATCTGGGTGCCGACTCGCTCGACACCGTGGAACTGGTCATGGCCCTAGAAGACGAATTCGGCATCGAAATCCCGGACGAAGACGCCGAGAAAATCACCACCGTGCAGCACGCGATCGACTACGCGCTGGCACACCAGAAAGGCTGAGTCGCCTATGAGCCGCCGCCGTGTTGTCGTAACCGGTCTGGGCTGCATCAGCCCCGTGGGCAACACGGTGCCAGAGGCGTGGGCCAGCGTGCTCGCGGGCCGCTCTGGCATCGGACCCATCAGCAAGTTCGATGCCTCCGCCTTTGCCTGCAAAATTGCGGGCGAGGTGCGGGGCTTCGACCTCGAATCCTACATCGGTGCCAAAGAAGCGCGCACCATGGACACATTCATCCACTACGGCATCGCCGCTGCGGCGCAGGCCGTGGCCGACGCCGGCTTGCGCACCGGGGCCGAGTTGGATGAGGAAGAAGCCTGCCGCATCGGCTGCATCATTGGCTCGGGCATCGGTGGCTTGCCCCTGATCGAAGCCACCCACGCCGAGCTGACGCAGCGCGGGCCGCGCCGCATCTCGCCCTTTTTCGTCCCGGCCTCGATCATCAACATGATCTCGGGCCATGTGTCGATGCGCTTTGGCTTCAAGGGCCCCAATTTGGCGGTCGTCACAGCCTGCACCACAGGCCTGCACTGCATCGGGGAAGCGGCGCGCAAAATCGAGTACAACGACGCCGACGTGGTGGTGGCGGGTGGCTCCGAGGCCACCGTTTCGCCGCTGGGGATCGGCGGCTTTGCCGCCATGCGCGCGCTCTCGACCCGCAACGACGACCCGCAAGCCGCCTCCCGCCCTTGGGACAAAGGCCGCGACGGCTTTGTGCTGGGCGAAGGGGCCGGGGTGCTGGTGCTGGAAGAGTACGAGCACGCCCGCGCCCGCGGAGCCCGCATCTACGCCGAAGTGGCGGGCTACGGCATGAGCGCCGACGCCGGCCACATGACCGCGCCCAGCATGGACGGCCCGCGCCGCGCTATGCAGTCGGCCTTGCGCAACGCCGGCCTCAACCCCGACCAGGTGGACTACCTCAATGCCCACGGCACCTCCACCCCGCTGGGCGACATCAACGAGAGCAACGCCATCAAGGCCGCGCTGGGTGAGCACGCGCGCCGGGTGCTGATCAGCTCCACCAAGTCCATGACCGGGCACCTGCTCGGCGGGGCCGGTGGGGTCGAGAGTGTGTTCACCGTGCTGGCGCTGCACCACCAGGTGGCGCCGCCGACCATCAACCTGTTCGAGCCCGACCCAGAGTGCGATCTGGACTATTGCGCCCACACCGCACGCCAGCGCAAGATCGAAGTCGCACTTAAAAACAACTTCGGTTTCGGCGGCACCAACGGTTCGCTGGTGTTCAAGCGGGTTTGAGGCGGGGCCGCCCGTGGCGGCTGCTGCGCTTGCCACCTGAAAGCCCCTGCCGTGCAAGGCCCGCCCCCTGTCACCTACCCCGCCGGGGCGCAGCAGGCCGAGTACGCCGCGCTGGCTTTGCTGGCCGTGGCGTGGGCGCTGGGCTTGGCGCTTTGGTTGGCCTTGGCCCCCGATCACGTGGCCCCGGCCGCTTGGTGGGCCAGCTTGGCCGCTGGCTTGGGGCTGCTGTGTTGGGGCCTGTGGCGCTTGCGCACACCAGTGATGGGCGAGCTGGTCTGGGAGCCCCTGCCAGCGGGGGCACGCCGGCGCAGCGCGGCCGCGCGCGGGCAGTGGCGCTGGTTCAGCCCGGCGTGGCGGCGCGGCCTAGAGCTGAGCGAGCTGCGCTGCGTGCTTGATTTGCAGGGCCTGTTGCTGTTGCGTTGGCGCAGCAGCAGCGGTTTGCGCGGTTGGCTCTGGCTGGAGCGCGCCCAAAACCCAAGGCAATGGCGGGCGCTGCGAGCGGCCGTGCTGGCTCAGCCGCTGCAGTAGAGGCGTCAGCAAGGTGCCTTTGGCGCGCACCAAGTTCCGCCTTGGGGCTTACACAAACTTGCAACTGGCGGCACTCCGACCGCGCGAACGGGCAGGTGCAGCCCCTGCAATCGGGTATATTGACCCGCCCTAAGCGCTCAACATGACCGAAACTGCCCCCGCTACCCCTCCCGATGCCGATTTGCTATTGGTGCAGCGCACGCTGGCCGGGGATCAGCGCGCCTTTGGCTTGCTGGTGGTTAAGTACCAGCGCCGCGTCGAGCGCCTGATCGGGCGCATGGTGCGCGACTCCAACTTGGTCGAAGACATCGCCCAAGAGACCTTCATCCGCGCCTACCGGGCGCTGGCCCAGTTTCGGGGCGAGTCGCAGTTCTACACCTGGCTGTATCGGATCGCGGTCAACACCGCCAAAAAACAGCTGATGGAGCTCAAGCGCGACCCGGTGATTTTGATGAGTTCTCTGATGCGTGCCGAAGACGATGAAACTTCCGCGCCAGAACTCGAACTAAATGGGCAAGTAGCCGATGCCGAAACGCCCGAATCGTTGCTGGCAAGCAAGGAGATTGCCTTGGCCGTCAACGCCGCCATGGAGGCCTTGCCCAAGGAATTGGGCCAAGCCATTGCTTTGCGCGAGATCGAAGGACTCAGCTACGAGGAAATTGCCCAGGCGCTGGACTGCCCCATTGGGACCGTGCGCTCGCGCATTTTCCGTGCCCGTGAAGCCATTTCGGCACGCATCAAGCCCATGCTGGAACGCCAGACGGGCAAGCGCTGGTGACGCGGCCCAACCTGATTGAGAAAACGCACGACCATGCAAACTAAGCCCTCCACCCTGGCTGCCGATTCAGGCCCAACCGACGCCGCTCCCGTATTCGACGAGGCGTCGGCGCCCCCGCTTGAGTGGTTGTCGGCCTTGCTCGATGGCGAGTGCCCCCCCGAGCGCGTGGCGCAGGCCACAGCCGCCCACGCGGGCAGTGGCACCGGTGCCGCCACCGACCTGTACGCCGACTGGTCGCGCTACCACTGGATCGGTGAGGCGCTGCGCGGTTCGGCTGCGCGCCCGGTGCCGCTGGCCAGCCCGGCATTTGCCGACGCGGTATTGGCCCGCTTGGCACAAGAGCCCGCACCGGCGCGGAGTCCGGTTGAGGCAGCGCCCGCGCCCACCGTGACACCCCCGCAAGCCGCCGCCAACGACGCCGTGTTTCGTTGGAAAATGGTGGCTGGATTGGCTTCGGTGGCCACCATGGCGGCCCTGTCGTGGTCTTTTTTGTTGGGTGGCGTCGCCACCGACCAAGGGCAGCAATGGGCGCAAGCCCCGGCGCCGCAAGCGGTGGCGGTGTCGGATCAGTCCTCCGAGCCCGCTGGCTTGCAAGGCGTGGTGACGGCCAAGGGGCTGATGTGGCGCGACCCACAACTCGATACCCTGTTGGCTGCACACCGGCAGCACGGGGGCATGAACGCCTTGCACGTGCCGGTCGGTTTCTTGCGCAACGCCACCTACGATCACTCGGCACCCTGATGAATACGCTCAGTTTACTCAGCCGCCGGGTCGGGGGGGTTGCTGCCGGGATGGCGCTGCTCACCTTCGCCTTGGGTGGGTCGGTGGTGCACGCACAAAGTGCGGCTGCAGTCGCACCTGCTTCAGCCGGCAGCGCAGGCGCGAGCCAATCCGGGGTCACGCAGCAGTCGATCGGGTATTGGTTGGATCGCTTGCACCAGGCGTCACGCAACCGCGCCTACGTAGGCACCTTTGTGTTCTCCAACGGAACCGAAATCGCGTCCTCCAAAATTTGGCATGTGTGCGACGGTCGGCAGCAGTTCGAGCGCATCGAAGCGCTCACGGGGGCGCCACGCATCACCATGCGCCGCAACGACGAAGTGGCCATCTTTTTGCCCGCGCAAAAGCTGGTGCACAAAGACCGGCGCGAAGCCTTGCGCCAGTTCCCCGACTTGCTGCGTGCGCCCAATCGGCGCATCGAGGCGTTTTACACCGCGCGCGTGGTAGGCACCGAACGGGTGGCCGGACTCGAAGCCACGGTGGTGGACTTTGTGGCGGGCGACGGGCTGCGCTTTGGCTACCGGATTTGGTCCGAGCAACGCACCGGTTTGATGCTCAAGATGCAAACCCGCAACCCTCAAGGGCGCGTGCTCGAGCAAGTGGCGTTTACCGAACTGCTGCTCGATGCGCCGGTGCGCATGGAGCAACTGGCGCGCCAGTTCGAACAGACCAGCGGTTACCGAGTCGTGCACCCGGTGCAGCGCCCGAGCACGGCCCAAGAGCAAGGGTGGCGGCTGCGCAGCGAGGTGCCCGGCTTTCAGGCTATGGGCTTGCACCTGCGCCAAGATACCCAAGCGGCCCCAATGGCGCAATGGATTTTCTCTGACGGGCTGGCCTCGGTGTCGCTTTTCATTGAAACTTTCAACCCGCAGCGCCACACTCGAGAAGCGGTGTTGGCCGAAGGCGCCACCCATTCGGTCTCGCGTCGCGTGGCCGAGCACTGGGTGACGGCGATGGGGGAGGTGCCACCCGAGACCCTGTTGCTGCACATTCAGGCGCTGGAGCGCATGCGTTAAGGCTTGAAAAGGTCTTGCTGTGGCCCAATGTACACAGCGCACATTTGCTTATCGCCACCCGGAGTTCCAGCACCATGACCCCTATTAAGCAATCTACCCGGCGCTACCTCGCCGCCAGCGCGGCCGCACTGGGATTGGTTGGCGTGCTTTGGCTGGCGCAGCCGCAGGCGGTCGAGGCGCAGTCTGGCACGCTCGCCACCAGTGCCGTCGGCTCTAACACGCTGGCGCAAGCCGCACCGGCACGCAGCGTCCCAGTCAGCGCCCCGGTGGAGGTGCGCGGCCTGCCCGACTTCACGGTGCTGGTCGATCAGGTCGGGCCGGCGGTGGTCAATATCCGCACCATCGAGCGCGTGCGCCAAGGCGCTGGCCCTGCGGCGCCGAACGATTTGATGGAAGAGTTTTTCCGCCGCTTTGGCGTCCCGATGCCGCCGGGTGTCGGACCGCGTGGCCCGCAAGGCCCGCAAGGCGGGCCTGGGGTCGAGCGGCCGCGTGGCGTGGGTTCGGGCTTCATCCTGAGTGCCGACGGCTTCATCATGACCAACGCGCACGTGGTCGAAGGAGCCGACGAGGTCGTCGTCACGCTCACCGACGGGCGCGAGTTCTCGGCCCGGGTGGTGGGGGCCGATCGGCGCACCGACATCGCGGTGGTCAAAATCGAGGCCACCCGCTTGCCCACGGTGCGCATCGGCGACGTGTCGCGCTTGCGCGTGGGCGAGTGGGTGATGGCCATCGGCTCCCCCTTCGGGCTCGAGAGCACCGTTACCGCCGGCATTGTCAGTGCGCGCCAGCGCGAAACCGGTGAGTTCCTGCCATTCATCCAGACCGATGTGGCCATCAACCCCGGCAACTCGGGCGGTCCGCTGATCAATATGCGCGGCGAGGTGGTGGGCATCAACAACATGATCTACACCCGGTCGGGCGGCTTTCAGGGCATTTCGTTTGCCATTCCGATCGATGAGGCAATGCTGGTAGCCGACCAGTTGCGCGCCACCGGTCGCGTCACGCGCGGCCGCATCGGGGTGGCGATCGGTGCGGTGGACCGCGAGTTGGCCACTTCATTGGGGCTGCCGCGCGCCACCGGGGCACTGATCCAAGGGGTGGAAAATCAGTCGCCAGCGGCGCGTGGCGGCATCGAACCGGGCGACGTGGTGTTGAGCTTCGATGGCAAACCGGTCGAGCGCTCGACCGATTTGCCGCGCATCGTGGCCGGCACCGCGCCCGGTTCCCGGGTACCGGTGCGGGTCTGGCGCCAAGGGGCCGAGCGCACTTTAACCGTGACCGTGGCGGCCTTCGAGGATGAGCGCGTGGCAAGGGCAGGTGAGCGCGAAGCCGACCCCGCCGCCACCCCGGCGGCGCAGCGTCTGGGCCTGAGCGTGCGTGAGCCCACGGCGGCCGAGCGGCGCAGCTTGCGCATCGAAGGCGGGGTTTGGGTGACGGCCGCCAGCGCTGCGGCGGCGCGTGCCGGCTTGCGCCCAGACGACGTGATCGTGGCGGTAGGCAACCGCCCGGTGGCCAACGTGCGCGAGTTTGAGGTTGCGGCCACTGCCGTGCCTCCCAACCGTTCCGTGAACGTGCTGGTGCGCCGCGGTGACTGGACCTTGCACGCCATCATCCGCCCCTGAAATCGATTGATCGCCAGCCAGCGCAGCCATCGCTTATCCCTCTTACACCCACTTCCCCGCCGTGGCCGTGCCCGTACAATGGCGGGTTGACCTGCCCCTTTGGCGCAGGCCTCGGGCGCGTCTGCCAGTGCGCGCCCGTTTTGTTTGCCCCCCTACATGAAGCACATCCGCAACTTCTCCATCATCGCCCACATCGACCACGGCAAAAGCACGCTGGCCGATCGCTTGATCTCGCGCTGCGGCGGCTTGAGCGACCGCGAAATGAGCGCGCAGGTGCTCGACTCGATGGACCTGGAGAAAGAGCGCGGCATCACCATCAAGGCGCAGACGGCGGCGCTGCAATACACCGCCCGCGACGGCCAGATCTACAACCTGAACCTGATCGACACCCCGGGCCATGTCGATTTCTCCTACGAAGTGAGCCGCTCCCTGAGCGCCTGCGAAGGGGCCTTGCTGGTGGTCGATGCCAGCCAGGGGGTGGAGGCGCAAACGGTGGCCAACTGCTACACCGCGCTCGAACTCGGCGTGGAAGTGCTGCCGGTGCTCAACAAAATGGACTTGCCGCAGGCCGACCCGGATTCGGCGCGGCAAGAGATCGAAGACGTAATCGGCATCGACGCCACCGAGGCCATACCCTGCTCGGCCAAGACCGGCATGGGCATCGACGACATCCTGGAGCTGGTGGTGGCCAAGGTGCCGCCGCCGCGCGGCCAGCCCGATGCGGCGCTGCGCGCCATGATCATCGACTCGTGGTTCGACAACTACGTCGGCGTGGTGATGCTGGTGCGCGTGGTCGATGGGCGCCTCAACCGCGGTGACCGCATCAAGCTCATGGCCACCGAGGCCGTCTATAGCTGCGAAAAGCTGGGCGTTTTTACCCCCAGCAACCTGCCGCGCGAGGCGCTGCGCGCCGGTGAGGTGGGCTACGTGATCGCCGGCATCCGCGAGCTCAAGGCGGCCAAGGTGGGCG
The DNA here is from genome assembly GCF_000828895.1 of Serpentinimonas raichei. Taxonomy (NCBI): domain Bacteria; kingdom Pseudomonadati; phylum Pseudomonadota; class Betaproteobacteria; order Burkholderiales; family Comamonadaceae; genus Serpentinimonas; species Serpentinimonas raichei. The sequence continues at coordinate 1,832,498 of NZ_AP014568.1, read as the reverse complement.
ACACCCTCACCGCCATCAAGAGCAGCAGCGGGGCCAATCTGCAACTGGCCACCGAGGCGCTGCCGGGCTTCAAAGAAGTGCAGCCGCAGGTGTTTGCCGGCCTGTACCCGAGCGAAGCCAGCGAGTACGAGGAGCTGCGCGACGCGCTCGAAAAACTGCAACTCAACGACGCTGCGCTGCGCTATGAGCCCGAAGTCTCGCAGGCGCTGGGCTTTGGTTTTCGTTGCGGCTTTTTGGGGCTGCTGCACATGGAAATCGTGCAAGAGCGGCTGGAGCGCGAGTTCGACCAGGACCTCATCACCACCGCGCCCAGCGTGGTCTATCAGGTGCTGCGCGGCGACGGCGAGCTGCTGGAGGTGGAAAACCCGGCCAAAATGCCCGAGGTCGGGCGCATCCAAGAAATCCGCGAACCCATCGTCACGGTGCATTTGTACATGCCGCAGGAATACGTGGGCGCGGTGATGACGCTGGCGAATCAAAAGCGCGGCGTGCAACAGAACATGGCCTACCACGGCAAGCAGGTCATGCTCACCTACGAGCTGCCGCTGGGCGAGATCGTGCTCGACTTCTTTGACAAGCTCAAGTCTGTGAGCCGCGGCTATGCGTCCATGGACTACGAGTTCAAAGAGTACCGCCCCTCGGACGTGGTCAAGGTGGACATCATGCTCAACGGCGAAAAGGTCGATGCGCTGTCGATCATCGTACACCGCAGCCAGTCGCAGTTTCGGGCGCGCGCGGTGGTCGCCAAGATGCGCGAGATCATCAGCCGCCAGCAGTTCGATGTGGCCATCCAGGCCGCCATCGGGGCCAACATCATCGCCCGCGAAACCGTCAAGGCCTTGCGCAAAAACGTGATCGCCAAGTGCTACGGCGGCGACATCTCGCGCAAGCGCAAGCTGCTGGACAAACAAAAAGCGGGCAAAAAACGCATGAAACAGATTGGCTCGGTTGAGGTTCCGCAAGAGGCATTTCTGGCCATTTTGCAGGTGGACGAATGAGCCGCGAATCGAGCATGGCCGCCCTCACCGGGGTGGTGCTGGCGGCCTTTGGCAGCTACGGTCTGGCTTGGTATTTGGGGCTGGTGCAGGGCAATTTTTCGCTGCTGTTGTTTCTCGCTACGCTGGTGACCGGGGCCTACTGGGTGGCCGAGCGCTGGCATTTTTTGCCGCAGCGGCGTGCGGCGGCACAGCAACTGGTCGAGCAACAGCGCCAGCGCGAGGCCGAGTGGGCGCGGCTGGGCATCAAGGGCGACGCGGTGGATATCGAGTCGGCGCAGCACAAGCTGCTGCTGCAACCGTGGTGGCTGGATTGGACCGCTGGGCTGTTCCCAGTGATTTTGATCGTCTTTTTGCTGCGCTCCTTTTTGTTTGAGCCCTTCAAAATCCCGTCTGGTTCGATGCTGCCGACGCTGTTCGTGGGCGATTTGATTTTGGTGAACAAATTTCACTACGGCGTGCGCCTGCCGGTGATCCACACCAAAATTTTTCCCAACAACGCCCCCGAGCGCGGCGACGTGATGGTGTTTCGCTTCCCGCCACAGCCCAACTTGGACTACATCAAGCGCGTGGTGGCCGTGCCCGGCGACGAGGTGGCTTACCTCGACAAACGCCTCTCGATCAACGGGGTCGAGGTGCCGCGCCAGCCGCTGCCGGAGTTTTACGACCCGGACTCGATGCGCTACTCGCTGCAATACGCCGAGACCCTGGGTGGGCGCACGGTGCGCACCCTGATCGACCCCAACCTGCCGGCCTTCATCCCCGGCGTGGCCGATTTTCCGCACCGCGATCGCTGCCGCTACACCATCGAAGGCGTGGTCTGCACTGTGCCCGAGGGCTACTTTTTTGTGCTGGGCGACAACCGCGACAATTCCCTCGACTCGCGCTTCTGGGGCTTCGTGCCCGAGGCCAATATCGTCGGCAAGGCCTTCTTTGTCTGGATGAATTTTGGCGATCTGGGCCGCATTGGGGCTTTCGAGTGACGCAATGCGGCTGCGATTGATTAAGATGCCCGGATTCACATCAGTCGGAGCTCGAATATGAAGCGTCAGCAGCGTGGGATCAGTTTTTTTGGCATCATTTTGATTGGCATTGTGGTGGCCGCGCTGGGCGTGCTGGCGGCGCGGGTGGCGCCCACGGTGATCGAATACCAGTCGGTTTTGCGCGCCATGCGGCATGCCGCTGAAACTGGCCAGACCCCAGCCGAGGTGCGTACGGCCTTTGAGCGCACGCGCACGGTGGGCTATTTCGATGCCGTGACGGGTGCCGATCTGATCATCACGCGCGACAACGACCGCTTGTTGGTGTCGTTCGCGTACGAGGAAGAAATTCATCTGTTTGGGCCGGCTTATTTGCTGCTCAGATACCAGGGCCGCAGCCACTGATGCGACCTGCCGACGTGGGTGGGGCGGCGCTGGAGCCGCTGCTGGCTTTGCAGGCTCGCATTGGGCATCGTTTTGCCGACTCCGGCTTGCTGCTGCGCGCCCTCACGCACCGCAGCTTTGCCACCGAGCACAACGAGCGGCTGGAGTTGCTGGGCGACTCGGTGCTCAATTTGGCCGTGACCGCCCTGCTGTACCAGCGCCTGGATGGCCACAACGAGGGCGAACTGTCGCGCACGCGCGCCAACTTGGTCAAGCAAGACACGCTGCACCGGCTGGCGCTGGAGCTGGGCTTGCCCGAGCTGCTGCGCTTGGGCGAGGGCGAGGCGCGCTCTGGCGGACGCCAGCGGCCCTCGATTTTGGCCGATGCGCTGGAGGCGCTGCTCGGGGCGGTCTATCTGGACGCCGGTTTTTCCCCCGCCGAGGCGCTGGTGCGCCGCCTGTACGCGGGCACCGACCTGCGCCCGGGCCAGAGTGCACACGGCAAAGACGCCAAAACCGCCTTGCAGGAGTGGTTGCAAGGGCGCAAAATGAAGCTGCCGCTCTACACCGTGGTGGCCACAATGGGCCAAGCGCATGTGCAGACTTTCGAGGTGCAGTGCCAGATCCACGAAACCGGCCAGAGCGCGCGCGGCACAGGCAGTTCGCGCCGCGCCGCCGAACAAGCCGCCGCGGCGCAGATGCTGCAACAACTCCAAAACCATACACCATGACCGCTCGCAAGCCCCCCACTGGCGCCGCACCCGCGCCCCAGAGCCCCGATGAACTCGAGGCCATGCTGGCGCAGGCCTTGGGCAAGCTGCCCACCGGGGCGGCCGCACCAGCCCCTGAGCCACAACCGGGCGCGCAGGAGCGTGGTGCCGCCGAAGAGGGTGTGGCCGAGGGTGCGCCCGAGGGCGCTGCAACAGTCGAGGCGCAGGGTGGTGTGGCAGACCGTGCGCCGACTGGCCGCCCCCACGCCAGCACCTCTATAAGCGCTCCCACAGGGTCGCGCCGCTGCGGGTTGGTGGCCATCGTCGGGCGGCCCAACGTCGGCAAATCGACCCTGCTCAATGCGCTGGTGGGGCAAAAAGTGAGCATCACCTCGGCCAAGGCGCAGACCACGCGGCACCGCATCACCGGCATGCTCACGCAAGGGGCAAGCCAGTTTGTGTTCGTGGATACCCCCGGTTTCCAGACCCGGCACGGCAACGCGCTCAACCGCAGTCTGAATAAAACCGTGCTCGGCACCTTGCCCGAGGTCGATCTGATCGTATTCGTGGTCGAAGCCGGGCGCTTTGGCCCGGCCGATGCGCAGGTGCTGGCGCTGCTGCCGCCCAAAGTACCCACGCTGCTGCTGGCCAACAAGCTCGATGCCGTGCAGAGTCGCGCCGAGCTGGCGCCGTGGCTGTTGCAGATGCAGCAGCGCCACGCTTACGCCGAATACGTGCCGATGTCGGCCAAGAGCCCGCGCGATGTGCAGCGCCTGCTGGGGATCGTGGAAAGATACCTGCCGCAGCAGGACTGGCTGCACGACGCCGACGCCCTGACCGACCGCAGCGAGCGCTTCATGGCGGCCGAAATGGTGCGCGAAAAGCTGTTTCGGCTCACCGGCGACGAGCTGCCCTACACCAGCACGGTGCAAATCGACCAGTTCACGCAAGAGGGCGAATTGCGCCGCATCGCCGCGACCATCGTGGTCGAGCGTGAAGGGCACAAAGGCATGGTGATCGGCGAGGGCGGCGAGAAGCTCAAGCGCATTGGCAGCGAAGCGCGCCAAGATTTGGAAAAACTTTGGGGCGGCAAGGTGTTTTTGCAACTGTGGGTCAAGGTGCGCTCGGGCTGGGCCGACAACGAGGCCCGCGTGCGCTCCTTTGGGTACGAGTAGTGGAGCCAGCCCTCACGCTGCGCCGCTTAGCGGCTTGCTGCCCCCCGAGGGGGAGTGAATTCAGCTTGGGACAGCCCGGCGCTGAATTCCGTCCATGAACAAGCGGGTGCATGAGGAGCCGTCCTTCGTGCTGCACCGCCACGACTGGAGCGAGGCCAGCCTGATCCTGGAGGTGTTTAGCCGCCACCACGGGCGCGTGGCGCTGGTGGCCAAGGGGGTGAAGCGCCCGACTTCGCAATTTCGCTCGGTGCTGCTGGCGCTGTTGCCGCTGCACCTGAGCTGGGGCGGAGCCACCGAGGTGCGCACGCTCAAGGCGGCGCAATGGCAGGGCGGGCAGTTGCTGCCACCGGGCGAGGCCTTGTTGGCGGGCTACTACCTGAACGAATTGCTGCTCAAGCTGCTGGCGCGCGAAGACCCGCACCCGACTCTGTACGACCACTACGCGCAAGCGCTGGCCTTGCTCGCTGCCGGGGCACCGCAGGCGGGGGTGTTGCGCGCCTTCGAGTTGCTGCTGCTGCGCGAACTGGGCTGGTTGCCACCGCTGGATCACGAAGCCGCCAGCTTGCAGCCGTTGCGCGCCGAGGCGCGCTACCAGTTGCAAACGCAGGGCGGCTTGTGCGAGCTGCCCCCCACGGCGGCTGATGGCGATGCGGCCAGCACGGCGGCCTGCAGCGCGCCTTACTGGCTGGCGCTGCACGCGGCCTTGCAGCAGGTGTCGGTCTGGCCCAGCTTGCTGCCGCTGTGCCAGCAAGACCGCAGCGGGGCCTTGCGGCGCCAGTTGCGCGCCGCCTTGCACTACCATAGCGGGGTGCGCGAGTTCCAGACCCGGCGCTGGGCGCAGCAGGTGCAGCGCTTCGTGGGCAGCCGGGCGGTGGCGGTGCCGGTCTGAATCGGCCGCTGCTGTCCACGCCTCAAGCCGAATCCGAATTCGAATCTGTGCTCGACAACCCTTAACCCCATCCCCTTGCCGGCCCCTAGCCCATGCCCCTCGCTGTCGATTTTGCCCCCCGTTGCGCCCTGTCGGTCAATCTCAACAAGGTGGCGCTGCTGCGCAACAGCCGCCATCTGGGTATCCCCAGCGTGTGCCGCGCCGCGCAAGCCTGCCTAGAAGCCGGGGCGCACGGCATCACCGTGCACCCACGGCCTGACGAGCGCCACATCCGCCCCCACGATGTGTTCGAGCTGGCCGAGCTGCTGCAACACTGGCCGCAGCGCGAATACAACATCGAGGGCAACCCCTTTCACAACCTGCTCGAGGTGGCGCGCCAGGTGCGCGCGCGCGGCCTGCCGCTGCACCAGCTCACCTTCGTGCCCGACAGCGTGGGCCAGTTCACCAGCGACCACGGTTGGAGCTTCCCCGCCGACGCCGAGCGGCTGCGCCCGCTGATCGAGCAGGCGCGGGCGCTGGGTGTGCGCGTGAGCCTGTTCATGGACCCCGACCCGGAGCAGATGGCGGCGGCGCGGGCCGTGGGGGCGCAGCGGGTCGAGCTCTACACCGAGCCTTATGCGGCGGCGCATGCCGCTGCTTGCGTATCCGACGCAGCGGCCGGGGCCACCCTGGAGGCACAGTTGCAGCGCTACGCCGCCGCCGCGCAGGCCGCGCACGCCGCCGGGCTGGCAGTGAATGCCGGGCACGACCTAAACCGCGCCAACCTCGGGCCTTTTTTGCGCGCCTTGCCGCCGGTGGCCGAAGTCTCGATCGGCCACGCCCTGATCGCCGATGCGCTCGAACTTGGCTACAGCGCCACGGTGCAGGCCTATCTGGCGGCCATTGCCAGCGGCAGCCAAGACAACCCCGCCCCATGATCTTTGGCATCGGCACCGATGTGTGCGACATCCGGCGCATGCGCGCCGCGCTGCAGCGCCACGGCGAGCGCCTGCCCCAGCGCGTCCTGGGCGCGCAGGAGCTGCCCATCTGGCAGCAGCGCAGCGCACGCAGCCCCGAGCGCGGCCTGCGCTACCTAGCCACGCGCTTTAGCGCCAAGGAAGCCTTCAGCAAAGCCATCGGGCTGGGCTTGCGCCAGCCCATGAGATGGCGCGCTTGCGAAATCCTCAACCTACCCAGCGGCGCACCCACGCTGCACCTGCACGGCAGCCTGCTGCTGTGGTTCGAGACCCGCGGGCTGCGCGCCCACATCAGCCTCAGCGATGAGAGCGACTATGCCGCCAGCTTTGTGGTGGTGGAACAAAACCCATGCAACACGCCCCTTTGATCATCGACGTGGCCGGCACCGGCCTGTGCAAAACCGACAAACTCCGCTTGGCGCACCCGCTGGTGGGCGGCGTCATCTTGTTTGGCCGCAACTGGGAAAACCGCGCCCAGCTCAGCAAGCTGTGCCGCCAGATCAAAAAAGTGCGCCCCGATCTGCTGATCTGCGTCGATCACGAAGGCGGGCGGGTGCAGCGTTTTCGCACCGATGGCTTCACGCACCTGCCGCCCATGCGTGCCCTAGGCCAGATGTGGCTAGACGGGCCAGCGCCGGGGCCGGGTGCGCCAGATCAAGCGCAGCAGGATCAAGCTGCGCCAGGGCCAGCAGGGGCCGGCACAGCAGCCGATCTGCCGGGTGCCGCCGCGCTGGCCGCCTGCCGCGCCGCCACCGCCTGCGGCTACGTGCTGGCGGCCGAGTTGCGCGCCTGCGGGGTGGACTTGAGCTTTGCCCCGGTGCTGGACCTCGATTACGGCGGCAGCGCCGTGATCGGCGACCGCGCTTTTGCGGGCGATGCGCGCATCGTGAGCGTGCTGGCGCAGGCGCTCATGCACGGCCTGCTGCAAGCGGGGATGCGCAACTGCGGCAAACACTTCCCTGGGCACGGCTTTGTGGCGGCCGATTCGCACCTCGAAATCCCGCTCGATGAGCGCAGCCTGGCCGATATTTTGGCCGCCGACGCCGCGCCCTACGGCTGGCTGCAAGCCAGCCTAGACGCCGTCATGCCCGCGCACGTGGTCTATGCACAGATCGACAGCCGCCCGGCTGGCTTTTCGGCGCGCTGGATCGAGGGCATTTTGCGCCAGCATTTGGGTTTTGGCGGTGCCGTGTTCAGCGACGACCTGAGCATGGCCGGGGCGCGCCGCCTCGATGGCCGCGAGCTGGGCTACACCGAAGCCGCGCTGGCGGCGCTGCAAGCCGGTTGCGACCTGGTGCTGCTGTGCAACCAGAGCGCGGTCGAAGGCGGCGAGCCCATCGACGCCTTGATCGACGGCCTGAGCCAAGCCCAGCTCGAAGGCCGCTGGCAACCGAGCGAACTGAGCGAGCAGCGCCGCCTCGATCTGCTGCCTGCTGCCGCCGCGCCCGATTGGGACGATCTGATGCGCAGCCCGCGCTATATGCAGGCGCTGGCCTTGCTGCCCTAGCTGCTCAGCACCGCGTCCGCGCTCTGGCGCTGCAGCATGGCCAGCACGTTGGCCACGGTGGGGCGCAGCTCGCGCCGGTCGCAGATCATGTCCAGCGCGCCCTTGCCGAGCAAAAATTCGGCGCGCTGAAAGCCCTCCGGCAGCTTGACGCGCACCGTGCTTTCGATCACGCGCGGCCCGGCAAAGCCGATCAGCGCCTTGGGTTCGGCGATCACCACATCGCCGACGAAGGCAAAACCGGCGCTCACCCCGCCCATGGTCGGGTCGGTCAGCACGCTGATATAGGGCAGGCCCTTTTTGGCCAGCCGCGTCAGGGCGGCGTTGGTCTTGGCCATCTGCATCAGGCTCAGCAGCCCCTCTTGCATGCGCGCCCCGCCGGTGGCGGTGAAGCAGAGGAAGGGGACTTTTTGCTCGATCGCCGCCTCCACGCCGCGCACGAAGCGCTCGCCCACGACCGAGCCCATCGAGCCGCCCATGAATTCGAACTCGAAGCAGGCCGCGACCAGATCGATGCCCTGCACCGAGCCGCCGATCACGATCAGGGCATCGGTCTCGTCGGTGTTCTCTAGCGCCTCCTTGAGCCGATCGGGGTATTTGCGGCTGTCCTTGAACTTGAGCGCATCGACCGGCAGCACCTCCTGGCCGATTTCGTAGCGCCCTTCGGCGTCCAGAAAGGCGTTCAGGCGCGCCCGGGCGCCGATGCGGTGGTGGTGCGCGCAGTGCGGGCAGACGTTTAGGTTTTTTTCCAGGTCGCTCTTGTAGAGCACGGCCTCGCAACTGGGGCACTTGAGCCACAGCCCCTCGGGCATGCTGCGGCGCTCGGCCGGGTCGGCGCGTTTGATTTTGGGCGGGAGCAGTTTTTCTAGCCAGGACATGCGGACTTTCCTTGCTGGGTGGAGGCAAACAACGGCGCTGATTATCCCCGATTGCCCTCCATGCCATCCAGCGCCAGCCGCAGCTCGGCCATGAAGGCGCGCGCCACGGCCTCGGCCTGCCCGGGTGCGGCGGCGTCGAGCAACTGGATCAGGCGGGTGCCGATCACCACGGCGTCGGCGCTGCGGCCCACGGCGCAGGCGCTGGCGGCGTCGCGGATGCCAAAGCCCACGCCCACGGGGATGTGCACGTGGCGCCGGATGCGCGGCAGCATGGCCTCTACGGCGGCGGTGTCGAGGTGCCCGGCCCCGGTCACGCCCTTGAGCGAGACGTAATACACGTAGCCGCTGGCCACGCGCCCGACTTCGGCCATGCGCGCCTCGCTGCTGGTGGGGGCCAGCAAAAAGATCAGGTCCAGCCCCTGGGCTTTGAGGGCGGCGGCAAAATCCTGGCATTCCTCGGGCGGGTAATCCACGATCAGCACCCCATCGACCCCGGCGGCAGCGGCGTCGCGCGCGAAGGCCCCGGCGCCGTGCTTGATCTGGTAGCGCTCGACCGGGTTCGCGTAGCCCATCAGCACCACGGGGGTGTGGGGGTCGTGGGCGCGAAAGGCGCGCACCATGGCCAGCACCTGCGCCAGCCCGACGCCGGCGCGCAGCGCGCGTTCACCGGCTTGCTGGATCACCGGGCCGTCGGCCATGGGGTCGGAAAAGGGCACCCCGAGTTCGATGATGTCGGCGCCGCCCTGCACCAGCGCGTGCATCAGCGCCGGGGTGCAGTCGGCCTGCGGAAAACCCGCCGTCAGGTAGGGGATGAGCGCTTTGCGGCGCTGCGCTTGCAGGCGCTGGAAAGTGGCCGGGATGCGGCTCATTGGGATGCGGCTCATTGAGGTGCGGCTCATACGGTCACTCCCGCCAGTTCGGCCACGGTGCCGAGGTCTTTGTCGCCCCGGCCCGAGAGGTTGACCAAAATCGATTGATCCGGGCGCAGGGTGGGGGCGAGCTCGAAGGCGTAGGCCAGCGCGTGGCTGGATTCGAGCGCCGGGATGATGCCCTCGCGGCGGCACAGGCGGTGAAAGGCGGCCAGCGCCTGCTCGTCGGTGATGCCCACGTATTCGGCGCGGCCGCTGTCTTTGAGCCAGGCGTGCTCGGGCCCGACGCCGGGGTAGTCCAGCCCGGCGCTGACGCTGTGGGTTTCGACGATCTGGCCGTCATTGTCTTGCAGCACGTAGGTGCGGTTGCCGTGCAGCACGCCGGGCAGCCCCTTTTGCAGCGAGGCGGCGTGGCGGCCGCTTTCCAGCCCGGCCCCGGCGGCCTCGACACCGATCAGGCGCGTGCGCGGGTGGTCTAGGTAGGGGTGAAAAATCCCCATCGCATTGCTGCCGCCGCCGACGCAGGCCAGCACCACATCGGGCTGCAATTCGGCCCCGTTGCCGGGCAGGCCGAGTTCGGCCAGCAGGGCGGGCATTTGTTGCAGGCATTCCTCGCCGATGACGCGCTGGAAATCGCGCACCATCATCGGGTAGGGGTGCGGCCCGGCGACGGTGCCGATGATGTAGAAGGTGTGCTCGACGTTCGTGACCCAGTCGCGCATGGCTTCGTTGAGCGCGTCTTTGAGGGTCTGGCTGCCCGAAGTCACCGGCACCACGGTGGCACCGAGCAGCTTCATGCGATAGACGTTGGGCAACTGGCGCTTGAGGTCTTCGGCACCCATGTAAATCACGCATTCGAGCCCGTAGCGGGCGCAGATGGTGGCGGTGGCCACACCGTGCTGGCCGGCCCCGGTTTCGGCGATGATGCGCGGCTTGCCCATGCGCCGCGCCAGCATGGCCTGGCCGATCACGTTGTTGATCTTGTGCGCGCCGGTGTGGTTGAGGTCTTCGCGCTTGAGGAAGATCTGCGCCCCGCCCAGTTCGCGGCTGCTGCGCGCGGCGTGGTAGATGGGCGAGGGGCGGCCGACGAAGTGCGCCAGCTCGTAGTGGAATTCGCGCAGGAATTCGGGGTCGTTCTGATAGCGGGCGTAGGCGGCGCGCAGTTCGGCCAAGGCGTGCGTGAGCGTTTCGCTGACAAAGCTGCCGCCGTAGGGGCCGAAGTGGCCGCTGGGGTCGGGCTGCTGGTACAGGGGTGGGGCGGTGGACATGGTGCTTCGGTGTGTAGGGGCGGGTCGGCCTCGGAGTGGGCCGGCCGGGGCGGGATCAGGCAGGTCGGGGTCAGGTTGGGGCCGCATCGGCCAGGCGCACGGCGGCGATGAAGCGCTCGATCCGTTCGGGACATTTGATGCCGCGGGCGGCTTCCACGCCCGAACTCACATCAACCGCCCACGGCCGCAGCAGGCGCACGCCATCGGCCACGTTTGCAGGTGTGAGCCCACCAGACAAAACGAGGCGAGAGCTGGCGTTTAGTGCGGGGTGTGACCAATTGAAGGCTGTCCAGTCGAAGGCGTGGCCGGCGCCGCCGTAGCCCGGTACCTGGGCATCGAGCAGCAGCGCTTGCGCGCCGGCGTGTTGCTGCGCGTATTCTAGGAGATCGAAGCGCGCCGCGTCGGGGCCCAGCGGAATGCGCGCAGCGCGCAGATAGGGCCGGCCTTGGGCCAGCGCCTGGCACTGGGCGGGCGACTCGTCGCCATGAAACTGCAACAGCGCCTGCGGCACCGCGTCCAGCCCCGCCTGCACCTCGGCCGCGCTCGGGTTCACGAATAGCAGCACCGGGGTAACGAAGGGCGGCAACAAGCGCGCCAGCTCGCCCGTCTGCGCAGCGCTGAGGGCGCGCGCGCTGGGCGGGTAGAGCACAAAGCCCACGGCGTCGGCCCCGGCGGCCACGGCGCAGTGCAGGTCGGCAGGGCGCGTCAGGCCACAGATTTTGATGCGGGTGCGGTGGGGCATGGCGGGGGAGTGATTTGAGGTGATCTAGGGCAGCCAGTCCAGCCCCGGCACCTGGCTCGGCAGGCCCCAGTGTGGGGCATAGACCGGGCCGATGAAGTACAGCCCATCGGGGGCGAAGGTGGGGGCGGCGACGGCGCGGCTGCGCGCCGCCAGCACGGCGGCGATCCAATCCGGCGGGTGCAGGCCTTGGCCAACGGCCAGCAGGCAGCCCATGAGGTTGCGCACCATGTGGTGCAAAAAGGCGTCGGCCTCGAACTCGAAGCACCAGTAGGCCCCGTGGCGGGAAATATCGAGCCGGCGCAGGTGTTTGACCGGGCTGAGCGCCTGGCAACTGGAGGCTCTAAAGCTCGTGAAGTCGTGCCGGCCCAGCAGCTGCGCCGCCGCCGCTTGCAAGGCGGGCAGCGCCAGCGGCCTGAAGACCCAGCCGACGCGGCCGTGTTCTAGGCTGGGGCGCACGGCGGATTCGAGCAGCACGTAGACGTAGCGGCGCGCCAGCGCGCTGGCGCGGGCGTGGAAGGCATCGGGCACCGGCTGCGCCCACTGGATGGCGATGTCGGGCGGCAGGTAGCGGTTGCAGCCGCGCACCCAAGCGTGCAGCGGGCGCTCGATCGGGGTGTCGAAATGCACCACCTGCATCAGGGCGTGGACTCCGGCGTCGGTGCGGCCCGCGCACAGGGTGCTCACCGCCGGGGTGGCGGTGAAGGCGGCCAGCGCCGCCTGCAGGCGGTCTTGCACCGTCTGGCCGCCGGTTTGGCTTTGCCAGCCTTGGTAGGCGCTGCCGCAGTAGCTGATGCCGAGCGCGAGGCGCAAAGTGCGTGGGCCTTCTGCGGGGGTTGAATTCAGCCCAAGCGCGCCAAGAAAGCCCGCGCCTGCTCTTGCAGCGCCCCGGTGGCTTCTTGCTCGACTTCTTGCGCCAGCGAGCGCGCCCCGTCGGTGTCACCGATGGCGTCGAACTCCTGGGCCAGCGACAGCTTGGTCTCCAGCGGGTCGGCCCCTTGTGTATCGAGGTCGAGATCGAGGTCGAGTGACAAATCTTTCAGGCTGGCAGGGAGTTGATCGGCAGCCGCTGCATGCTCGGGAGCGGGTGCAGGGGGTGCGGTTGGCTGCTTGGGCGCGGGGGCATCGAACTCGCTCAGGTCGAGATCGAAGTCAAGCTCATGGGACGCCGGGGAATCAGCGGGACGCTGAAGCGCTGTCCCGCTGGTTGCCGCCGTTGGGGTGGACGCAGATGCGGGGGCGGGTTCGAGGTCGAAATCGAAATCGATGGTTTGCTCGGGTTGGGTGGTGGGTTTGCGCTGGCCCATCAGCAGGGCATCCAACTCGTCGTCCGCGGCAGAGGCCGCTGGCGGCGCTGCGGGAGCAGGATCGGCGCTCTGGTCGGCCGCCGGTGTGGGTGTGGATGCCGGTTGATCGAAATCCAGATTGATGTCGGGTGACACCGAGCTGACCGAGTCCGCCGCGGCGACGGAGGGAATCCACTGGTACAGGGGGTTGTCGGGGTCGAGCAACTGACCCGCTTCGCGTGCCTGATCCCAGGCGTCGCCCGTGCCGCCACTGACCAGATGCAGCACCTTGGCAGCGTCGTTGAAGGCTGCCACGTCACGCCGCTGACCGTAGATTTCCAGCAGCTTGAGGTGCACGGGTTGGCGCTCGGGGTGCAGGCGGATGGCTTCGAGCAAGATGTCTTCGGCTTGCTTGTCGCGGCCGTAGGCCAGGTACACCTCGGCTTCGGCCACCGGATCGACGTCTCCGCCGGCGTCGAGCTGGCTGGGCGAATACATCATCGAAGAGGCCGGGGCCTCGGTGTTGGGGTAGCTCGAGGGGTGGTGCTCTGCGCCCAGAGCTTGCGGATCGTCCCGGTCGTCCAAGGTGCCCCGTTCTTGTTGGCGCCGGCTGCGCATGCGTGCGGCCAGCAAGCCCAGCAGCAGCAGGGCAGCCGCCCCACCGGCTGCGGGCAGCGCCAGTGGGTGGGTGGTGAGGGTCTGCACCAAACCGGGTGCAGCGGCTTCTGTCATTGGGGGCGTTGGCGGGGCAGGCGGCCCGGCTGCCGGTGCAGGGGGGGGCGGCGGTGCGACTGCGGCCGCCACTTCGACGGTCGGCGCAGTGGGCGGGGCGGTGGTTTCAGGTGCAGCTGCAAGCGGAGCTTCGGTGGCTGCCGGGGCCGTGGTGGCAGCGGCTGGAGCGGGTGCGGTGGCAGCGGCCAGCGCAGCTTGGCGCAGGCGCTCGAGCTCTTGCAGGTTGCGCTCCAGCTCGGCGGCTTGCTGCTGCTCGGCCTGCTGTTGCCGCGCTTGGGCCAATTGGTCGGCCGCGGTGCCGGGCAGGGCGCCGCGCTCCAGCGTCAAGCGGTCTTGCGCCGTGGCGGCTGGGCGGGGGTCGGTGACTTCGGCTTGCACCGCACCGGCTGCGGCACGGGTGGCTTCGGGCGCCACTTGGGCCGGGGCCAATGCCGCCAAGCGACGCCGGAATTCGTTGAAGTCGCGGCTGTGGGCTTGCACGATGCGCCGTGCCTCGGGGGCCGGGGTGGCGCCGGCGGCTTGGATGTCGGGCAACTCCAGCACGACTCCGGCACGCAGCCGGTTGACGTTGGCGCCCATGAAGGCGTCGGGGTTGGCTTGCAGCAGCGCCACCAGCATCTGGTCGAGTGAGACCCCAGCCGGCAGGTGGGCCTGCGCGATGCGGCCTGCGGTATCGCCGCGACGCACCGTGACAGAGGCGGGTGCGGGTGCGGCGGGTGCTGGCACAGGCGCGGCGGCTGGTGGCTCTTGAGCGGGTGGGGGTGTGGGTGCGGCGGCCACGCGTGGCGCTGTGGCGGCGGGAGGAGTTGGAGGCAGTGGCACCGCCGGGCGCACCAGCGTCACAGTGGGCGCAGGAGTCGGAGGCGCAACCACGGCAGCAACGGCAGCAACGGGCGGCAGCGGTTCGGCGGCAGGACGCAAGTTGGGTGGGTCGAACAACAGCGTGTAGCCACGCAGCAACTGCCCGTTGGCCCAATTGGCTTGCACCAGCAAGTCGAGGAAGGGTTCGGTGATGGCGGCGTTGCTGCTCAGGCGCAACACACTGCGTCCGTCGGGCAGCACGACCAGTCGAAACTGCACGTCGTTGAGGGCCGGGTTGAAGCTCATGTTGAGCGCCTGAAACCGCTCTGGCGCCGCCACACTGGCCTGCAAGGTGGCGGCATCTTGTGCCGAGAGTTGGGGTAAGTCGATTTCAGCGCGCAGTGGTTGACCCAGTTGCGACTGCACCGTCACCCGCCCCAGCGCCACGGCCCACGCCTGACTCGCTGACACCGAGAGGGCGGCCGCTATCGCCACCGCGCTCGCCACCGAACCCCAGCGCAGCCGGGGGTTGGCGTGGGATGGCCTGTTGGCGGCTGCGGCTACAGGTCCCATGGGGTGCAATTTTGAAGAGTAATAGGGCACAAACACCTCTGATATTTGCAAAGCTATTTGACCATAACATCAACTGCTTGCATTGACAAGTTCAGATTCAGCCTGAATCAAAACGGATGCCCAGTTGCGGTCAAAAGACGGGATCATCGTTGCAGGGGTGCAACAAATACCCTGTCATTCGTCCGCCACTATACCCTCAAGCCGCCAGCAGAATGCGCAACATGCGCCGCAGCGGCTCGGCCGCGCCCCACAGCAGTTGGTCGCCGATCACAAACGCCGACAAATACTGTGGCCCCATGTTGAGCTTGCGCACCCGGCCCACGCCCACCTGCAAGCCGCCGGTGATGGCCGCTGGCGTGAGCTCGGCCACGCTGGCCGGGCGCTCGTTGGGAACCCATTTGACCCAGGGGTTGCCGCCCCGAATCAGGGCTTCGATTTCGGCCAGCGGCAGGTCATGCTTGAGTTTGAGCGTGAGGGCCAGGCTGTGGCAGCGCATGGCGCCGATGCGCACGCACAGGCCATCGACCGGGATGGTCTGGGCCGTGCCCAGGATTTTGTTGACCTCAGCCTGGCCTTTCCATTCTTCTTTGGACTGGCCGTTGTCGAGCTGCGCGTCGATCCACGGGATCAGGCCGCCGGCCAGCGGGGCGCCGAAGTATTCGCGCGGCACATCATCTCGGATGGCCTGCGCCACTTTGCGGTCGATGTCCAGGATGGCGCTGGCTGGGTTGGCCAAGTCGGCGGCCACGGCGGCGTGGCACACGCCCATGCCTTGCAGCAGTTCGCGCATGTGGTTGGCGCCGCCGCCCGAGGCCGCTTGGTAGGTCATCGAGCTGACCCACTCCACCAGATCGGCGCGGAACAAGCCGCACAGGCCCATGAGCAAAATCGAGTTGGTGCAGTTGCCGCCGATCCAGTCGCGCCCGCCGGCAGCCAAGCGCTGGCGGATCAGGCCCTCGTTGACCGGGTCGAGCACGATCACGGCCTCGGGTTCCATGCGCAGCGCCGAGGCGGCGTCGATCCAGTGCCCGCGCCAGCCGCTGGCGCGCAGCTGTGGGTATACGGCTTTGGTGTAGTCGCCGCCCTGGCAGGTGATGATGATGTCGCAGCGCGCCAAGGCCGCCACGTCGTTGGCGTCTTGCAGCGTGCGCTGGCTTTGGGCTTGTGCCGGGGCAGCGCCGCCGGCGTTGGAGGTGGAAAAGAACACCGGGTCGATGTGCGCGAAGTCGCCCTCGGCCGTCATGCGATCCATCAACACCGAGCCGACCATGCCGCGCCAGCCCACCAGACCTACCAACTTGCTCATGACGAACGCCCTTTCAGGTTGCAGAAATACGGATCCAGACCCCGGGTACCGTCCTGCCCGGCTCGTCTGGCCGGGTGGGGGCGCGCGACGAACCGGGCTGGGGTTTAGCCGGTCGTGGCTTTAACGATTGCGCGCCCCCACACCCGTGCCGGAGTGGCGGTGGTGTGGTTCGAGGTGAACGATTGGGCGGCAAACATGGTCGTACATTCTAGCCGATGGCGACCGCTGCGGTGCTCTGCGGCCTTGACAGCGCAGTTTGCGCTGCGCCACAGCGCCCGCGGGTTTTGATGGCCTCTTTCGTCTGGAGCAAAACTGCCATGTGGTACCAAATCGCGGCCGAAGCGGTCATGAGCGTCCACCTGCTCTACATTGTTTTTTCGGTGTTCGGGGCCGTGCTGGCGCTGTGGTGGCGCTGGGTGCCGTGGCTGCAACTGCCGTGCGCGGCTTGGGCCTTTTTTGTCATGATCGCCGGGGCGCCGTGCCCGCTCACCGACATCGAAAACCATTTTCGGCTCCAGGCTGGCCAGGCCGGCATGGCGCCGGGCGGCTTCATCGAGCACTACTTGCTGGCCGTGATCTACCCCGCAGGCCTGACGCGCGAGCTGCAATACCTGCTCGGGGCGCTGGTGCTGGGGTTCAACGGCGTGATTTATGCGTGGGTCTGGAGGCGCTGGCGCCGCCGTCCCCCGGGGGGTGCAATTAGGGCGTAGCGCCGCCGCTGGGCGGCTGGGAGGCGGCACCGGCGCCCGTGGGCGCGACCACTGGCGCGGGCGGCTCGCCCGGCCAAGTGCGCGTGATGCGTTGAAAAAACATGCTGTTGGGAAACTTCAGGGTCGAGCCCGAGCCGTCGGCGCTGTGTTCCTGCACCGTGGTGTAGATCAGATTGATGTCGATCACTTGGCCCCTGAGCCCAGCGGTTTGGCCGTTTTCCACGACTTCGATGTGGTCGTGCAAGCGCACGATGCCGGTAACAAAGATCAAAAAACTGCAAAAAATGTTGGACAGCACGCTCCAGGCGGCAAAAAAGGCCACCGCCGCCACGGCCGCAAAGCCGGTGAACGCGGTCCAGAGCACGGTGGCCGAAACCCCCAGGCGGTCGAGCACCAGCAACATGGCGGCACCGTAGATCACGATCTTGCCCGCGAGCAAGACGACAAACGTAAACTCGGGTGGCAGCCCATGGCGCGTGCTGGTACGCCGCACCAAGCGCCCAAACAGGGCGCGCAGCAGCCACGCACCCAAGATGAGCAGGGTGATCTGCGCACCGAGCACGATGCTGGACACCCAAGGGTACAGCCACTGCGGCAGCATTTGCATAGAGACTAACACCGGTGGAGCTGGCTGGAATTAGGGAGCTTGGATCAGCCCAGCGCCGCCCGCACCGCCGCGCCCATCTGCGCCGTACCGACGCGGGTGCAGCCGGGGGCCATGATGTCGGGCGTGCGCAGGCCTTGCTCGAGCACGGTTTTCACTGCGGCCTCGATGCGCGCCGCCGCCTCGGGCTGGCCGAGCGAGAAGCGCAGCATCATGGCCGCGCTCAAAATCGTGGCCAGCGGGTTGGCCACGCCTTGCCCGGCGATGTCGGGCGCGCTGCCGTGGCTGGGCTCGTACAGGCCCTGGCCGTGCTCGTTCAGGCTTGCCGAGGGCAGCATGCCGATCGAGCCGGTGAGCATCGAGGCCTCGTCGGACAAAATGTCGCCAAACATATTTCCGGTGACGATCACGTCAAAAGCCTTGGGGCGCTTGACCAACTGCATCGCGGCGTTATCGACATACATGTGCTCCAGCGCCACGTCGGGGTACTGGGCGTGCACTGCGCTCACCACGTCTTTCCAGAACTGGAAGGTCTCGAGCACGTTGGCCTTGTCCACGCTGGTGACCTTGTTGTTGCGCTGGCGCGCGGCCTTGAAGGCCACGTGGGCAATGCGCTCGATCTCGGGCCGGCTGTAGCGCATGGTGTCGAAGGCTTCTTCGCTGCCGGCAAAGGGGCCGTCTGGGGCGCTGCGGCGGCCGCGCGGTTGGCCGAAGTAGATGTCGCCGGTGAGCTCGCGGATGATCAGGATGTCGAGCCCGGCCACCAGCTCGGGTTTGAGGCTGGAGGAGTCGACCAGCTGCGGGTAGCAGATGGCGGGGCGGAAGTTGGCAAACAGCCCCAGGTGCTTGCGCAGCCCCAAAATGGCTTGCTCGGGCCGCAGGTGGCGCTCGAGCCGGTCGTATTTCCAGTCGCCCACGGCGCCGAACAGCACCGCGTCGGCCTGCTGCGCCAGCTTGAGCGTGGCCTCGGGCAGCGGGTGGCCGTGCGCCTCGTAGGCGGCACCGCCCACCGCGGCGTGCTCGAACTCGAACGGCAAACCCAGAGCCTGCAACACGCTGAGCGCTTGGGCGACGATTTCGGTGCCGATGCCGTCACCGGGGAGGACTGCGATTTTCATGGGGTGTGAGCTGGAAGGCGTGAGGCCCGGGCGTGGGCGCTGGGTGGGTCGAGTAAGGCGGTCGGGGCCAAAGGGCGGCGGCGCGGGTCAGCCGATCGGGTTGCAGGTGCTGGCCTCAGCCCAGCCAAGTGCGCGCCAGCCACGGTTTGGCCGCCAAGCGCTGGACCTCGAAGGTGCGGATGGTGTCGGCGTGGCGCAGCGTCAGGCCGATGTCGTCTAGGCCGTTGAGCAGACAGTGCTTGCGAAAGGGGTTGACCTCGAAGGCGATCTCTTCGCCTTGCGGCAGCACGATGCACTGGCGCGGCAGGTCGATGGTCAGGCGGTAGCCGGCAAAGGCGTGCACGGCGTCGAACAAACTGGCCACGGTGGCTTCGGGCAGCACGATCGGCAGCAGACCGTTTTTGAAGCAGTTGTTGAAGAAGATGTCGGCAAAGCTGGGCGCGATCAGGGCCCGAAAACCGTACTGCTCGATCGCCCAGGGCGCGTGCTCGCGGCTGGAGCCACAGCCAAAGTTTTTGCGCGCCAGCAAAATCGACGCCCCGGCGTAGCGCGGCTGGTTCAGCACGAAGTCGGGGTTGGGGCGCCGGCTGGCCGGGTCTTGCCCCGGCTGGCCGACGTCGAGGTAGCGCCACTCGTCGAACAGATTCGGGCCAAAGCCGGTCTTGCGGATGGATTTGAGGAACTGCTTGGGGATGATGGCGTCGGTATCGACGTTTTCGCGGTCGATCGGGGCCACCAGGCCCTGGTGTATGGTGAGGGCTTGCATCGGGGGCGTAAGGGGTGTGGGCGCCGCTCAGCGGGCGGCGTCTTGGATGATCTGGCCGCCGCGTTGCACGTCTTGGCCGATGCCGGCGATGGTCCCGCAGCCGCTCAAGGCCAGGCCGGCGGCCAGCAGCAACAAAGTGAGAATGGGTTTCATGATGAGACTCCTTGGAAAGTTAGGCGTAGGGGCGCACATCGACGAAGTGCCCAGCGATGGCCGCCGCCGCCGCCATGGCCGGGCTGAGCAGGTGGGTGCGGCCTCCGGCCCCTTGGCGGCCTTCAAAGTTGCGGTTGCTGGTGCTGGCGCAGCGCTCGCCGGGCTCTAGGCGGTCGGCGTTCATGGCCAGGCACATGCTGCAGCCGGGCTCGCGCCACTCGAAGCCCGCCGCGCGAAAAATCTCGTGCAGCCCCTCGCGCTCGGCTTGCGCCTTGACTTGGCCGGAGCCGGGCACCACCAGCGCCAGGCGCACGTTGCGCGCCACCTTCTGGCCGAGCTTTTGCACCAGTGCGGCGGCTTCGCGCAGGTCTTCGATGCGGCTGTTGGTGCATGAGCCGATGAACACCTTGTCCACACTCAGGTCGACCAAGCGCTGGCCTGGTTGCAAGCCCATGTAGCTGAGCGCGCGTTCCACGGCGTCGCGCTGGCCGGGGTCTTTGATCTGGTCTGGGTCGGGCACGCTGCCGGTGATGGGCAGCACCATTTCGGGCGAGGTGCCCCAGGTGACTTGGGGCGCGATCTGGGCCGCGTCGAGCTCGACCACGGAGTCGAAAACGGCGTCCGGGTCGGACTGCAGGGTGCGCCAGTAGGCCGCGGCCTGCTCCCACTCCAAGCCGCTGGGGGCCAGCGGGCGCCCTTTTAGGTAGGCGAGGGTTTTCTCATCCACCGCCACCAGGCCGGCGCGCGCCCCGGCCTCGATCGCCATGTTGCAGACCGTCATGCGCCCTTCGATCGACAGGGCGCGGATGGCGCTGCCGCCAAACTCGATCGTGCAGCCGGTGCCACCCGCAGTGCCGATGCGGCCGATGATGGCCAGCACGATGTCTTTGGCGCCGCAGCCCCGGGGCAGTTGGCCCTCGACGCGGATGAGCAGGTTCTTGGCCTTTTTGGCCAGCAGCGTCTGCGTGGCCAGCACGTGCTCGACTTCGCTGGTGCCGATGCCGTGCGCCAGCGCGCCAAAGGCACCGTGGGTGGAGGTGTGCGAGTCGCCACAGACCACGGTCATGCCGGGCAGGGTGGCGCCGTTTTCTGGCCCCACCACGTGCACGATGCCCTGGCGTGGGTGCATGAAGGGGAAGAACGCCGCCGCGCCGAATTCGGCGATGTTGGTGTTGAGCGTGGTGATCTGCTCTTTGCTGATCGGGTCGGCAATGCCCTCGTAGCCCAGTTCCCAGCCGGTGGTGGGGGTGTTGTGGTCGGCGGTGGCCACGACTGAGCTCACGCGCCAGACCTTGCGCCCGGCCACGCGCAGCCCCTCGTAGGCCTGCGGGCTGGTGACTTCGTGCACCAGGTGCCGGTCGATGTAGAGCACGGCGGTGCCGTCGGGCTCGGTGTGGACGACGTGCTCGTCCCAGATTTTGTCGTAGAGCGTGCGTCCCATGTGTGGGCGGTGCCTTCAGGTGGTGACAAAGCCCCACCCACACCAAGGGGGGCGGGGCCGGGTGGGGGCCGGGGTTGCCTAGGGCGAGAATCAGCGCTTGATCAGCGCTTGATCAGCGTCGGCACGTCGCGCCGGGGTGAACCGGTGAACAACTGACGCGGACGGCCGATTTTATACTCCGGGTCGCCGATCATCTCGTTGAGCTGGGCAATCCAGCCCACGGTGCGCGCCAGCGCGAAGATGCCGGTGAACAGATTGACCGGAATGCCGATGGCGCGCTGCACGATGCCGGAGTAGAAATCAACGTTGGGGTAGAGCTTGCGCTGCACGAAGTAGTCGTCTTCGAGGGCGATTTTTTCCAGCTCTTTGGCCAGCTTGAACAGTGGGTCGTTTTCCAGCCCGAGCTCGCTGAGCACCTCGTTGCAGGTTTCTTGCATCATTTTGGCGCGCGGGTCGTAGTTTTTGTAAACGCGGTGGCCAAAACCCATCAGCTTGACGCCCGAGTTTTTGTCCTTGACCTGGTTCATGAACTCGCCCACTTTGGCAATGCCGCCGCTGGCTTGGATGTCTTCGAGCATGTTCAGGCAGGCCTCGTTGGCACCGCCGTGGGCCGGGCCCCACAAACAGGCCACACCGGCGGCGATGGCGGCAAAGGGGTTGGTGCCCGAGCTGCCGCACAGGCGCACGGTGGAGGTGGAGGCGTTTTGCTCGTGGTCGGCGTGCAGGATGAAGATGCGATCTAGGGCGCGCTCGAGCACCGGGTTGACCACGTAGTCTTCGCACGGGGTGCCAAACATCATGCGCAGGAAGTTGCCGGCGTAGGAGAGCTCGTTGCGCGGGTACATATAGGGCTGCCCGACGCCGTATTTGTAGGCCATGGAGACCAGCGTCGGCATTTTGGCGATCAGGCGGATGGCGGCGATGCGGCGGTGTTCGGGGTTGTTGATGTCGGTGCTGTCGTGGTAGAAGGCCGACAGGGCGCCGATCAGGCCGGTGAGCACGGCCATCGGGTGCGCGTCGCGCCTAAAGCCGCGCAGGAAGAACTGCATCTGCTCATTGACCATGGTGTGGTTCAGGATGAGCTTGTGAAAGTCGTTGCGCTCGCCTTCGTTGGGCAGATCGCCGTTGAGCAGCAGGTAGCAGGTGTCGAGGTAGTCGCACTGGGTGGCGATTTGCTCGATCGGGTAGCCGCGGTAGAGCAGCTCGCCCTTGTCGCCGTCGATGTAGGTGATGGCCGACTGGCACGAGGCGGTCGAGAGAAAGCCGGGGTCGTAGGTGAACATCCCGGTCTGGCCATAGAGCTTGCGGATGTCGATCACGTCTGGGCCGATGGTGCCGGCATAGACCGGCAGCTCCATGCTCGGAGCCCCGTTGCTGAAGGACAGGGTGGCTTTGTGGTCAGCGAGTTTCATGCGACATCCTTGAGGGGGTGAGGGGAAAAAGGGGCTAAGGGGGCTAAAACTTGGGCAGATCGGCTGGGGTGGGCTGCTGCACCACGGGGCGCAACTGCTGCAGCAGTTCGAGCACCTCGGCGCTGCTTTGCTCGGGGCCGGGAGCTTTGCGCGAAAGCAGCAAATCGAGCAGGTCGGGGTCGGACAAGTCCATCAGGGTGTGCATGGCGCGCGCTTGGCGCTCGCTGATGGAGATGCCCATGCGCAGAAAAAAACGCTCCAGCAGCAGATCGTTTTCCAGCAAGCCGCGCCTGCAACGCCAGCGCAGCTTGCTGAGCGCACGCTCGTCTATCGGGTTGGCGTCGGCAAGCGTGGGGGCTGGCATGGTTTTCAGATGGCGCGCCGCACCATCATCTCCTTGATCTTGCCGATGGCTTGGGTCGGGTTCAGGCTCTTGGGGCAGACATCGACGCAGTTCATGATGGTATGGCAGCGAAACAGCCGGTACGGGTCTTCGAGGTTGTCGAGCCGCTCGGCGGTGGCCTGGTCGCGGCTATCGGCCAAGAAGCGGTAGGCTTGCAGCAGCCCGGCCGGGCCGACGAATTTGTCCGGGTTCCACCAAAAGCTCGGGCAGGCCGTGGAGCAGCTCGCACACAAAATGCACTCGTACAGGCCGTTGAGCTCTTCGCGCTCCTCGGGCGACTGCAGGCGCTCGGTTTCCGGCGGCTGGCTGGTGTTGATCAGATACGGCTTGATGCTGTGGTACTGCTGGAAAAACTGCGTCATATCGACGATCAGGTCGCGCACCACCGGCAGTCCGGGCAGCGGCTTGAGCACGATCTCGCCCTTGAGCGTGTTCATGTTGGTCAGGCAGGCCAGGCCGTTCTTGCCGTTGATGTTCATGCCGTCGGAGCCGCACACGCCCTCGCGGCAGGAGCGCCGAAACGAGAGCGTGGGATCGACCACCTTGAGCTTCATTAGCGCGTCGAGCAGCATGCGCTCGTGCCCGGTCAGTTCCACTTGCAGGGTCTGCATGTAGGGCTTGGCATCGCGCTCGGGGTCGTAGCGGTAGATTTTGAAGGTGCGTAGGGCCATGTTCAGGTGCTCCGGGTGGGGCGTGCGTCGTCGGCTTTAGAAGGTGCGGACTTTGGGCGGAACCGAAGCCACCGTGAGTGGCTTGAGGTTGACCGGCTTGTAGCTGAGCGAGTTGTCGGCGCTGTGCCACAGGGTGTGCTTCATCCAGTCGCGGTCGTTGCGGCCCAGCGGGTGCTCGGCGTCGTCGGCGGCGCGCTCGTAGTCGTTCACGGTGTGGGCGCCACGGCACTCGGTGCGCGCGGCGGCCGAAGTCATGGTGGCTTGCGCGGCTTCGATCAGGTTTTCGACTTCCAGCGCCTCGATGCGCGCGGTGTTGAAGACCTTGGACTGGTCTTTGAGGCCGATGGCTTGCACGCGCTGGCGCAAGGCGGCGACTTTGCCCACGCCCTCGTTCATGCTGGCTTGGGTGCGGAACACCCCGGCGTGCTGTTGCATGGTGGCGCGCAGGTCGTCGGCCACCACTTGGGCGTATTCGCCCTCGGTGCAGGCGTCGAGCCGGGCCAAGCGGGCCAGCGACCGGTCGGCGGCGTCGCGCGGCAGATCCGGGAATTCGGCTTTGCGGGCGAGGGTGTCAACGATGTGGTTGCCAGCGGCGCGGCCAAACACCAGCAGGTCCAGCAGCGAGTTGGTGCCCAGCCGGTTGGCGCCGTGCACCGAGACGCAGGCGCATTCGCCCACGGCGTACAGCCCTTGCACCACTTTTTGGCCGCCGGCAGCGGCGTCGGGCACCACCACTTGGCCGTGGATGTTGGTCGGGATGCCGCCCATCTGGTAGTGGATCGTGGGCACCACGGGAATGGGCTCTTTGGTGATGTCCACGTTGGCAAAGTTGTGGCCGATCTCGAACACCGAGGGCAGGCGCTTGAGGATGGTGTCGCCACCCAAGTGCGTCATGTCGAGGTTGATGTAGTCTTTGTTCGGGCCGCAGCCCCGGCCTTCTTTGATTTCTTGGTCCATGCAACGGCTGACGAAGTCGCGCGGGGCCAAGTCTTTGAGCGTGGGCGCGTAGCGCTCCATGAAGCGCTCGCCTTGGGCATTGCGCAAAATCGCGCCTTCGCCACGGCAGCCTTCGGTGAGCAGCACGCCGGCGCCGGCCACGCCGGTGGGGTGGAACTGCCAGAACTCCATGTCTTGCAGCGGGATGCCGGCGCGCGCCGCCATGCCCAACCCGTCGCCGGTGTTGATGAAGGCGTTGGTGGAGGCGGCAAAAATGCGGCCGGCGCCGCCGGTGGCCAGCAGCGTGGTCTTGGCTTGCAGCAGGTAGGTGTCGCCGGTTTCCATCTCGAGCGCGGTCACGCCCAGCACGTCGCCGTCGGCGTTGCGCACCAAGTCGAGCGCCATCCACTCGACGAAGAAGGTGGTGCGCGCGGCCACGTTTTGCTGGTACAGGGTGTGCAGCATGGCGTGGCCGGTGCGGTCGGCGGCGGCGCAGGCGCGCTGCACCGGTTTTTCGCCGTAGTTGGCGGTGTGGCCGCCAAAGGGGCGCTGGTAGATGGTGCCGTCGGGGTTGCGGTCGAAGGGCATGCCGAAGTGCTCGAGCTCATAGACCACTTTGGGCGCTTCGCGGCACATGAACTCGATCGCGTCTTGGTCGCCCAGCCAGTCGGAACCCTTGACGGTGTCGTAGAAGTGGTAGTGCCAGTTGTCTTCGCTCATATTGCCCAGCGAGGCGCCGATGCCGCCTTGTGCGGCCACGGTGTGCGAGCGCGTGGGGAACACCTTGCTCAGCACCGCCACGTTGAAGCCGGCGCGCGCCAGTTGGAGCGAGGCGCGCATGCCCGAGCCGCCGGCGCCGATGATGATGACGTCAAAGCGGCGCTTGGGCAAAGAGGATGTGAGGGCAGTCATGAATCAAAGTCTCCAGAGCACTTGGAAGGCCCAGCCGGCGCAGCCTACCAGCCAGACGAGTGTGAACACATGCAGGGCCAGCCGCAAGCCAGCCGGTTTGACGTAATCCATCCAGATGTCGCGCATGCCCACCCAGGCGTGCCAGATGAGGGCGACGATCAGGGCGTAGGTCAGGAACTTCATCCACGTTTGGGCAAAGATGCCGGACCAGACTTCGTAGTCGATGGGGCCGCTGACCAGCAGCAGTTGCGCCAGCAGCAGCAGGGTGAACAAAGCCATGAGCGCGGCGCTGATGCGCTGCATCAGCCAGTCGCGCAAGCCGTAGTGGGCGCCGCTGACGACGCGCCGGGAACCGTAGTTGACTGCCATGGTGAGGTGCTCCTAGGATGTGGAGTGGTTTTTAATACAAGCCAAATAGCTTGGCACCCAGCGCAGCCGTGAGCCCCAAGCTGAGCACCAGGGTGACGACGGCGGAAGATTTGCCAAAGGCTTTGCCTACGCTGTGGGTGGCGTCCATGTACACATGGCGCAAGCCAGCGATCAGGTGGTGCAAAAAGGCCCAGATTAGGGCCAGCACGACCAGCTTGACGAACCAAGCCGGCACGAAGCCAATGCCGGCCGTGAAGGCCGAGGCAAAGACGCCAAAAGAGAGCTCGGACGAGAGCGAGGCGTCGAACATCCAGACGATGAAGGGCAGCAGCAAAAACAGCAGCAGGCCGCTGATGCGGTGCAGGATCGAAACCCAGCCCGCAGCCGGTAGGCGGTAGCTGGGCAGATCACGGAGGGCGTTGATGTTGCGAAACTCGGGCCGCGGTGTGGTGCGCGATTCAGCCATGGTATGGACCTGTGGTTCGGGTGTGGTGCGGAGGGAGCGGGCGAAGCGGGCGAAGCGGTAAGGGTGCTCGGGGCAGTTTCTGAATATGTATGAAAACCCTGACGCTTACCTGTCGGATTCTATTGCAAGGCAACATGTGCAACGTCACTCTATGGTTATGTTTGGCTTTAGCTGAGCTGGTTGCGGTAGTGGTGGTGCTCGGTGCGGTACAGGCCGCGGCGCAGCTCCATGGGGGTGTCTTGGTAGGTGTAGGCCAGGCGCTCCACGCTGAGCAGCGGCGTGCCGGTTGCCACGGCCAGGCGCTCGGCGGCATCGGGGTCGGCGGCCACGGCCTTGATCTTTTCTTCGGCGCGCACCATGCTCAGGCCAAACTGGCGCTCGAACAGCGCGTACATCGGGCCTTGGTCTTGCGTCAACAGCTCCAGCGTGAGCCCCTTGAAAGGGGTGCCGGGCAGCCAGATTTGCTCCAGTATGGTGGGCCGGCCCTGAAAGGCCAGCACGCGCAGCACCTGCACCGCTGTGTCGCCCGAGCGCAAGCCCAGCGCCGTGGCGACGTCGGCCGGGGCGCGCAGGCGCTGGCACGACAGGATCTGGCGCTCGGCCGGGCCGTCGGCGTCCGGGTTGCCGTGGTCGGGGTGCAGGCGCAGAAAGCGGTACGAGACGTGCTGCTCGGCGTGCGTGGCCACGAAGGTGCCCTTGCCTTGGCGGCGCAGCAGCAGGTTGTCGGCAGCCAGTTCGTCGATGGCTTTGCGCACCGTGCCCTGGCTGACACGAAAGCGCGCCGCCAGTTCGACCTCGCTCGGAATCGGTTCGCCCGGTTTCCATTCTCCGTTTTGCAGGCTGTGCAACAACAGCGCCTTGATTTGCTGGTACAAGGGGCTGAAGGCGGGCGCGAGCGGCAGCCCGGTGCCTGGTTCGGGGCTGTTGGCGGGGGCGGGGGCGGGCAAGGAGGTGCTCATGGTCTCGAGCCCCGATCATATCTTATATAAGACATAAGACAAATTGACCAAAGCGTCGGCTCGGGTTACACTCGCGTTCCAAGTAGACCCGTTTTTCTTCAACCGCTGTTTATTTGGAGTGTATTCATGAGCAAGAAGCCCGTTCGCGTGGCCGTCACCGGTGCCGCTGGCCAGATTGGTTATGCCCTGCTGTTTCGCATCGCTTCCGGTGAAATGCTGGGCAAGGATCAGCCCGTGATCCTGCAACTGCTCGAAATCCCCGACGAAAAAGCCCAGAAAGCGCTCAAGGGCGTGATGATGGAGCTCGACGACTGCGCCTTCCCGCTGCTGGCTGGCATGGAAGCCCACAGCGACCCGATGACCGCCTTCAAAGACACCGACTACGCCTTGTTGGTCGGCTCGCGTCCGCGCGGCCCCGGCATGGAGCGGGCCGAGTTGCTGGCCATCAACGGCGCGATCTTCACCGCCCAGGGCAAGGCACTCAACGCCGTCGCCAGCCGCAACGTGAAGGTGCTGGTGGTGGGCAACCCGGCCAACACCAACGCCTACATCGCCATGAAATCTGCCCCCGACCTGCCGGCGCGCAACTTCACCGCCATGCTGCGGCTGGACCACAACCGCGCGCTGAGCCAGCTGGCGGCCAAAACCGGCCAGCCGGTGGCTTCGATCAAAAACCTGGCGGTCTGGGGCAACCACAGCCCGACCATGTACGCCGACTACCGCTTTGCCACCATAGACGGCGCCTCGGTCAAAGACATGTTCAACGACCACGCATGGAACAAAGACGTGTTCCTGCCCACCGTGGGCAAGCGCGGCGCGGCCATCATCGAAGCACGCGGCCTGTCGTCGGCGGCGTCGGCGGCCAACGCCGCCATCGACCACATGCGCGACTGGGCCTTGGGTACCGGCGGCGCGTGGGTGACGATGGGCGTGCCCTCGAACGGCGCATACGGCATCCCCAAAGAGGTGATGTTTGGCTACCCCGTGACCTGCTCGGGCGGCGACTACCAGATCGTCGAAGGGCTGCCGATTGACGCCTTCAGCCAAGAGTGCATCAACAAAACCCTGGCCGAGTTGCAGGGCGAGCAAGACGGGGTGCGGCACCTGCTGTAATTGCATCAAGGCAGCTGCACCATGCACCCGCGCGACCTGTTGTTGGGCCCCCAGTCCGGCCAGCGCTTGCTGCCGCTGTGCGACCATTACAGCGGCGTGCCGGCGCGCATGCGCAAAAGCCTGGCGCTGCAAGCCGAGTACAGCCAGCGCCACGGCCGCTGCGTGTTCGATGTCACGCTCGACTGCGAAGACGGCGCCCCCGTGGGCGGCGAGGCCGAACACGCGGCGCTGGTGAATGAGCTGCTGCAGGGGCTGGACTGGGCCGCTGCGGTGCCGCCACGCGTCGGGGTGAGGGTGCACGCCGTTGATCATCCGGCATTCGAGGCTGATGTGCAGACCATCGTCGGGCAGGCCGGGGCGCGGCTGGCGTATCTGATGCTGCCCAAGGTCGAGGGCTTGGCCGATTTGCAGCGCGCCGTGCAAGCAGTCGATGCCGTAGGGGGCGCAGCACTGCCCTTGCATGTGCTGATCGAATCGCCGCAGGCGCTGCACCAGGCTTTTGAGCTGGCGGCGCATGGGCGCGTGGAGTCGATCAGCTTTGGCCTGATGGACTTTGTGTCGGCGCACGGCGGGGCCATTCCGGTCTCGGCCATGGGGGTGCAGGGCCAGTTCAGCCACCCGCTGGTGCGGCGCGCCAAGCTCGAAATCGCCAGCGCCTGCCATGCCCACGGCAAGGTGCCCGCGCACTGTGTGGTCACCGAAATCCACGACCTGCCCGCACTGCGCCAAGCGGCGCACAAGGCGGCGCACGAGTTTGGCTACCGCCGCATGTGGAGCATCCACCCGCAGCAGATCGAGCCCATCTTGCAAGCCTTTGCTCCGCCCGCCGACGAGGTCGAGCTCGCCACCGCGATCATTCTGGCCGCGGTGCAAGCCGATTGGGCACCCATTTCGCATCATGGGCATCTGCACGACCGCGCCAGCTACCGCTACCATTGGCAGGTGCTGGAGCGCGCGCAGCAAACCGGGGCCGCGCTCGATGCGGCGCTGGCGCGTTTTTTTGTTCCTGCGCCTGGGGGCTCGCGCCCATGAGCCGTCCGCACCGCCTACCGCCCACCCTTGTTCAGCAGGAGCCCGCCATGCCCACAAACGCCTTTCAAATCCCCCCTCTGGCTGTGCGCAGCCGCCAACGCGCCTGCTGGCTTGCGTGGCACGGGTCTGTGCTCGGGCTGGGGCTGGCTGCGGCTTTGTTCGCCAGCCCGGCTTTGGCCCAGGCAGCCGCACAAACACCAGCCAGCAACCGCCAGGTGCCCACGGTGCAGGCCGGCACCCCTGCCGACACGCCCATGAGCGAGCGCGAGCAGGCCACCGCCGCGCTGGTGCACGTGGGCAGCAAGACCTGCGCCATGGGGCGCAGCGTGCGCATCGAGGCCGACGCGCAAGAGCCGGGGTTTTTCCACCTCAGCACCGAGCGGCAGCGCTACCGCCTGCGCCCGGTGGAAACCAGCACCGGTGCCATCCGGCTCGAAGACCGGGCCCAGGGCGTGGTTTGGCTGCAGCTCGCCAACAAATCCATTTTGCTGAATCAGCGCCAAGGCCGGCGCCTGCTCGACGACTGCGCCAACGCGGTGCAGCAGGCCGTGGCCGCCGCCATGCAGCGCAACCCCGGCCCCAGCCTGTTCGATGTGGCCCAGCGGCCACCCGCTAACTAAACCTTTTTTTCTGGAGTGATAATCATGTTGCAAGCCTACCGCCAACACGCCGCCGAGCGCGCCGCACTCGGCATTCCGCCGCTGCCGCTGGATGCCAAGCAGGTGTCCGAGCTGATCGAGCTCATCAAAAACCCGCCCGCCGGCGAAGCCGATTTTTTGCTCGACCTGCTCACGCACCGCGTGCCCCCCGGTGTTGACGACGCGGCCAAGGTCAAGGCCAGCTTCCTGGCTGCCGTGGCGCATGGCGACATCGCCGTCGGGCTGCTCTCCAAGGCCCGCGCCACCGAGCTGCTGGGCACCATGGTCGGCGGCTACAACGTGCACCCCCTGATCGACCTGCTCGACGACCCCGAAGTGGCGGGCGTGGCCGCCGCCGCGCTGAAGAAAACCCTGCTGATGTTCGACTTCTTCAACGACGTCGCCACCAAGGCCAAGGCCGGCAACCCCCAGGCGCAAGAGGTGATGCAAAGCTGGGCCGCAGCCGAGTGGTTCACCAGCCGCCCCGAAGTGCCGCAGCAGATCACCGTGACCGTGTTCAAGGTGCCCGGCGAGACCAACACCGACGACCTCTCGCCCGCGCCCGACGCCTGGAGCCGCCCCGACATCCCGCTGCACTACCTGGCGATGCTCAAAAACACCCGCCCCGATGCGGCCTTCAGGCCCGAGGAAGACGGCAAGCGCGGCCCGATGCAGTTCATCGAAGACCTGAAGAAGAAGGGCCACTTGGTGGCCTACGTGGGCGATGTGGTGGGCACCGGCTCCAGCCGCAAATCGGCCACCAACTCGGTGGTCTGGGCCACCGGGCAAGACATTCCCTTCGTGCCCAACAAGCGCTTTGGCGGCGTGACGCTGGGTGGCAAGATCGCCCCGATCTTCTTCAACACCCAAGAAGATTCGGGCTCGCTGCCGATCGAAGTCGATGTGAACGCGCTCGAAATGGGCGACGTGATCGACATCCTGCCCTACGAGGGCAAGATCCTCAAGGGCGGCGCCACCGTCACCACCTTTGAGCTCAAGAGCGAGGTGCTGCTCGACGAAGTGCGCGCCGGCGGGCGCATCAACCTGATCATCGGGCGCTCGCTCACCGCCAAGGCGCGCGACTTCCTAGGCCTGCCGGCCTCCACGCAGTTCCGCCTGCCCGCCGCCCCCAGGGCCACCCAAGCGGGCTTTACGCTGGCGCAAAAAATGGTGGGCCGTGCCGTGGGCCTGCCCGAAGGACAAGGCGTGCGCCCCGGCACCTACTGCGAGCCGCGCATGACGACCGTCGGCAGCCAAGACACCACCGGCCCCATGACGCGCGACGAGCTCAAAGACCTGGCCTGCCTGGGCTTCTCGGCCGACTTGGTGATGCAGAGCTTTTGCCACACCGCGGCCTACCCGAAACCGGTCGATGCCAAGATGCACCGCGAGCTGCCGCCCTTCATCAGCAGCCGCGGCGGCGTGGCGCTGCGCCCCGGCGACGGCGTGATCCACTCGTGGCTGAACCGCCTGCTGCTGCCCGACACCGTGGGCACCGGCGGCGACTCGCACACGCGCTTTCCGATCGGCATCAGCTTTCCGGCCGGCTCCGGCTTGGTGGCCTTCGGGGCCGCCACCGGCGTGATGCCGCTGGACATGCCCGAATCGGTGCTGGTGCGCTTCAAAGGCCAGATGCAACCGGGCGTGACGCTGCGCGACTTGGTGCACGCCATTCCGCTGTACGCCATCAAGGCCGGCCTGCTCACGGTGGCCAAGTCGGGCAAGAAAAACATCTTCTCGGGCCGCATTTTGGAGATCGAAGGCTTGCCCGACCTCAAAGTGGAGCAAGCCTTTGAGCTCTCCGACGCCTCGGCCGAGCGCTCGGCGGCGGGCTGCACCATCCAGCTCAACCCCGAGCCGGTGATCGAATACCTCAACAGCAACGTCGTGCTGATGAAGAACATGATCGCCGACGGCTACCAAGACGCGAAAACGCTGGCGCGCCGCATCGAGAAAGTGCAGCAGTGGCTGGAGCAGCCCAAGCTGCTGCAGGCCGACGCCAACGCCGAATACGCCGCCGTGATCGAGATCGACCTGGCCGAAATCAAAGAGCCCATCCTGTGCTGCCCGAACGACCCGGACGACGCCAAAGTGCTCTCCGACGTGGCCGGCACCCACATCGACGAAGCCTTCATCGGCTCGTGCATGACCAACATCGGGCACTTCCGCGCCGCCGCCAAGCTGCTCGGTGGCCAGCGCGACATCCCGGTCAAGCTCTGGGTGGCGCCGCCGACCAAGATGGACGCCAGCGAGCTGATGAAAGAGGGCCACTACGCCAACTTCGGCGCCGCCGGTGCCCGCACCGAAATGCCCGGTTGCAGCCTGTGCATGGGCAACCAGGCGCAGGTGCGCGAAGGCGCGACCGTGATCTCGACCAGCACGCGCAACTTCCCGAACCGCCTCGGCAAGAACACCAACGTGTTCCTGGCCTCGGCCGAGCTGGCGGCCATCGCCTCCAAGCTGGGCCGCATCCCCACCGTGGCCGAATACCACGCAGCCATGGGCGTGGTGAACCAAGACGGCGCGGCGATCTACAAATACCTCAACTTCGACCAGATCGCCGAATACGCCGAAACCGCCAAGGAGGTGGCGGCCTGAGGCGAGACTAGAGGCCAGCGGCGCGCTTGGAGGCGCGCCTGGCCCGCGCCTGCTGCGCTGCGGCGCAGAGGTAAAAATGTTTGCGACGGCCCTGCGGGGCCGTTTTTTTTGGTTTGGCTAGGGATGGGCTAACCTTGGCGGCTGCTGCGCTATAAAAAAAGTTGCGTCAAGGCCCCAATCTATAGAAAATCACGCATCTCTATAGAAAACCGCGTCAGCAATGAGCCCGCTACAAAAAACACAGGCTTGCTTGGTAGCTGTCCGGCGCATGTCAAGATAGTTGTCGCGTGAATCATGCCGCCGCCATTTGACTTTTAGCTGTCACGCAGCTAAAATGCGTTTACTGAAATAGGCAGTAAACCATGTCCCATCGAATCCAGCCGCTGGTCACGCCCACTCAGTTGGGTGCGGTCTTGCAAGGCGCGCGCAAAAGCCTCAAGCTCACACAGGCCCAGCTCGGCGAGCGCCTTGGGTTGAGCCAAAGGCGCGTGTCTGAGCTGGAGCGGGCTCCAGGCACATTGAGCGTGGACCAGCTCATGGCGCTGTGCGCCCAGTTGGGCCTGCAGCTGAGCGTGCAGCCGCACGCGAGGGCGTGCGAGGCCCCTGAGGTTCAGGCCGGGGAGTGGTGAGCCATGGGTCGCCGCTTGAGCGCCCGGCCGCTGTCTATCTGGGCTAACGGGGAGTTGGTGGGCCGCTGGACACCGGCCACTCGACGCCCGATGGAGTTGAGCTACGAGCCCCGCTGGCTGGCCTCGCGCTCTGCGCGGCCACTGTCCTTGTCCTTGCCGCTGCCCTTGGTGGGCAAGGAGCCCCTGCGGGGTGACCGGGTCGAGCACTACTTTGCCAACCTGCTGCCCGACAGTGGCACCATCCGCAGGCGCTTGGCGCAACGCTATGCAGCGGGATCTGAAAACACCTTTGACCTGCTGGCTGCCATAGGCCGCGATTGCGTGGGGGCAGTTCAGCTCCTGCCTCTCGATGAGGCACCGGTCGGCTTCGACCGCATCGAAGGCGAAGCCTTGGACGATGAGGCCGTGGCCGCCTTGCTGCGCAGCGCCGTTGCCAGCGGCCCGTTTGCCGGTTCGGGCAAGGAGCAGGATTTTCGCATCTCGATTGCCGGTGCCCAGGAAAAAACCGCCTTGCTGCACCACGACGGCAAGTGGCTGCGGCCGCTGGGTGCCACGCCTACCACGCACATCATCAAGCTGCCTTTGGGCCTTGTGGGCAATATGCAGGCAGATATGCGCACCTCTGTTTACAACGAGTGGCTGTGTCTGAAGTTCATGGGCGAATTGGGCTTGGAGGTGGCGCAGGCCGACATCGTGACTTTCGCCGACCACACGCCGGTGCTGGTGGTCGAACGCTTCGACCGCCGACGGCACCCCTCGGGCACGTGGATTCTTCGCCTGCCCCAAGAGGACTTCTGCCAGGCCCTGGGCGTGAGCCCAGCCAAAAAATACGAGGCCGACGGTGGCCCGGGCATCGAGCCATTGGCCCGGGTGCTGGCCGGCTCCCAAAACGCGCGCGCCGATCTGCGCACGCTCTTGGCCAGCCAAGTGGCCTTCTGCTTGCTGGCCGCCACGGACGGCCACGCCAAAAATTTCAGTATCCGGCTGCTGGCGGGCGGCACCTATGCCTTGACTCCTCTGTACGACGTGCTCTCGGCTTGGCCCATCATCGGCACCGGAAAGAACCGGCTGGCGTGGCGCAGCGCCAAGATGGCCATGGCGGTGATTGGCAAGAACCGGCACTACGAGCTGGCGACCATCATGCGGCGCCACTTCAACGCCACGGCGGCCAAGTGCGGCTGGGGACAGAACGCCGAGGACATCATTGGCGAGCTGCTCGCCAAGGTGGAGCCGGCCCTGGCCGCCGTGATGCAACAGCTGCCCGTCAACTTCCCGCCAGACGTGGCCGAGGCCATCTTCGAGGGCGTTCGCCAGCAGGCCCAACGGCTTGAGGCCCAGCCCAGCGCCGGGTGAC
Source organism: Serpentinimonas raichei (assembly GCF_000828895.1). Lineage (NCBI taxonomy): Bacteria > Pseudomonadati > Pseudomonadota > Betaproteobacteria > Burkholderiales > Comamonadaceae > Serpentinimonas > Serpentinimonas raichei. Next base: position 1,798,169 of record NZ_AP014568.1, on the reverse strand, counting down.
CGCCTAGCCCCCCAGCCCCTGCAACTTGCGATACAAGGTCTGGCGGCTGATGCCCAGGGTGCGCGCCGCTTGCGAGACGTTGCCCCGGCTGCCGAGCAGGGCTTGTTGCACGGCAGCTTGTTCGATCTGGATCAGGCTGTGGGGCATGGCCGTGGCCAGTGAAGCCGGGGGCTGCGGGGCAGATGGGGTGGCTTGGGTCGAAGCTGCCGCAGGGGCGGTGGTTCCGGTTGCGGCACTGCCGGGGCTGGTTGCTTGCAGTTCGGCGCGGATGTCATCGGCCAAGTGCGGCCAGTCGAGCACGCGCTCGTGCGGCTCCAGCATGGCGCAGGCGGTGCGCAGCACGCTGGCGCACTGGCGCAGGTTGCCGGGCCAGTGGTAGCGCTTGAGGCTGTGCAGCAGGTCGGGGCTAATCGCCAAGCCGCGCCCGGGCTCGATGCTTTGCAGCAGGCTGGCGGTGAGGGCCTCGAAATCGCTGCGCTGGCGCAGTGGCGGCAGCTCGACCGTGAGGCCATTGATGCGCCAGTACAGATCGGCGCGAAAGCGCCCGGCCTCAACCTCCTGGCGCAGCGGGCGGTGGCTGGCGCAGATCAGGAAAAAATCCAGCGGCTCGGCCTTGTGAGTGCCCAGTGGCGTGACTTCGCGCTCTTGCAGCACGCGCAGCAGCCGGGTTTGGGCGGCAAGCGGCATGTCGCCGATTTCATCCAGCAGCAGGGTGCCGCCGTGGGCTTGGCGCAGCAGGCCGGTGCGTCCCTCGCGCTTGGCACCAGTGAAAGCGCCGGGGGCGTGGCCAAACAGTTCGGCTTCAATCAAGCCTTCGGGCAGGGCGGCGCAGTTGAGGGCCACGAACGGCTGCGTGCGCCGGGGCCCGCTGGCGTGGGCGGCGCGCGCCAGCCACTCTTTGCCGACGCCGGATTCGCCTTGGATGAGCAGGGCGATCGGTTTGTCGAGGATGCGGCGCACCTTGGCGCAAGCCAAGCGCCAGCGCGCATCGCCGCTGTCGAGCCGGGCCAGCGCGTCGTGGGCGGTGGCGGGCAGGGGCGCTGCGGGCAGGGCCGTGGCAGGGCCAGGCGCTGCGCTTGGGGCAGGCTGCGCAGACGCAGGCAACAGGTGCACAACGGCCGGCTCGGAGTGCAATTGGGCAAACAGGCTGCGGCCATCGTGCAAAGTGAGCGCCAGCGGCTGCTGCGGGTGGCGGCGTTGCAGGGCGTGCAGTTGCTCTAGGCTGTGGGGCACAAACTGCTCCAGCCGCAGGGCGCCCAAGGGTGCGTTGCCTTGACGCAGCCACTCGCGGGCGCTGCGGTTGGCGGCGATCAGCCAGCCGTCGTCGGAGACGATCACGATGCCCTCGCCCAAGGAGCCGATGCCCTCGGCGCGTGGGTGCAGGTGCAGCCGCGTCCGCTCCTTGTGCTGGGCGCAGAGCAGGCGGTTTTCTATGCTGCGGGCGGCGGTGTTGACCAGCCCCAGGCTGTAGGGGTTCCAATGCCCGCGCTCGGCCGACATGTCGAGCACCCCCAGCAACTGCCCGGTGCCAGAAAAAATCGGCGCCGCCGCGCAGGTCAAAAAGCTGTTGCGATCCAGGTAGTGTTCGGCGCCGTTGATTTCGACCGCGGCCGCTTCGGCCAAGGCGGTGCCGATGGCGTTGGTGCCGCGCTGTGCTTCGTGCCAGGTGGCCCCGGCTGAGAGCGCCACGCGCTCGGCCTTGCCCAAAAACTGCCCCTCGCCCAAGGTGTGCAGCAAGGTGCCGCCCGAGTCGGCCAAGATCACCATGCTGGGCACGGGGCGCACTTGCTCGAACAGGTATTCCATCACCGGCAGCGAGTGCGCCAGCAGCGCGTGCTGGCTGGCGCGCAGGTGGCGCAACTGCACCTCGCCCAAATGATCGGTGCGCTTGCATGAAGCCAGCGGCGTGAGACCTGCGGCCAGACTGCGTTGCCACGAGCGCGCCAAGCCCTCTTTCAGGGCGCCGGGAGGGCAGCAACCGTGATCGAGCAAATGTTGCCGGATTTTGCGCAGGGGCCAGTCGGGCTGGGATGCGGGCATGGGGTCTGTCTCCTAGGCCCTTGAGCGGGCTCTGGAGCCAGTATAGGCACAAGCCCATGTGGGCGCAAGGCTTATCCAACTGCCCCCTTGCAACTGTCCAATTTTGTGACAAGTGTCGCGTTTTTCAACTGCTGTCGGACGCATTCTGGACTTGGGTGTAGGCGTTGATATGCAATTTAATCAATGGCTTGAGATTATCAACTGGGTTGGCACGGAACTTGTTAAGAGATAGGTGCCGCATCGGCATTGTTTGCAACCACCAATCAGAGGAAGACAGCATGATCTACACAGCCCCCGGCACCGCAGGTGCCAAGATTGTTTACAAGCCGCAGTACCACAACTTCATCGGCGGCCAATGGGTCGCCCCGGTCAAGGGCCAGTACTTCGACGTGATTTCGCCCATCAATGGCAAGGTCTATACACGAGCCGCCCGCTCCACCGCCGAAGACGTGGAATTGGCACTAGACGCCGCCCACGCCGCCGCCGACGCCTGGGGCCGCACGTCGGCAACGGAGCGCTCCAACGTGTTGCTCAAAATCGCCGACCGCATCGAGCAAAACCTGGAGCTGTTGGCCTACGCCGAAACGGTGGATAACGGCAAGCCGATCCGCGAAACGCTCAACGCCGACATCCCGCTGGCGATCGACCACTTTCGCTATTTCGCCGGCTGCATCCGGGCGCAAGAAGGCGGCATCAGCGAGATTGACGAGAACACGGTCGCCTACCACATCCACGAGCCGCTGGGCGTGGTGGGGCAGATCATTCCCTGGAACTTCCCCATCCTCATGGCCGCTTGGAAAATTCCGCCGGCCTTGGGCGCTGGCAACTGCATCGTCTTGAAGCCGGCCGAGTCCACCCCCATCAGCCTGCTGATTTTGATCGAGCTGATCGCCGACCTGCTGCCGCCGGGCGTGCTCAACATCGTCAACGGCTATGGGCGCGAGGCCGGCCTGCCGCTGGCGCAGAGCAAGCGCATCGCCAAAATCGCCTTCACCGGATCGACCAGCACCGGGCGCGTGATCGCGCAGGCGGCGGCCAACAACCTGATTCCGGCCACGCTCGAACTCGGGGGCAAATCGCCCAACATCTTCTTTGCCGACGTGATGGACAAGGACGATGCGTTTCTCGACAAGGCGATCGAAGGGCTGGTGCTGTTTGCCTTCAACCAGGGCGAGGTTTGCACCTGCCCCTCGCGCGCGCTGATCCACGAATCGATCTACGACGCCTTTATGGCGCGCTGCCTGGCGCGTGTGGCGGCGATCAAGCAGGGCAACCCGCTCGATACCGAGACCATGCTGGGCGCGCAAGCCTCCAAAGAGCAACTGACCAAGATCACCAGCTACCTCGATCTGGGGCGGCAAGAGGGCGCGCAGGTGCTGATCGGCGGCGCGCAGGCGCAAATGAGCGGCGATCTGGCCGGCGGCTACTACGTGCAGCCCACGCTGTTCAAGGGCCACAACAAGATGCGCATTTTCCAGGAAGAAATTTTTGGCCCGGTGCTGGCCGTGACCACCTTCAAAGACGAAGCCGAGGCGCTGGCCATTGCCAACGACACCCTGTACGGCCTTGGGGCCGGGGTCTGGAGCCGCAACGGCAACGTGGCCTACCGCATGGGCCGCGCCATCAAGGCCGGCCGGGTCTGGACCAACTGCTACCACGCCTACCCGGCGCACGCAGCCTTTGGCGGCTACAAAGAGTCCGGTATCGGGCGCGAAAACCACAAAGCCATGCTGGGCCACTACCAGCAGACCAAGAACCTGCTGGTGAGCTACAGCGAAAACAAGCTGGGGTTTTTCTGATGCGCCAAGCCGCCACGGTCGAGAAAGTCGTCGCCACCCCGGCGGCGCTGGAACTGATCGAGCAGCTAAAAGGCCTGCACGGGCCGGGGCTGATGTTTCACCAGTCTGGCGGCTGCTGCGACAACAGCGCCGCCAACTGCTACCTGCTGGGCGAGCTGACGATCGGCGGCGGCGACGTCTATCTGGGTCAGATCGGCGGCTGCCCGTTCTACATCGGCACGGCACAGTACCAGACTTGGAAGCACACGCAACTGATCATTGACGTGATCGAGGGCACTGGCGGCACCTTCTCGCTCGAAGGGCCGCTGGGGCGCGCCTTTCACACCCGCTCGCGCGTGTTCACGGACGAGGAACTGGCGGCCTTGCAGCTTGAGGGGGCCGGGTAGGGCGGGGCAGGGGCCGGGGCCGGGCGCGCACCAGGGAATAGCAAAAACGCCGAAAATACGCCCCATGACCCTCAAAGCCCCTGAACTGCTGCTGCCGGCTGGCTCGCTCGACAAGCTGCGCGCCGCCTACGACTTCGGCGCCGACGCCGTCTATGCCGGCCAGCCGCGCTACTCGCTGCGCGCGCGCAACAACGAATTCCGCCTCGAACAACTCGCCCAGGGCATGGCCGAGGCGCGTGCGCGCGGCAAAAAATTGTTCGTCACCAGCAACCTGATCGCCCACAACGACAAGGTGCGCACCTACCTGCGCGACATCGAGCCGATCATCGAGCTCAAGCCGGATGCGCTCATCATGGCCGACGCCGGCCTGATCATGCAGGTGCGCGAGAAGTGGCCCGAGGTGCCGATCCACCTCTCGGTGCAGGCCAACACCACCAACTGGGCGGCGGTCAAGTTCTGGCACCGCGTCGGGGTGCGGCGCATCATCTTGTCGCGCGAGCTCAGTCTCGACGAAGTGGAGGCCATCCGCAACGAATGCCCCGAGATCGAACTCGAAGTTTTTGTGCACGGCGCCCTGTGCATCGCCTACTCCGGGCGCTGCCTGTTGAGCGGCTACTTCAACCGGCGCGACCCCAACCAGGGCACCTGCACCAACGCCTGCCGCTGGGAGTACGGCACCCAGGCCGCCGAGGTCGATCCGGTCACCGGCGAAGCGGTGCCGGTGCAGCGGCTGGAGGCCGATTTCGACTTTGCCCAAGCCCGCACCGAGGCCGAGGGCGCCTTCTCCACCTGCGGCAGCGGCGCGCGCCACCCGGCCGCCGAGCGCGTTTATCTGCTCGAAGAAAAGGCCCGCCCCGGCGAGCTGATGCCGATCATGGAAGACGAGCACGGCACCTACATTATGAACAGCAAAGACTTGCGCGCCGTCGAGCACATCGAGCGGCTGTGCCGCATCGGTGTCGATTCGCTCAAGATCGAGGGCCGCACCAAGAGCCTGTACTACGTGGCGCGCACGGCGCAGGTGTATCGGCGCGCCATCGACGACGCGCTGGCCGGCCGGCCGTTTGACCCGCAACTGCTGCTCGAACTCGAAGGGCTGGCCAACCGCGGCTACACCGGCGGCCTGCTGGAGCGCCGCCCGGCGCAGGACTACCAAAACTACCTCAGCGGCCACTCGCAACTGCAACGCAGCCACTACGTGGGCGAGGTGCGCGGCCTGCGCGCCGACGGCTGGGCCGAAGTCGAGACCAAAAACCGCTTCGCCGTGGGCGACCAGATCGAAGTCATCCACCCCGGCGGCAACCGCATCATCACCCTGGAGGCCATGCAGGGCCTGGACGGCACGCCGCTGCAAATGGCCCCCGGCAACCCGCTGCACGTGTACGTGCCGCTGGGGATTGGGCAGCCAACTGAGGGGGCGCTGCTGGCGCGTTTGTTGGGGTGAGGGGAGCGCTTAAAGCGGCGCTGAATTGGGTGCTATATTTGTAGCCATTCATTAGAGGAGCGGATCATGGATTCGATCTACGCCGACCATTCCATCAGCATGTCGGAGTTCAAACGCAACCCGGCACAGGTGCTGCGCACGGCTGGTGAGAAGCCCGTGGCCGTGCTCAACCACAACCGCCCGGCTTTCTACATGATCACCCCCAAGCTCTTTGAGGCACTGGTCGAAGAGCTGGGCGAGCGTGAGTTGGTGAGTCTGGCCCGCCAGCGCCTGACGCTGATCGACAGCGCGGTCGAGGTCGATCTTGAGCAGCTCTGAGGCTGTAGCCAAGCAAAGAAGATACCGGCTCAAATTCCTGCCGGCCGCTCTGGAAGAATGGAATGCGCTGGACGGCAGTGTCAAAACCGTCCTCAAAAAACTGCTGGCCAAGCGCCTGGAGCAGCCCCATGTGCCGGGTGCCGAGCTGCATCGCGATTTGCGCAACTGCTACAAGATCAAACTCCTCAAGCAGGGCTACCGACTGGTCTATCGGGTTGAGGATGAGGTCTTGGTCTTGCTCGTGCTGGCCGTGGCCAAGCGCGCAGATGGGTCCGCTTACCGCGCGGCCATCGAGCGCTTGATTGCGCAGCCATAGCACCCGAAAAATTCGAGCGCAGTTCTGGCTGCAAGGGCTTTACGAAGGCGTGTGCGCGCCCGCCCACACCGCCCGCGCCGCGTCCACCGTGGCCTGCACATCGGCCTCGGTGTGGGCGGCGCTGACGAAGCCGGCTTCGTACAGCGCCGGGGCGAAATAGACGCCGCGATCGAGCATGGCGTGAAAGAAGTGGTTAAAGCTTGCGCTGTCGGTGCGCAGCACGGTGGCGTAGTTTTGCGGCAACTGGTCGAGCAAAAAGAAGCCAAACATGCCGCCTTCGCTGTCGGTGCAAAAGGGCACGCCGGCCGCGTTGGCGGCTGCGCTCAGGCCCTGCACCAGGCTGCGCGTGCGCGCCCCCAGGGCCTCGAAAAAGCCGGGGCGCTGGAGCTCTTTGAGCGTAGCCAAGCCGCAGGCGGTGGCCACGGGGTTGCCGCTCAGGGTGCCGGCCTGATAGACCGCGCCCAGCGGGGCCAGTTGCTCCATCACGGCGCGTTTGCCGCCGAAAGCGGCCAGCGGCATGCCGCCACCGATCACCTTGCCCAGCACCGTGAGGTCGGGCTCGAAGCCGGGGATGTGCTGCGCATACAGGCTCTGCGCGCCGCCGAGCGCAACGCGAAAGCCGCTCATCACCTCATCGAAGGCCAGCAGCGCGCCGTGCTGGCTGCACAGCTCGCGACAGCGGCGCATGAAGGGCACGCTGGCGCGCACGAAGTTCATGTTGCCAGCAATGGGCTCGATCATCAGGCAGGCGATGGCGGGGCCGTGTTCGGCAAAAGCGGCTTCGAGCTGGGGCACATTGTTGTATTCGAGCACCAGCGTGTGCTGCACCACCTCGGGCGGCACCCCGGCGCTGGTGGGGTGGCCAAAGGTGGCTAGGCCCGAGCCGGCCTTGACCAGCAGCGCGTCGGCGTGGCCGTGGTAGCAGCCTTCAAACTTGATGATCTTGCTGCGCCCGGTTGCCCCGCGCGCCAGCCGGATGGTGCTCATGCCGGCTTCGGTGCCCGAGCTCACCAGCCGCAGCATCTCGATGCTGGGCAGCAGCTTGACGATTTCTTCGGCCAGCTCGATTTCGCGCTCGGTCGGGGCGCCAAAGCTAAAGCCGTCGAGGGCGGCGCGCTGCACCGCTTCCAGCACCGCCGGGTGCCCGTGGCCCAAGATCATGGGGCCCCAGGAGCCGATGTAGTCGATGTAGCGCTGGCCGTTGGCGTCCCAAAAGTAGGCGCCTTGGGCGCGTTGCACAAAGCGCGGCGTGCCGCCCACGGCCTTGAAAGCGCGCACGGGCGAGTTGACGCCGCCAGGGATGAGCTGGCGGGCGCGTTGCAGCAGGGCGAGGTTGCGGTCGGTCATGGTCGGGGCAGGGCTGGATTAGTGGGTGCGGGATGGGGTGGGAAAGCCTTCGAGCTGTTGCGCCGGAGGGGTCGAATCGTCGGGGTCGGCTTCGTTGTCGGGGGGCGCATCTTCATCTAGAGCCCAAAACAGTCGGTTCGGCACGGCGTGGCCCATGCCAGGCTGAAAACCGGCTGCCAGGCACTGGTCGAGGTAGCCCAAGGCCTCGGCGCAGGCGGCTTGCAGGTCGGTCTCGCTTGCCAGCAGGGCGCACAGCACCGCCGACAGGGTGTCGCCCGCGCCGCTGAAGGTGGCTTCGAAGCGCTCGAAGCGGGCGCTGGCCAGCAGCGTCTCGGGAGAGGCCAAGTGGCTTTCGAGGTGCTGGTCGGGGGTGTTGAAGCCGGTGGCCAAGGTAAAGGGCACGCCGTGCTCGGCCGCGGCGGCGGCGATCTCGCGCGCATTCGGGCCTCGGTCATCAGACCAGTCGGGCAGCAGCCAGCGGCTCAGGGTGTGGTGGTTGCCCACCAGCACGCTGGTTTGCGGCAGCACCAGTTCGGCCAGCGCATCGAGGTAGTTCTCGCGCTCCACCTCGTCGAGCCAGGTGAGGTCGGGCAGGTAGCACACCACCGGAATGTGGGCGTAATCGCTCAGCAGGCCAGCCACTGTGGCCAGGTTGTCGGCGTTGCCCACAAAGCCGACCTTGATTGCTAGCGGCGTGATGTCTTCGAGCACGCAGCGGGCCTGGTCGTCGATCAGCTCGTCGTCGAGCGCCACGTGCTGGTGGATGGTGCGGGTGTCGCGCACGTAGCAGCCGGTGGCCACCGCCAGCACGTGGCAGGAGGCGCTGGACATGGCGGTGATGTCAGCCGACAAGCCACCGGCGCCGCTGGGGTCGTTGGCGTTGAACGTGAGCACGCAAGGCGGGCTGGATTCGGCAGCGGCCTCGGCGGGCGGGGAAGAGGGCGAGGAGGAGGACAAAACGGAACTCATGCAAGGCGGCTGGGTCGCTGGCGGCCTAGACCTAGAAAAGCCGGTGGGGCTGGATACAATGAGTGCATTCTATGTCAAGCACTTTTAAATCATGAGCGCTCACAAAACTTGGATGTGCCTGATCTGCGGCTGGGTTTACGACGAGGCGGCGGGTGCGCCCGAGCACGGCTTGGCCCCCGGCACGCGCTGGGAAGATGTGCCCATGAACTGGACCTGCCCCGAGTGTGGCGGGCGCAAGGACGACTTTGAAATGGTGGCTTTGTGATGGCTGTGCGGCCGCTCTTGAGCCAGTTGGGTGCCTAGGCCGAACCACCAAGACGTGTCATGCTGGAAACCTTCAAAAGATCTTGCAAAGTGCTGGTGGTCGATGACAGCCAAACTGTGCGCCACTGCGCCGAACGGTTTTTGCGCGAAGGCGGCCACGAGGTGTTGCTGGCCGAAGACGGCTACCAGGCGCTGGCCTTGTTGCACGATTTCATGCCCGACCTGGTGTTTTGCGACATCCTGATGCCGCGCCTCGACGGTTATCAAACTTGCGCCATCATTCGGCGCAATCCCCGCTTTGCCCACGTACCGGTGCTGATGCTGTCATCCAAAGACGGTGTCTTTGACTTGGCCCGCGGTCGCTTGGCGGGTGCCCACGACCACTTGGGCAAACCCTTTGACCGCAAGCAGTTGCTGCAGGCCGTGCAGCAACATGCGGCGTTTTTGCCAACCGCTTCCTGACCTTCTTGTCTGTGCCATGGTTCGAAACATCCTTCTGATTGACGATTCGCGCACCGAATTGCTCCATATGTGCAAATTCCTTTGGCGCAGTGGCTACCGGGTGCGCACGGCGCAAAATGCCGATGAAGCGATGCAAGAGCTGGGCAAGCTCTTGCCGGACCTGATTTTGATGGACGTGGTGATGCCCGGCACCAACGGCTTTTCCCTCACGCGCAACTTGGCACGCCACCCGCAGTACGGCAAGGTTCCGGTGTTTATCTGTTCCAGCAAAAACCTGGAGTCGGACCGGGCATGGGGCTTGCGCCAAGGCGCGCTCGACTATTTCACCAAGCCGGTTGATACCCAGTTGCTGTTGGCCCGCATCCAGTCGCTGGCCTAAAGGCGCAGCCAGATCCTTCCCATGAATCCTTCCAAGCGCCCCTCGCTGCAGTCTTTCGAGGCCGAGCTGGCCCGCAAGCTGGCCGAGTCTGCTCAACGGCCCCAGCAGGCGGGGTGGCTGGCGCTGGCTTTTCAGGGTGTGCGCGCTTTGTTGCCGCTTTCACAAGCGGGTGAAATTTTTGCTCCGACGCCGTTGCAGCGGCTGCCGCACTGCCAGCCTTGGGTGGTTGGCGTGGCCGATATGCGTGGCACCATGTGCCTGATTTTTGATTGGGTGCGGCTGCTCGATTGCGCCCCCCAAGCACCCACGCCCTTTGAGCAGGCAGGCGCCTATTGGGTGGGCTTCAACCCTGCCATGGGCGTCCATGCGGCGCTGTGCGTCGATCGGCTGTACGGTTTGCGCCACGAAAATGATTTGGAGTTCGAGTCCGCCCAGGGCCGCTACTTGTCTGGGATCAGTCGCCTTGCTCGCGATGCCCAAGGCGAGCAGTGGCTGGAGCTGGATTTGCATGCGCTTTGCGCGTCAGCGGTGTTCCAAAATTTGCTTATGCCCGGATTTTCCCGTTCTGTGCCTGCCGTGCCTGCTGTGCCGCTGCTCACCTGAGGTCGCCCATGTTTGCTGTGTTGCGTCGTTTATTCCCTGCCAAGGTCGACAGCACGCCGGCCGAGGCGGCGGCTGCTGTCGTTGTGCACGATGTAAAGCCCGGCGAGGAACCTGCAGAGGGAATCGCGACGGAGGACCTGTCTTGGTGGGGCGCGAGTCACTGGTGGGTCAGTTTGTTGCTGTCCCTGATGCTGATGGTGCTGGCGGCGATGCAGGGCTGGTTCAATCCCGAGTGGGCGGTGCCGCACAATTTGCCCATAGGGGCTTGGGGCGTGGTGGCGGCTGGCTTTGGTTTCGCGGCGGTGCTGTGCGCACTGGTCATGCTGGCTCAGCTGCAACGGGCTGCCGTGGCGCAACAGCAGGCCTTGGTGCAATCCGAGGCGCTGGCGCGCGCCCAAGAGCTGGAAGCGCGGCGCATCAACGATGCGGCACAAGCCGCCATTCTGCGACTGATGAACGAACTGCAGCTGGTGGCCGAGGGCGATCTGACGCAGCAAGCCACGGTGAGCGAAGACGTGACCGGGGCCATTGCCGATTCGGTCAACTACACCGTCGAAGAGCTGCGCAGTTTGGTGCAGCAGGTGCAAATCACCACCCTGCGGGTGGGCGAAACCACCGAGCGGGCTGAAGACACCTCCATCAAGCTGCTGGCCGCTTCGACCGAGCAGCTGCACGAGATTCGACAAACCTCGCAATCGGTGCTCGACATTGCTGCCCGCATCAGCCACGTGTCGCAACAGGCCCAGGGTGCGGCCAGCGCGGCGCGCCAATCCCGCGTGGCGGCCGAAACCGGGTCGCGTGCGGTGCATGAGGCCATCGAGGGCATGAACCGCATTCGCCACCAGATGCAAGAGACGGCCAAACGCATCAAGCGCCTGGGCGAGTCCTCGCAAGAGATTGGCGAAATCACCGAGTTCATCGATGACCTGGCCGAACAAACGCAGGTGCTGGCGCTCAACGCCACCATCCAAGCCGCCGCAGCGGGCGAGGCCGGGCGCGGCTTTTCGGTGGTGGCCGAAGAGGTGCAACGGCTGGCCGAGCGCAGCGCCGAAGCGACGCGCCAGATCACGGCCCGGGTGCGCGCCATTCAGACCGACACCCAAGACACCGTGCTGGCCATGGAGCGCTCCACCCGCGAGGTGGTCGAAGGCACGCGGCGCTCTGACAACGCCGGTGCGGCGCTGGCAGAAATCGACCGCTTGTCGTTCCAGGTGGCCGACTTGATTGTGCAAATCGCCACCTCGGCGACCCATGAGGCCGAGCTGGCAGGGCAAACGGCGAACCAGATTCAGCGCATTTTTGTCGTCACCGAGCAAACCGGTGAAGGCACCCGTGCCACGGTGCAGCAATTGCGCGAGTTGACTCAGTTGGCCAACGAGCTGCGCATGTCGGTGGCCCGCTTTACGATTGCCTAGGCGTGATACCCGCCATGAACGCCCCCAACGGTGCTGCGCCGCCAGCCTTCGCCCCTGTTCCCGCGAGCGACAGCGGCCCTTTGAGTTGGGTCTTTGAGGAACTGCACCAGTGCCTTGAAGCCGCCGACGCCACGCTGCAGCGCTTTGTGTCCGACAACGCTGCGGCACGGGGCGGCGATTTGGCCGAGGTCGACAGCAGCGAGCTGCGCCTGCTGGGCCAACAGTTGCACCAGGCGGTGGGTGCGCTTGAATTGGTGGAGCTGAGCGCTGCGGCGCGAACCTTGCGTGCCCTCGAGTCGGCGGTCAGGCAACTGACACTAAAGCCCGCGCTGGCCACTGCCGAGGCGGCGGCAGCCGTAAGCGCCGGCTGTCGGGTATTGCGAGACTGCCTCTGGCGGGAGTTGCGCCAGCGCCCGGTCTCGTCCGATGCCCTGTTTCCCACCTACCTGGCTTGGCAGCAGTTGGCCGGTGCGGTGCGCATCCATCCGGCCGATTTATGGGACTGCGAGCCGCGCCATGCACCCGTGCCCGACCAAGCGCCAGCCCCACTGAACCCAGAGCCGGCGCTGCGCACCCGGATCGAGCGCCATGTGTTGGCGGTGGTCAAAAACCGAGACCCGCTTGCCGCAGCCGCTTTGGTGCCGCTGGCCGGGGGCTTGGCGCGCGCAGCCACTGGAGCCGAGGCGCAGCAATACTGGCTCGCCGCTGCGGCCTGTTTCGAAGCCCTGAGCGGTGAGGGCCTGACCGACAGCGTCTACCTCAAGCGGGCTGTGGCCGGCGTCCTGTCACAGTACAAGGCCATGGAATCGGGCCGTGTCGAGCAATGGGCGCGGCCCACCCATGAACTCTTGTATCTGATCGCTCGCGTGCCGCTTGATCGGCAGCGGCCAGACTGGGCGTATTTCAGCGCAATTTGGCAGACTTATGCTTGGCAGCGGCCAGCCGCTGGTGCGCTGCCAGAGCAGGAGCCGTTGGGGCAGAGGGATGCGCTTAGTCTGCACCAAGCACTTGCTGCGCTCAATGCGGCCCAGCAGGCGTGGGAGCGCTGGAGCGCAGGAGACAGCAGCGCAGCGGCCGGGCTCGCTTTGCAGCGCTTGGGCACTTGCCTCGACGCCTTGTCCCCGTTTTCATCCGAGCCGGCCCCAGCCGACCGCTCCTGGAGCCGCACATGGTCCGAGTTGGCTGAGCAACTCAAGCACGACCCAGCCACTTGGCCGTCTGGCTTGGCCTTGGAGGTTTGCAGCAGCCTGCTGTGTTTGGGGGCCGAGCTCGACGACTTCGATGCCCACGACGGCGCATGGCGCACGCGCCAGCAAGACCTGATGGAGCGCTTGCACAACTGCGCCTTGGGCTTGCCCTTGGCGCACACCCCGCTGTGGATGGTCGAGCGCTACCGGGGTTTTAGCGAGCGCCAAAGCCAAGCGGCCCTGCTGTTGCAGATGCGGGGCGATTTGATCGAGGTCGAGCGGGCACTGGATGATTGGCTCTCGAACACGCAAAGCGCCCCGATGGACATGCCGGACGGCATCTGGTCGCGCATCGACGCCCTGCAAAAAGTGGCCGAATGGCTGGATTTGGAGCCGGTGGTGGCAACCCTTGGCGCCATGCGGCGCCGACTTTGGGCGCTGGATTCCGCAGCCGAATCGCCACCGCCCGAGCCCGAGTCCACGCAGTGGCTGGCGCACAATTTTTCGGCCTTGGGGCTGATGCTGGAGGCCTTGGCGCAGCAAGCCGGGCGCAAGGCGGCCGCTGCTTTTGCATTCGACCCGGCCACTGAACGCCTGCAGGCGCTGATGCCCACGGCCTCGGCAGCCACAGCGCTGCCACAGAACGGTGCCGAAACGCCCCCCGCGAGTGCGGCTTTGCCCCCCGAGCTGCAGCCCCATGCGCCACCGCCCGCGCAGGCAGTGCAAGCGCCAGCCACCGCTGACAGCGGCGACGACAGCGACGACGACATGCTTGGGGTTTTTGTGGCCGAGGCACAAGCCCTGTGTGAGCAGATCGAGCAGGGCATGGCCCAGTTGCACAGCCAGCCCAGCAGTGCGCCCGAGCTGCTGGCCGTGCGCCGTGCCTTTCACACCCTCAAGGGCAGCGCCCGCATGGTCGGGCAAACCGCGGTGGGGCAGTTGGCTTGGACTATGGAGCAGGTGCTCAATGTGCGGCTGGCCGATCGCCTGCCGGCCAGTCCGGATGTGTTGCTGCAGTGCGGTGCCGCGCTGCAGCAGATTCGGTTGGCACTGGGCCTTGAGTCGCCGCTGGCCACCGACGAGCCGCTTTCTGCCCCACCCGCTCCACCGGCCCCACCAGCGCCGCCTGCCGTGCCGCTGGACGCGACGACCACCTTGCCGCCTCGTTTGCCACCAAAGCCCGAGCAGGTGCCGGTGTTGCGCGAAGCCTTGACCATGCCGCCGGTGCTCGATCAGCCGGTCAAGCTGGTCGGGACGCTGCGCATCGATCTCGATCTATTCAACGTTTTTTTGACCGAGGCCGACAACTGGTTGCAGCGGCTGCTGCAAGGCTTGGCGGCGCTGCGGCCCGGCGCAAGCTCGGTCGAGGCCGAACCAAGCCAATGGGAGCTGCTGTCGCAACTGGCCCATGCGCTGGCAGGGGGGGCGGCCACGGTGGGCCACGAAGGATTGGCGCAGCTGGCGCGTGCGATCGAGCAGGCGCTTGAACGCTTGGCGGCGCGGCCTGATGCAGGAAAAATCCATGCTTCATCCACCCACCCAGTGCTCGCGGCGCATGCGCTCCTGACTGAGGCGGTGCAGCAAGTGCAAGGCATCTTGCACCAATTCGCAGCCGGTATTTTGCGCGACCCTTCCGCCGAAATCTTGGCCGGGCTGGCCAGCGTGGCGCTGCCTGCCGGGTCGCAGTCCTTGGGTCAGACCGAACGCGGGTCTGCAAGCGCCCTGCGAACGCTGATCGAATCCCCGGCCGCTTTCGCGCTCGACCCCGATTTGTTCGCGGTTTTCGAGGACGAGGCCCAGTTGCTGTTGCCGCAGCTGCATTCGGCGCTGCGCCAGTGGTCGGCCCGTCCGCAGCACAACACAGCGCGCAGCGAGTTGTTGCGCCTTTTGCACACCTTCAAGGGCAGTGCCCGGCTGGCAGGGGCCTTGCAACTGGGCGAGCGGCTGCACCGGCTCGAAAGCGAGTTGCTGGCGCTGCCCGAGGTGCCGCAATCCGAGGCCCTGCGCGCCTTGCAGCCAGAATTTGACAAAATTGCATCTGATTTGACGCAATTGCGCCGCAGCAGCGTCAAAGTCAGTGCCGAGCCAGTGCAGCGCCCAAGCAGCCACCAGAGCACTGGGTTTTGGTCCGAAGCGGCCCAGCCGTCCACGACAAGCCATACCCTGCGGGTGCGCGCCGACTGGCTCGATCGCCTCGTTTTGCATGCGGCCGACGTCAGCCACAGCCGCACCCGGCTCGAGGCAGACCTCTTGCTCGTGCGCCGTTCGTTCCAAGACATGGCCTCCAACGTGGCCCGATTGCGCAGCCAGTTGCGCGAGCTCGAGCTGCAGACCGAGACCCCTTTGTCGCCCACGGGCGTGCCCAGCGCTGCCACCGAAACGGGTTTCGACCCGCTCGAACTCGACCGCTACACCCGGCCCCAAGAGCTCACGCGTTTGATGGCGGAGGCCGTCAACGACGTGGCCACGGTGCAACACCAGTTGCAACGCGCCATGCAGTCGGCCGAGGGCAATTTGGCCGCACAAACGCGTCAGACCCGCGAGCTGCAACGCGATTTGCTGCGCAGCCGGCTGGTGGCTTTTGACTCGCTGACCGAGCGCCTGCAGCGCACGGTGCGCTTGGCGGCCGAAGACTGTGACAAGACAGTCGAGCTGCAGATCCAGCAGGGCGAGATCGAAGTGGAGCGCGGCCTGCTCGAGCGCTTGGCGCCCGTGCTCGAACACCTGTTGCGCAACGCCGTGGTGCATGGCTTGGAAACCGATGTGCAGCGCCACCAGTTGGGCAAATCGATGCCGGGTCGGATCGTGATTGCGCTGCAAGCGCACGACAACGACCTCTCGATCACGGTCAGCGACGACGGCGCCGGGCTCGACAGCGAGCGCATACGCCAACGCGCCCTCGCCTTGGGTCTGCATGCGCAGGCGCAGCCGTGGAGCCTCGAAGCTGCCCAGCAGCTGATTTTTGCCGTGGGCCTGAGCACCGCCAGCGCAGTCACCGAGGTGGCCGGGCGCGGCATTGGGCTGGACGCGGTGCGCAACGAGGTGCTGGCATTGGGCGGGCGCATCGACTGCCTGGCACCCCCCGAAGGCGGTTGCGCGTTTCGGCTCTGGTTGGCGCGCAGCAGCAGCTTTAGCCAGGTGCTGATGGTGCGGGTCGGTGAGTTTGTCTTTGGTGTGCCGGCCGACTGGGTGCACCAGGTGCACCGGGTGCAGGCCGACGCCCTCACGGCGGCCTATGCCAGCGCGCGCTGGTCGGCCGACACCGGGCCGATGCCTTTTCATTGGGCCGGCGCCTTGTTGGCCTTGTCGGCCGAAAGCACCGACGAGCCGTCGCAATTGGCGCGGCAGTGGTCGGTGCTGGAGTGCTACAGCGCTGGCCAGCGGGTGGCTTGGCACGTCGATGAGGTGCTGGGTCAGCAAGAGGTGGTGCTCAAACCCTTGGGCCCCCCTTTGGCCGGTCTGCCAGGCTTGGCCGGGGCCACCGTCCTGACCTCGGGGGCGGTGTGCCTGATCTACAACCCGGTTGCCTTGACCGCTTTGTGTGCCGACGCGGCGCGCCACTGGGTGCAGCAGCAACGCAGCCAAGCGACTTTGGCGCAGGCTGCGGTTGCACAGGCCGCACCCACTGGAGCCGCGGCGGCGCCGCTGGTGCTGGTGGTGGACGATTCCATCACGGTGCGCCGCGTCACGCAACGCCTGCTGCAGCGGGAGGGCTACCGGGTGGCGCTGGCGGCCGACGGGGTGCAAGCGCTGCAGCGGCTGGCCCAAGAGATCCCGGCGCTGTTGCTGTGCGACATCGAAATGCCGCGCATGGACGGGTTCGAGCTGCTGCAACAAATGCGCCAAGAACCGCGTTGGGCCGAGTTGCCAGTCATCATGATCACCTCGCGCCTGGCCGACAAGCACCGTCAGCATGCCTACGCGCTGGGGGTCAAGCACTACCTGGGCAAGCCCTATGCCGAGCCCGAACTGCTGGCGCTGGTGCATGCGGCCTGCGTGCGGGCCCACCGGTCTCAGCCCGCGGGTTCGGACTCGGCGCGCACCACCGCGTAGCGCTCCAGCGTGAGCTGGCGCGCCTCGAAATGGTCCACCAGTGGGCTGGGGTAGTTGCGCCCCAGCGCCACGCCAGCCGCTTCAAGTTCGGCTGCCGGGGCGCGCCATGGTGCGTGCAGCCGCGGCTCGGGCAGACGCGCCAGTTGCGGCAGGTAGCGCCGGATGAACTTGCCTTGGGGGTCGAACTTTTCGCTCTGCAGCACCGGGTTGAAAATGCGAAAGTAGGGTTGGGCGTCGCAGCCGCTGGAGGCGCACCACTGCCAGCCGCCGTTGTTGGAGGCCAGGTCGAAGTCGATCAGGTGCTCGGCAAAATAGCGCTCGCCCCAGCGCCAGTCCAGCCCCAAGTCTTTGCACAAAAAGCTGGCCGCCACCATGCGCAAGCGGTTGTGCATGTAGCCGGTCTGATTGAGCTGGTGCATGGCTGCGTCCACCAGCGGGTAGCCGGTCTGCCCCGCGCACCAGGCGGCAAAGTGCGCTTGCGCGGCCTTGCCGTGCTCCCAGCGGATGCGGTCGTAGGCGGGCTTGAAGGCGCGCTCGACCACGTGCGGGAAGTGGGCCAGAATCTGCTGGTAAAACTCGCGCCAGATCAGTTCGCTTAGCCAGGTGCTGGCGCCGGCCACGCCTTGTTGGTGCAGCTCGTGGGCCAGCCGCGCCACCTGGCGGATGCTCAGGGTGCCAAAGCGCAGGTGCACGCTCAGGTAGCTCGGGCCTTTGAGGGCCGGGTAGTCGCGCGCCTGGCCATAGTGCTCGATGCGCGCCAAAAAATCTTCCAGCAGCGCCAGCGCGCCACGGCTGCCGGTGCGGATCTTGAGCTCGCGCAGGTTGCTGGGCACAAAACCAATCGCCTCCAGTGTTGGCACCCCGGCGCTCAAAGCAGGCGGGCAGGGCGCCAGCGCGTCGGCATAGCGCTCCACGGGGTGGGGCTGCAAATCCGAGGGGCTGAGCGTTTGCAGCCAGGCTTTTTTGTAAGGCGTGAACACAGTAAAGGGCCGACCGCCTTGGTTCAAGACTTCATGGTGTTCGCGCACCACCTGGTCCTTGCCCATGTGCAGCAGCACGCCCGCATGAGCCAGCGCGCCGCGCACCTGGGCATCGCGCGCCAGCGCGGCGGGCTCGTGGTCGAGGTTGGCGTACACCGCCTGCACGCCCAGTTGCGTGGCCAGGCGCGGGATTTCCTCGCTGGCGCGGCCGTGGCGCACCAGCAGCCCCACGCCTTCGGTGCCGTTGCTGCGCCCGAGTGCACGCAGTTGTTCGTCAAGGTCGATCAGCGACTCGTGGATGAACTCGACGCGCCGATCGGCCCGCAAGCCCCGATCGAGCAGCGGCTGCAAGATGTCGGTGTCGAACACAAAGGCGCACCAAACGCGCTGGCACTGGCGCAGCGCTTGGGTGAGCGCGGCGTGGTCGTGGGCGCGCAGGTCGCGCCGCAGCCAGACCAGTCCGCTGGGGTAGGGTTTGGGAGTGAGGGTCATGGGTGGGCGCTTAGAATGCGTGGCATGACTGCGGATTTTGCACCCACCAACCTGACCCACCACTTTCTGATCGCCATGCCGGGCCTAAAAGACGAGCTTTTTGGCAACAGCGTGGTGTTTTTGTGCGAGCACACGCCGCGCGGGGCGATGGGCCTGATCATCAACAAAGCCAGTGAACTCACGGTGGGCGAGTTGTTTGACAAGGTGGACTTGCCCCTGCGCCGCAGCGAACTGGCGGAGCAGCAGGTGCTGCTCGGCGGGCCGTTGCAAACCGACCGCGGCTTTGTGCTGCACCCGGCCATGGGCGCGGTGCAGGCGGTGGGCAGCGACGAAACGCCGCCGGCGGTGGCGCGTGCCCTGCGCGAGGCGCTGGCCGGGCTCGAGTCCGATCCCGAATCCGAGCGCGGTGCGCCCGCACCCGATGAGGCACAGCACAAGGCGGTGCCCGCGCTGCCCAGCGCCTATGCGGCAAGCCTCAAAATTGCGGGCAGTGGGCTGGAGATGACCAGCTCGCGCGATGTGCTCGAAGCCCTGTCCTGCGGCGCCGGGCCAGCCAAGATGCTGCTCACCTTGGGCTATGCCTCGTGGGGCGAGGGGCAGCTCGAATCCGAGATCGGTGAGAACAGTTGGCTGACAGTGGACGCCGATCCGGCCCTGATTTTTGATACCCCGCTGGCGCAGCGTTATGAAAAGGCCATGGCCCTGCTGGGTCTGCAGCCGTGGATGCTGGCCCCGGGCGCGGGGCATGCATGAGCGCGGCCGGTCTTGCCGCGTTGCCAAGCGCCGCACCGGCTGCGGTCGTGCCAGACAGTCAGCGCCTGTTTTTGGCCTTTGACTGGGGGCGCAAGCGCACCGGGGTCGCCACCGGCAATCGGCTCACCCGCAGCGCCACCGCCCAGTCCACGCTGCGCGCCGAAGGGGCGGCGCGCTGGCCCCTGATCGAAGCGCGCCTGCGCGAGTGGCAACCCGACGCGCTGGTGGTCGGCATCCCCACCCACCCCGACGGCGCGCCGCACGAAAACACCGCCTTGGCCTTAAAGTTTGCGCGCCAGTTGCGTGGCCGCTTTGGGCTGCCGGTGTACGAAGTCGATGAGCGCTACAGCAGCACCGAGGCGCACAGCCTGGGCGCGCGCGACGCCGATGCCGCCGCCGCCTGCATCATTTTGGAGCAATTTTTGAGGAGTCTGCCTTGAGCCATTTGCCACTCGATGCCGAGCTGCTGTATGCCGAGCTCAAGCGCGGCGTGCAAGCCCTGCTCGCGGGCAGCGCCGCCTGCCCGCACCTGGTCGGGGTGGCCACCGGGGGTGCCTGGCTGGCCGAGCGCCTGCAAAGCGAGTTGGGCCTGCCGGGGCCAGCGGGCATCATTTCTTCCACGCTGCACCGCGACGACTACGCCCAGCGCGGCCTGCGCGCGCACGGCTCGCAAACCAGCCTGCCGTTCGAGGTCAACGCTGCCCAGGTGCTGCTGATCGACGACGTGATCTACACCGGGCGCACGCTGCGAGCCGTCATCAACGAGCTCTACGACCACGGCCGCCCGGCCTGCGTGCGGCTGGCGGTGCTGGTGGACCGCGGCGGGCGCGAGCTGCCGCTGGCGCCCGACTTTGCCGCCGTGCGGCTGCCGCTGGATGCGGCGCTGCGCTTCGAGCTGGTGCGCCGCCCCGAGGGCGGCTTCGACTTCGAGCTGGCTGCCGAAACCGCATCCAAAACCGCAGCCACCGGCCCCACACCCGGCAGCAAGGCGCAGGAGGGCGCGGCATGAACAACCCACAACTCAACCGCCACGGCGAGCTCATCCACCTGCTCTCGACCGAAGGGCTGCCGCGCGAAATTTTGACGCACATCCTCGACACGGCGGCCAATTTCGTCGGCGTGCACCAGCGCGAAGTCAAAAAACTGCCGCTGCTGCGCGGCAAAAGCGTGTTCAACCTGTTTTTCGAAAACAGCACGCGCACCCGCACCACCTTCGAAATCGCCGCCACGCGCCTATCGGCCGACGTGATCAACCTCGACATTGCGCGCAGCTCGGCCGCCAAGGGCGAATCGCTGCTCGACACCATCGCCAACCTGAGCGCCATGGCGGCCGACATCTTCGTGGTGCGCCACAGCGAATCGGGCGCACCGTATCTGATCGCGCAGCACGTGGCCCCGCACGTGCACGTGATCAACGCCGGCGACGGGCGCCACGCCCACCCCACGCAGGGGCTGCTCGACATGTACACCATCCGCCACCACAAGGGCGATTTCAGCCAGTTGTCTGTGGCCATTGTGGGCGACGTGCTGCATTCGCGCGTGGCGCGCTCCGACATCCACGCCCTGCGCACGCTGGGTTGCCCCGATGTGCGGGTGGTCGGGCCGCGCACGCTGGTGCCGCCCGATCTGGCCGCCATGGGGGTGCGCGTCTGCCACGAGCTCGAAGAAGGCATCCGCGGCTGCGACGTGGTGATCACGCTGCGGCTGCAAAACGAGCGCATGAACGGGGCCCTGCTGCCGTCGAGCCAAGAGTATTTCCAGCGCTTTGGCCTTACGCCCGAGCGCCTGCGCTGGGCCAAGCCCGATGCCATCGTGATGCATCCGGGGCCGGTCAACCGCGGTGTCGAGATCGCCTCCAGCGTGGTCGATGGCGCGCAGAGCGTGGTGCTGGAGCAGGTGACTTTCGGCATCGCGGTGCGCATGGCGGTGATGGGCATCGTCGCCGCCAACGAAGCCTAACCGCCTGTGGAGCAGCAAACATGAAGATACTGATACAGGGCGGACGCCTGATCGATCCGGCCAGCCAGACCGACCGGGTGGCCGACGTGGCCATTGCCGCCGGGCGCATCATCGGCATCGGCCCGGTGCGGCCCGACTTTGCGCCCGAGCGCGTGCTCGACGCCCGCGGCTGCTGGGTCGTGCCTGGCTTGGTGGACCTGTGCCTGCGCCTGCGCGAGCCGGGGCAGGAGCACGCCGGCATGTTGGAAACCGAGCTCGGGGCGGCGCTGGCTGGCGGCGTCACCAGCCTGGTCTGCCCGCCCGACACCGACCCGGTGCTGGATGAACCCGGCCTGGTGGACATGCTGAAAGCGCGCGCGCAAAAGCTGCGCCAGGCGCGGGTGTTTCCGCTCGGTGCCCTCACGCGCGGCTTGAAGGGCGAGGCCTTAACCGAGATGGTGCAACTCAGCCAGGCCGGCTGCGTGGGTTTTGGGCAGGCCGAGGTGCCCATCGTCAACACCCAGGTGTTGCAGCGCGCCCTGCAGTACGCCGCCACCTTTGGCTACAGCGTCTGGCTGCGGCCGCAAGACTTTTGGCTCGGCCAAGGGGTGGTGGCCAGTGGCCCGCTGGCTACGCGCATGGGCCTGAGCGGCATACCGGTGGCGGCCGAGGTGCTGGCGGTGCACACCGCGCTGGAGCTGCTGCGCGGCGTGCAGGCCAGCGCCTCCAGCTCCGGGCCGGGCGTGCGCCTGCACCTGTGCCGGCTCAGTTCGGCGGCGGCGGTGGCGCTGGTGCGCCAGGCCAAGGCCGACGGCCTGCCACTCACGTGCGATGTGAGCGCACACAACCTGCACCTGTGCGACGCCGACATCGGCCACTACGACACCCGCGCGCGCCTGCAGCCGCCGCTGCGCCAGCCCAGCGACCGCGCCGCCTTGCGCGCCGCGCTGGCCGATGGCAGCATCGACGCGCTGGTGTCGGATCACAACCCGGTGGCGGCCGACGCCAAGGTGCAGCCCTTTGCCGAGGCCGAGCCGGGCGCGACCGCGGTCGAGCTGCTGCTGGGCCTGGCCTTGCAGTGGGCGGCCGAGGAGAAAGTGCCGCTGCTGCGCACCCTCGAAGTGCTCACGGCCGGGCCGGCGCGGGTGCTGGGGGCGAGCTTGGGCACTTTGCAGGCCAGTTTGGGGCGCGTCAGCGAAGGCGGGGTGGCCGACCTGTGCCTGATCGACCCGCAGCGCGCCTGGACGGTGGCCGGGGCTGGGCTGCGCAGCCAAGGCCGAATCACCCCGTTCGAGGGCCGCGAGCTGCCGGCCAGTGTGCGCGCCACGCTGGTGGGCGGGCAGGTGGTGTTTGAAGCGGCCGCCCTGCCCGGGCAGGCTTGACACGCCGGTGGAGCGACGACCCATGAGGTTTGTGCGCGCTGTCTGGCGCTTGCTGCGGCTGCTGCTGCATATCGCAGTGGGCTTGTACCTTGTGCGTTGGCGCTTTCCCGGTTTGTCCGCAACCGCGCGCCAAGTGACAGCGCGCGACTGGACGCGCCAGGCGCTGCGCATCATGGGGGTGCGGCTGCAGGTGCTGTGCGAGCCACCGGCCGCAGGGCCGCTGTTGGTGCTGGCCAACCACATTTCGTGGCTTGACATTTTGCTTATCAACGCCAGCCAGCCGTGCCGTTTCATCTCCAAATCCGAGGTGCGGCATTGGCCTGTGATTGGCCTTTTGGCGATTGGGGCGGGCACCTTGTTCATCGAGCGCCAAAAGCGCAGCGACGCGTTGCGGGTGGCGCAGCAGACGGCCGCCGCATTGCGCGATGGCGATTTGATTGCCTTGTTCCCAGAGGGCACCACCGGCGACGGCCAAGGCATCATGCCCTTTCATGCGTCGCTGCTGCAGTCTGCGCTCGAGGCCGACTGCCCCATCCTGCCGGTCGGGCTGGTTTATCTTCGAGGCGACGGCCATGCCCTGCTGGGCGAGGCGCCACGCCACGATGCGGCAGTCTATATTGGGAAAGCGAATTTGCTCACTTCGGTCTGGCGCATCGTCAGCGCCAGCGATTTGCAGGCCGTGGTGCACTGGGGCGAGCCCGACACCGCACAAGGGCGCGACCGCCGCGCCTGGGCCGAGTCGCTGCGGGTCGAAATTGGGCGTTTGGCCAATCAGCCCTTGTTGCCGCGCACGGGCGAGCCGCCGCGCTGGAAAAAAACACCAGAAAAAACACCTCAAAAAGCGACATGAGTGCCGGGGTGCAGCCGGTGGCTGCGGGGCCCTCAGGCAGGCGCTGCTGGGCGGTCCAGTGCGCCCAGATTGACCCCACCCGTCGGGCGCAGCCGGGGGTCGCCCAAGGCCGGTTTGTTGCGCGCCGTGCCGTAGTCGGTGCGCAGTTGCCCAATGCGCTGGCGCAGCTCGTCGGCCCCGGCCAAGCTGGAGCCGTAGCGCTGCAGCACCAGCCAAGCCGATTCGACGGCGCGCGCATTGTGCGTGGCCTCGGCCGTGCGCAAGAGGTCTTCTAGGGCGCTTTGTGGCGAGCCGTTGTTGGCCGTCTTGAGAGCGCGCTCGATCAGTTGCACCATGTCGTCTTGGGCCTGCTGCAGGCGCTCGGCAAAGGGTGGATGGGCGCTGGCTGCGCTGCTCAGCAGGTCGCCCATGGCCTTGCTGGTAGCAAAGCGGCGCCCGATGCGGTCGATCACGCCCGTTTCGTCCAGCCAGCCGGCTTGGCGCCGCTCCAGCCCGCTCAGCGCGCACAACAGGTTGAGTGCTGCCTCCATGTCAAAGCTGGGCTCCATGACCCGGTTGCAGGCTACGGAAACCAGGTTGCGCGCTTTTTCGGGCTGGCCTTGCTGAAAAAACGACAAGGCGGCCACCAGGTCGGTAAAGCGCTGCAGGCGCAAGTCATCGGATTGGGCGCGCAAGCGCTTGCGCAACTCGGCCAAGTGGCGCTCCAGTTGCGCCGGCTGCTGGTTGGCAAAGGCCGCCAGCGCCAGCAACACCAGCGACTCGCTGTCAAACATCTTGGAGTCCAGCCCAAGCTGGGTCGAGCGCTCCAGCAAATTGACCGATTGGGCCCGGTTGCCCGCAAAAAAAGCCAACATCCCCAGACGCTGCTGGCGCCCGATGGCCAGTGGGGTGAAGGACAAGGCCGTTTGCAGGCTGGCAAGGGCGGCCTGAAACTGGCCCAGCTCCATTTGCACCCGGCCCTGCACATCGTAGGCTTCTGGGTAGTTGGGTTCGAGTTCGAGCAACTCCTGCAGCGTGGTCAAGGCGGCGTTGGGTGAGCCGGCGTCGAGTTGCGTGCGCGCCACGCCCAACAAGGCCCACGGCTTTGGGTCGGCCTGCCACAAGGCCGCGAACAGCGCTTGCGCTTCCTCGAAGCGGCTCAGGCGCAGCAACACCTCGGCCCCTAGGCGGCCAGCTTGCTGCCACTGCGGCCCGCGCTCGGCCAACCGGGTGCGCGCCAGTTGCACCGCCAGATCGGTTTGCCGGGCCTCCAGCGCGGCGTAGATCGGCTGCAACGCGGATTTGCGCAGGCGGGCTTGCGCGATCCGGTCGCCCAGGCTGCCGGCCGAGTAGGGGCGCACGATGTAGCTGTCCACCGACGATTCGGCCGCTTCGCTCACCTTTAGGTAGGTGGCTTCATCGGTCAACAAAATGAAGACGGTGGCGTAGGGCAGCAGGCCGCTGCGGCGCAAATCGTCGAGCAGGTCTTGGCCGTTGCTGCCATCCTTGGGGAACTGGTCACCGCAAATCACCACATCGAAGGGGTTGCGCTCCAACTCGCGCCGCGCTTCGCTGATGCGGCTGGTCTGGCTCACCGATTGCAGCCCCATGGTGCGCAACTGGCCCGCCAGCGTCATGCGCGTGTTTGGGTTGCCATCGACCACCAAGGCTGCCGACTGGTGCAGTTCCTTCGGTTGGCTTGGCGCGAGGGCAAGCGCTGGCAGGGCAGAGGGGCTGTTCATGGGTGCGTGGGTGGCCGCAGCGGAGGGTATGTGTGACTTTAACCCGGATTGCCCGTTGGGCGCTCCTGCGTTGCGGTTTGCTTGCAGGCGCTGCAGCACCAGCGCAAAGCCGGATGTGAGCAAGGGTCGAGGGTCCGTGGTTTACCCTTGCTGACGTGTCAGTTTCATGAATGCTGGCTTAACTGCTGCTAAGATTCACACCTTAGATGTGCCCACGGGCGGCCTGCCCGGCATTTATTTCCTTACCAGGAGCCATTCTTGAAAAAGATCCTCACCGTCGCCGCCCTAGCGGCCTCCTTGGCCTTTGCGGCCTAGGCCCAAACCCCGGCGCCTGCTGCTGCTGGCGCCGCCGCCAACCCGGTTCGTTTGGGGATTTTGCTCGGCTTTACCGGCCCGATCGAATCGCTCACGCCCGGCATGGCCGCCAGCGCCGAGCTGGCCATTCGTGAAGTCAACGCCAGTGGCTTGTTCCTGCGCGGCACCCGCGTCGAAGCCGTGCGCGCCGATTCAACCTGCGTCGATGCCGCCGCCGCCAGCGCCGCCGCGCAGCGCCTGATCACCGCCGAGCGCGTCAGCGCCATCGTCGGGGCCGACTGCTCGGGCGCCACCACCGCCGTGCTGCAAAACGTTGCCGTGCCGCGTGGCGTGCTGATGGTTTCGCCATCCTCGACCTCGCCCGCCCTGACCACGGTGCGCGACAACGACCTGTTCTTCCGCACCGCCCCGTCGGATGCGCGCCAGGGTGAATTGATCGCCGAGCTGCTGCGCGAGCGCGGCATTTCCCGCGCCGCCCTGACCTTCACCAACAACGACTACGGCCGCGGCTTGTCCAGCCACATCCGCAGCAACTTTGAGCGCCTGGGTGGCCGCATCACCATTGCCGCCGCGCACGAAGACGGCAAGGGCGACTACACCGCCGAAGTGGCGGCGCTGGCCGCAGCCGGGGGCGAGATCCTGATCGTGGCCGGTTATGTGGACCAAGGCGGGCGCGGCATCATCCGCTCGGCGCTCGACAGCGGCGCCTTCAACCGCTTCTTCCTGCCCGACGGCATGATCGGCGACAGCTTGGCACCGGCCATCGGTGCGGGGCTCAACGGCTCCTTTGGCACCAAACCCGGCTCCGAAAGCCCCGGTGGCACGCGCTTCGAGCAACTGGCACGCGCTGCCAACATCAACATCGGCCCCTTCACGCACCAGTCCTACGACGCCGCCGCTTTGATTTTGCTGGCCATGCAGGCCGCCAACTCGACCGACAGCGCACGCGTCAAAGAGCAGATCATGGCGATTGCCAACGGCCCCGGCGAGACCATCAACGCCGGCGATCTGGCACGCGGTCTGCGCATTCTGGCCGCAGGCGGGCGCATCAACTACGAAGGCGCTTCGGCGGTGCGCCTGATTGCCCCGGGCGAATCGGCTGGTGGCTTTAGGCTCATCGAAGTGCGCAACGGCCGCATGGAAACCACTGGTTTCCGCTGATCCCTACGCCACAGCCAGCCGCCCCGGCACCGGGGCGCTGGCTGACCCTTCAACGCCTAAAAAACGGTCCGCCCACCCGGTGCGGGCCGTTTGTTTTGTTGCCATGATAGAAGTCAAAAACCTACGGATGCAGTTCGGTGGCATCCGCGCCGTCGATGACGTGTCGCTCACCATCGAAGCCGGCCGCATCACCGGGCTGATCGGGCCCAACGGTGCCGGCAAAACGACGCTGTTCAACGTCATTGCCGGCCACTACCAGCCCACCGCGGGCCAGGTGCTGCTCGACGGGCAGGACATCACCGGCTTGCCGCCGCACGAGCTGTTTGCCCGTGGCCTGCTGCGCACCTTCCAGATCGCGCACGAGTTTGCCACGCTCACGGTGCGCGAAAACCTGATGATGGTGCCGCCGCGCCAGAGCGGCGAAACCCTGTTGGGCACCTGGCTGCGCCCGAGCCAGGTGCGCCAAGAGGAAGAAGCGGTGCGCGCCAAGGCCGACGAGGTGATCGCCTTTCTGCAGATCGAGGCCGTGGCCGACGAACTGGCCGGCAACCTCTCGGGCGGGCAGAAAAAACTGCTCGAACTCGGCCGCACCATGATGACCGAGGCCAAAATCGTCTTTCTGGATGAAGTCGGGGCCGGCGTGAATCGCACCCTGCTCAACACCTTGGGCGACGCGATCGTGCGCCTGAATCGCGAGCGCGGCTACACCTTTTGCATGATCGAGCACGACATGGACTTCATCGGCCGCCTGTGCGACCCGGTGATCGTGATGGCCGAAGGCCGGGTGCTGGCGCGTGGCAGCGCCGCCGAAGTCATCGCCAACGAGCAGGTGATCGAAGCCTACCTGGGCCGTGGCCTGAAAAACAAACCGGGGGCAGCCCAATGAGCTTTCTCATCGGCGAAAACATGACCGGCGGATACGGCGGCAGCGACATCCTCAACGGCTGCACCATCGCGGTCGAACAGGGTGAGATTGCCGTCATCGTCGGGCCCAACGGGGCCGGCAAATCGACCGCCATGAAGGCCATTTTTGGCATGCTCAACTTGCGCCACGGCCAGGTGCGCTTCAAGGGCGCCGACATCACGGCGCTCAGCCCGCAGCAGCGCGTGCTGGCGGGCATGGGTTTTGTGCCGCAGACGCACAATGTGTTCACCTCCATGAGCGTGGAAGAAAACTTGGAAATGGGGGCCTTCATCCGGCGCGACGACATCCGCGCCTCGCTGGAGCAGGTCTATGCGCTGTTTCCGGTGCTCAAGGAAAAGCGCCGCCAGCCCGCCGGCCAGCTCTCGGGCGGCCAGCGCCAGCAGGTGGCGGTCGGGCGCGCTCTGATGACGCAGCCGCAGGTGCTGATGCTCGACGAGCCCACTGCGGGCGTGTCGCCGATCGTGATGGACGAGTTGTTTGACCGCATCATCGAAATCGCGCGCACCGGCATCGCCATTTTGATGGTCGAGCAAAACGCCCGCCAGGCCCTGAACATTGCCGACAAAGGCTACGTGCTGGTGCAGGGCAGCAACCGCTTCACCGACAGCGGCGCGGCCCTGATGGCCAACCCCGAAGTCCGTCGCTCTTTCCTCGGAGGCTGAGCAGCCATGGAAGATATTTTCAACGCCTTGGCGATGTTCACCAACTTCGTGCTGCTGCCCGCAGCCGCCTACGGCAGCCAGCTCGCGCTGGGTGCGCTGGGCGTGACGCTGGTCTATGGCATCTTGCGTTTTTCCAACTTCGCCCACGGCGACACCATGGCTTTTGGCACCATGATCGCCATTTTGTTCACCTGGTGGCTGCAATCGCAGGGCGTGAGCCTGGGCTTTTTGCCCACGGCGCTGCTGGCGATACCGGTGGCGGTGCTGGTCACCATAGGCTTTGTGCTGCTCTCGGACCGCTGGGTTTATCGCTACCACCGGGTCAAGAAAGCCCCGGCGGTGGTGTTCCTGATCTGCTCCGTGGGCGTGATGTTCCTGCTCAATGGCATCGTGCGCTTCATCATCGGGCCGGGCGAGCAGCACTTCACCGACGGCGAGCGCTTCATCTTCACCGTGGCGCAGTTTCGCGACTTCACCGGGCTGGAGCAGGGCATTGCCTTGCGCACCAGCCAGGCGCTGACGCTGGTCACGGCGGTGCTGATCGTGCTGGCGCTGTTCTGGTTTTTGGAGCGCAGCCGCACCGGCAAGTCGATGCGCGCCTACTCCGACAACGAAAACCTGGCGCTCTTGTCGGGCATCAACCCGGAGCGGGTGGTGCTCATCACCTGGGTGCTGGCCGCTGCGCTGGCCACCGTGGCTGGCGTGCTGTACGGGCTCGACAAGGGCTTTAGGCCCTTCACCTACTTCCAGTTGCTGCTGCCGATTTTTGCCGCGGCAATCGTCGGCGGGCTGGGCAGCCCGCTGGGGGCGATTGCGGGCGGCTTCATCGTCGCTTTCTCCGAGGTGCTGCTCACCTACGCCTGGCGGCGCGTGTTCATGTACCTCGGCCCCGAGGGCTGGGAGCCCGAGGGCCTGATGCAACTGCTCTCAACCGACTACAAGTTTGCGGTTTCGTTCGTGATTTTGGTGCTGGTGCTGCTGATCCGGCCAACCGGCCTGTTCGGAGGTAAATCGGTATGAATGCCTGGATCAATCACAAGGCCAATGCGCCGATCTTGTTTGGCCTGATGGGGCTGGCGCTGGTGCTGGTGGGTGTCATGCAAAGCTGGTCGCTGGCGCTGACCATCATGATCTACTGCGTCATCGGCGCCATCATGGCGCTTGGGCTGAACGTGCAGTGGGGCTACGCCGGGCTGTTCAACGTCGGCCTGATGGGTTTTGCCGCGCTCGGCGGCATCGCTGCGGTGCTG
The DNA here is from genome assembly GCF_000828895.1 of Serpentinimonas raichei. Classification (NCBI taxonomy): domain Bacteria; kingdom Pseudomonadati; phylum Pseudomonadota; class Betaproteobacteria; order Burkholderiales; family Comamonadaceae; genus Serpentinimonas; species Serpentinimonas raichei. The sequence continues at coordinate 1,768,758 of NZ_AP014568.1, read as the reverse complement.
GTCTCCATGCCGCCCACCCCCGAGGCCTGGCAGGCCGGTGGCTCGGGCATCATCACCTCGGTGTTGCTCTCGCTGGCCACGCTGCTGGTGGCGCTGCTGGTCTATAAGCGCATGAAGCGCGGGCGCGCGCGCATGTGGGCCATGGCGGTGATTTTGCTCGGCGGCTACTTCATCACCCGGCACTTTTTCGACCCGGCGGTGGAGCTGATCGAAGCTGTCAACCCGGCCGCCACCGGCTACCTCGGCGGCCTTGGGCTGCCGATCATGCTCTCGTGGGTGGTGGGTGGCCTGTTCGCGGCCGGGGCGGCGTGGATGATCGGTAAGATCACGCTCGGCCTGCGTTCCGACTACCTGGCCATTGCCACGCTGGGCATCGCCGAGATCATCCTCTCGCTGCTGCGCTTCGAAGAGTGGCTCACCCGAGGCGTGAACAACGTCAACGGCCTGCCGCGCCCGCTGCCGCAAGAGATCGACCTGCAGCAAACCGCCTGGCTGCAGGAATGGGCGCTGCGCCTGAGCATCGAGGTGCCGGACTTGGCCTCGTACATCGTCAAGCTGGGCTATCTGGGGCTGGCGCTGGGCGTGCTGCTGCTGCTGTTTTGGCTGGCGCAGACGGCCATCCACTCGCCCTGGGGCCGCATGATGCGCGCCATCCGCGACAACGAAACCGCCGCCGAAGCCATGGGCAAAGACGTGACCGGCCGCCATCTGCAGGTGTTCGTGCTCGGTTCGGCCATCGTCGGCGTGGCCGGCGCCATGCTGGTGACCATAGACGGCCAGTTCACCCCGAACGCCTACAACCCGCTGCGCTTCACCTTCCTGATCTGGGTCATGGTGATCGTGGGCGGCTCGGGCAACAACATGGGCGCCATTTTGGGCGGCTTCCTGATCTGGTTCTTCTGGGTCCAGGCCGAGCCGATCGGGCTGTGGCTGATGGACATCATCACCGGCACCCTGCCGGCCGAGAGCTGGCTGCGCGCGCACCTGCTCGAAGGCGCGGCGCACATCCGGCTCATGGTGATGGGCATGATCTTGCTGCTGGTGCTGCGCTTCAGGCCGCACGGGCTGATACCGGAGCGCAGCGAGCGGCCGCATTCGCTGCGGCGCTAGCCCTCTAGCCCCCTAGCCCTCAGGCCGCCAGCAGCAGTTGCGCCACGCCCGCCGGGTCGTTCACGGCGTGGGTGCGCACTTGCCAGACCGCTTGCACCAGCGCGGGTTGCAGCACCGTGGTGGGGTCGCCGTGGCCTTTCAGGCGGCCGTCTTGCAGCACCCAGCAGCAGTCGGCGTAGCGCAGCGCCAGGTTGAGGTCGTGCAGCACCAGCAGCACGCCGGCGCCGCGGCTGCGGCTCCACTGGCGCAAAGTGGCCAAGGTGGCGTGCTGGTGCTGCAAATCGAGCGCGGCGGTGGGTTCGTCGAGCAGCAGCCAGTTGCTGCACCCGCTGGGGCAGGGGTGCCAGACTTGGGCCAGCGTGCGCGCCAGTTGCACCCGGGCGCGCTCGCCACCGCTGAGTTGGCGGATGCTGCGCTGCGCCAGGTGCGCCACCGAGCAGTGCTGCAGCGCAGCGCGCACGATGTCGGCCTCGTCGGCGGCGGGCTGCAGGCGGTGCGGGTAGCGCCCGAGTTCCACCACTTCCTGCGCCGTGAAATCAAAGGCCGGCACCAGCTCTTGCGGCAGGTAGGCGCGGCGGCGCGCCAGCGCGGCGGCGTTGCCCCGGCCCAGGCGCTCGCCGTCGAGCCAGACCGCGCCGGCTTGCGGGCGCAGCAGGCCGCCGAGCACGTTGAGCAGGGTCGATTTGCCGGCCCCGTTGGGGCCCAGAATCACCCCCACTTGGCCCGGCGCCAGGTGCAGGGCTATATCCTGGAGCAGGATGCGACCGTGCAGGCGTACGCCTATGTCTTGGGCTTGCAGCCCGTGCGGTGGCGTATTCATAGGGTGCGGGCGTGGGCGCTGCGCAGCAGCAGCAAAAAGAACGGCACCCCGACCAAGGCGGTGATGATGCCCAGCGGCAGTTCGGCCGGCGCGATCACGGTGCGTGCCCACGCGTCGGCCAACAAGACCAGGGTGGCCCCGAGCAGCGCCGAACCCGGCAGCACCCAGCGGTGATCGGGCCCGGCCAGCAGGCGCACGATGTGCGGCGCCACCAGCCCGATGAAGCCGATGATGCCGGTGGTGGCGGTGATGGCCCCCACCACCAGCGCGGTGAGCAGCACGCACAGCAGCTTGAGGCGCTCCACCGGCACCCCGAGCATGGTGGCCTGCGCCTCGCCCAGCGCCAGCGCGTTGAGCGGGCGCGCCAGCCGCAGCGCCAGCAGCGCGCTCAGCAGCGCGATCAAAGCCACCACCCACACCGCTTCCCAGCGCGCGCCACCCAGGCTGCCCAGCATCCAGAACTGCAGGTTGCGCAACTGCTCGTCGGTGGCTAGGTAGCTCAGCAGCCCGATGCCGGCCCCGGCCAGTGCGTTGATGGCAATGCCGGCCAGCAGCATGATGCCCACGCGGGTGCCGCCTTCGCCGAGCGCGAGCGCGTAGATCAGGGCCGTGACCACCACGCCGCCCAAGAAGGCCATCAGCATCAGCGGCCAGGTGCCCAGCGCCAGCGGCAGCTCGGGCCACCACAGGCTGCCCAGCACGATGGCAAAGGCGGCTGCCAGCGCGGCCCCGCTGCTGACGCCGATCAGCCCCGGGTCCGCCAGCGGGTTGCGAAACAGGCCCTGCATCAGTGCCCCGGCCAGCCCGAGCCCGGCCCCGGCGGCTACGGCCAGCACCAGCCGCGGCAGGCGGATGTTGAAGAAAACCAGTTCGGCGGCGCTGCGCTCGCCAGTCGGCCACAGCGCCGCCGCCAGCACGGCCGGCAGTTCGCGCAGTGGCAAGCCAAAGGCGCCTTGGCCGCTGGCCCACAGCAGGCTCAGCAGCAGCGCCAGTGTGAGGCCCGCCAGCACGAAGGGGCCGCTCGGGCGCTGGCTGAGCCAGGCCGCGCCGCTGCGTTTCAGGGCCAGCGTGTTCATACCCGCAGCAAGCCCTGGTGCAGTTGTTCCAGCACCTGCGGCAGCCGGGGCCCAAAGCCCAGCAGCGCCAGCGCGTCTTGGTGCAGCAGCGCGGCGCCACGGTGGCGGTGTCGCCAGGCCGGGGTGAGGCTCAACTCGGGGCGCTGCCAAAAGGCGGATTCGCCCCCTATGGCTTGCAGGCTCTGGGTGGTGGTGACGATGGCGTCTGGGGCGGCAGCGGCCATCGATTCGGCCGTCAGGGGCCTAAAGCCGTTGAAACCGCTGATGACGTTGTCGGCCCCGGCCAGCGTCAGCATGGCGTGGGCGGCGGTTTGGCGCCCAGCCACCAGCGGGCTGCCGCCGTGCGCCATAATGAACAGCACCCGTGGCCGTGCGCCCGTGTGGGCTTGGATGCGCGCGCGCACCGTGGCCCAACGCTGGTCGAGCTGGCGCTGCAACTCCAGCGCAGCGGCCTCCCGTCCGGTGGCACGCCCGGCCGCCTGCACCGTGCGGCGCACATCGTCCCATTCGTGGCGGCGCTCGACCAATTCCACCTGCACCCGGGCCGAACGCAGTTGCGTCAGCACCAGCGGCGGGCCGGAGCCGGCCAAGGCCAGCACCACGTCTGGGCGCAGCGCCAGCAGCCCTTCGGCCGAGAGCTGGCGCATGTAGCCGACCTTGGGCGTGGCCTGCGCCGCCGCCGGGTACAGGCTGGTGGTGTCGGTGCCCACCAGGTGCGCCTGGGCCCCCAGCGCAAACACCGCCTCGGTCAGGCTGCCACCGACGGTGATCAGGCGCGCTGGCCGTGTGCCAGGGCTTGCCAGTGCGCCCAGTGGCCAGCCCAAGCCCGAGGTAGCCAAGGCTGCCACCCCCGCGCCGCCGCCCGCCAGCCAGCCGCGCCGCCGCAACCCGGCCGGTGTGGCAGTTGCCAACGCATTCATGACAGCGATCCTTCTTCCACCCCCGTCAGGTGCTCCAACAGATGGCGCCAAGCGGTCAATTCGGGTTGTCCCGGCTTGCGGGCACCAAAAAACAGCGCCATCAGCTCGCCGTGCTGGTCGAACACTTCCAGCGAAGTGATGGTGCCGTCGCTGCTGGGCTTCTCCACCACCCAGACGGCGCCGATGTGGTCTTCGCGCAAGTGCAAATTGAAGCCCGGGTCGAGCACGTTGAGCCAAAGCTGGCCACGCATCTCCAGCGGCTCGACGCGCTTGATCGGCCCGCTGTGGATTTGGATGCAGCCGCTGCTGCCCACAAAAGCCATGATCGGGGTGTTGTCAAAGGCGGCCTCCATCAGCGTCTGGCGCACCGAGGCGTGGGCGACGCGGCGCGTAAAGCGGCCCTCGACCAGCCGCAAGCCGTGCTGGCGTTCCACCCCATGCTCGCGCAGCAGCGGGAAAAACTGGTGCACATCGCTCATCTCGGACCAAGCTTGGGCAAAGGCGGCGGCATCGACGGTGGGCTCGGCGCCCTTGGGCTCAATTGCAGCCGGCGGCTCAAACACCGGCGCCGCTGCCTGCCTGTCTTGCCACTGCTCCAGCACCGCATTCCAGGCGGCGCGGTCGCTGCTGTCGCGCAGAAAAATCTTGTGCACCGCCACCCCGTAGCGGTCGAAGAACTGCAGGCTGGAGCTGGCCGGTTTGTCGGCGTCGGCATTGAGCTCGGTAACAGCCAGGCCGGCGTGCCACTGCTTGAAGAACAGCCGCAGGTCGATCTCTTTGCCCAGCGCCAGCCCGACCTCGTTGTGCGCCGACAGTTTTTCATAGACCCCGGTTTTTTCATGCACCACGCTGCGGTTGCGCGTCAGCGCCAGCAAGGGGCCGCAGGCTTGCAGCGCTTTGAGCAGTGCCAGCCAGTCGGGGCGCAATGCCACGCTGCGCGTGGGCTGCTCGTGGCGGCCGAGGTGCGCCGCCAGCGCAGCCCCCTCGCTTAGGCCGATGTGTTCGGCGGCGTCGCGGGCGCGCAGGCCCTTGGCGCGGGCGGCTTGGTAGGCTTGGCGGATCGGTTCTGCTTGCATCATGGTGTGGCTCCGGTTAAAAACTGCTGACCAAGGACAGCGAGAGGCTGCGCCCGGGGGAGGTGAAGGCATCAAGCAACGCCGAATTGCCCGGCTGCCCCTGCACATTGCCCCAGTGCCAGTATTTGCGGTCAGTGAGGTTGTTGAGCGCGGCGCTCAGGCGCGTCTGGCGCGTGATTTGCCAACTGCTGTGCAGGTCCAGCGTGGTCCAACTGGGCGTAGCAAATTGCACCGCGCCGCCGGTGAGGGTGTTGTGGATGTCGGCGTGGTCTTTGGCGGCGGTGTGCGTCAGGCGCGCGCCCAGCGTCCACTGCTGCAGGCGGTGCTCCAGCCCCAGCACCAGCCGCTCGGGGTTGACCGAGTTCAGCGGCTGATTGAGCGCCGTGTCACGGCCCTCGGTTTGTCCGTAGCTGGCGCGCAGGGAGGTGGCCGGGCTCAGGGCCCAGCGCCCTTCGAGCTCGAAGCCGTGCAGGCGCACCCGGCCCCGGTTGACCGACTGGAAGGTGAGCGGGTCGGCGACTGTTCCCCTACCGCCCACGGCCACTTGGTCTTCGATGAAGTCGCGGTAGCGCCCTGTGAAGGCGGTGGCCAGCCACTGCAGCGCGCCGTGCTGGCCGCGCGCACCGAGTTCAACGGTTTGGCTGCGCTCGGGCCGCAGGTTCGGGTTCGGGATGGTGCGGTAGGGTGCCACCCCGACCAGGTTTTCAAAGAAGTTGTTGAGTTGCAGCGGGCTGGGGGCGCGGAAACCCGCCGCCACGTTGCCAAAGATCTGCCAATGCGGCTGCGGCCGGAAGATGATTCCCAGCTTGGGCGAGAGCGCATCGCCCGAGAGGTCGGCCAGCGCGCGCCGGAAGAGGGGGTTTTCTTGGGCGTCGATGTCGAAGCGGTCGTAGCGCAGCGCTGGGATAAGGCTCCAGCGTTCGCTGATGAATTCGCTTTGTACAAACAGCGCCGCGGTGGTTTCGCGCGTGGTCGGGAAGCGCTGCAGGGGGAAGGTGTCGCCGGCCGGAGGGGCCACGCCGGTGGTTAGGTTTTCCATCTCGGTGCGTGTCAGCTCGGTGCCATAGACCAGTTTGTGGGCCCAGCCGTGGCCCAGGTCGCGGTTGCGCTCGGCCTGCAACGAGAGCTGCAAAATGTCTTCCCAGTAAGTGACGCCGCGCACGCGGAAGGTCGCGCGGTTGACAGCGGTGGGGGTGCGTTGTTCGGTGGCCACTTCGCGCTTTTCGGACTGCTGCACGCCCACGCTGGCGCGCAGCTGGTCGGCCCACGCCGAGCGCAGCGGGAACTGGCCGTCCCAGCTCAGGCGGGTGCGGCTCGAATCCATTTCGCCTTGCAGGTCGCGGGTGGCTCCGGGGGTGGCTGGGTTCACGCCGCGCGCGCTCAGGGCATCGACGTCGGTGGATTTGTCTATGTGCTCGGCGGTTAAGGTGTGGCGCTGCCCGCCGCCGGGCGTGAACACCAGCTTGCCCAGCAGCGAATGGTTGCGGTCGCGCTGCGGGTTGGGGGCGGTGCGGGTGCTGTTGGCAGCCTCGTTCGCGCCCTGGTTGTCGAGCGCGCCGGCGCGCCCGGTCTGCACACTGCCCAGCCACTGCCACTGTGGGCTGGCCACTCCGGCCAGCGTCAGGCCCACGCCTTGGCTATCGTCCTCGGTGTCGGCGCGCAGGCTCAGGCGGCCGCCGAATGATTGGCCGGGTTGCAGCAGTTGCTCGGGCTGCAGGGTGAACATCGCCACCATGCCGCCTATGCCGTCGGAGCCATACAGGGCCGAGGTGGCGCCGCGCACCACTTCCACGCGCGAAATCAGCCCCAGGTCGTAGTAATCGCGGCCAAAGGCGGCCGAACCCAGCACGCCGCCGACCAGCTCGCGCGGCACGCGCATGCCATCGATGGTGAGCAAGACCCGGTTACCCTGCATGCCACGGATGTTGAAACCGGCGTTGCCATCGCGTCCGGTGGCACCCAGCACGGCGCCGAAGCGCTGCGGGGCCCGGCGCACCTCCACGTTGGGCAAGTCGCGCACCAGTTCGCGGATGTCTTGCGCCTGCGTAGCGTCTAGCGCCGCGCCTTCGATCACGTCGATGCGCTGCGGCACATCCCCCACTTCGCGCTCGGCGCGGGCACCAGTGACCACCACCGCATCGAGGGCGGTGGCACTGGTGGACAAGGAGCTGCCGGTGGCCGCTGCAGCGCCCGTTTGGGCTTGGGCCCACAGCGGGGCGCCGGCGAGCAGGCAGGCCAGCGCCACCGGCTGCAACAAAAGGGACGAAGGGGCGGGTGGGCGGCCGGCGGCAGGGGCGCGGGTTGGGTTTCGGGCTTGGCGTTTCACGAGGCGGTTCCAGTTGGGAGGTCAAAAAACTGGCTGGCTCGAGACACCGCATGGCGGGGGTCGCTGGCTGGCTGGGGGGTGACTTGGGTGCTGGTCTGTGGGCAGTTGCTGGGCTGGCGTGGGACGCTTGGCTGGTGGAGCCTAGGACGGCAGGCTTTACTTGGTCAAAATCAGTTTGTTTTGCGCCGTCAGGCTCAGGCGGTAAACCTGTCCGGCGTGTTCGATCAGAACCTCGCGCGCGCCGGCGCTCAACTGTGCAAAGGACAGGCGGCGCACGGGTGCGGCGTTGTGGCGAAGCGCCGCTGGGCTGGCAAGAGAAGGGCAGGGAGCGGAGTGCATGACTTGATTATAAGCACAAATGCGAACGATTCGCAAGTGCATTGAGTGAAAATCAGATACAAGCAAACCCTATGATCCCCCGCAGGCACCAAGTCGGTGCTGGGCCGGCACTCTGCCGACCCCCCGCCGCGACCCGCGGTGAGTACCCGGTCGGTGGCATCCCCGCTCAGACCACCTGCCCGAGTTGGAAGATCGGCAGGTACATCGAGACCACGATGCCGCCGATGATCACCCCCAGCACCACGATGATGATGGGCTCCATCAGGCTCGAGAGGCCGGCCACCATGTCATCGACTTCCTGCTCATAAAAGTCGGCCGCCTTGCCCAGCATGTGGTCGAGTGCGCCCGATTCTTCGCCAATGGCGGTCATCTGCAGCACCATGGAGGGGAAGATGCGGGCATTGTTCATGGCCATGGTCAGGCTGGTGCCAGTGGAGATTTCGCGCTGGATTTGCGTGGTAGCGTCGGCATACAGGCTGTTGCCCGAAGCCCCGCCGACGGAATCGAGCGCCTCCACCAGCGGCACCCCGGCGGCGAACATGGTGGACAGGGTGCGGGTCCAGCGCGCCACGGTGGACTTTTCTACCAGCGTGCCAAAAACCGGCATTTTCAGCAGCAGCCGGTCCATCACCCGCTGCACTTTGACGTTGCGCTTCCAGGCTTGCATGAAAAAGTAACCCCCGCCGCCCAGAGCGCCAAAAACAATCCACCAGTAAGCCACGAAAAAATCGCTGATGGCGATCACCAGCATGGTCGGTGCCGGCAGATCAGCGCCAAAGGATGAGAACACCTCCTCGAAGGCCGGGATGACAAAGATCATGATCACCACCACCACGATGAAGGCGACCACGACCACCGCCGTAGGGTACATCAGGGCCGACTTGACCTTGCTCTTGATGGCCTCGGTTTTTTCCATGTAGCTGGCCAGCCGGTCCAGCAGATCTTCCAGAATGCCGGCCGCCTCGCCCGCTTCCACCAAGTTGCAGTAGAGCGCGTTGAAGTACATCGGATGCTTGCGAAAGGCGGCGCTGAGCGAGGTGCCGGTTTCCACATCGGTGCGAATCTGGTTGAGCAGCTTGTTCACACTCGGGTTGGGGTTGCCGCGCCCGACGATGTCAAAGGATTGCAGCAGCGGCACGCCGGCTTTCATCATGGTGGCCAGTTGGCGCGTAAAAATGGCGATGTCTTTGGGTTTTATGCGCTTGGTCGAGGCGGTGCGGCGTTTTTTAACCTTTTGCACCAGCACGCCCTGGCGGCGCAGCGTGGCTTGCACCTGGTTTTCACCGGCGGCGCGCACCTCACCCCGCACGGGTTTGCCATTGCGGTCTTTGCCCTCCCACTCAAATACAAATTCTTTGATGCCCTTGGTGGTCGCCGTTGCCATGATGCCCTCTTGAAGTCTGGTGCAGGTGCGCGTCTGCGCATTCAATCGTTGGTGCAGCCCAACACTTCCTCGAGGGAAGTAAGGCCCAGTTTAACCTTGCGCAGCCCCGATTCGCGCAAAGTGCGAATGCCTTCGCGGCGCGCTTGGGCTTGAATCTCGAGCGCACTACCGCCGCGCAGAATAATGTGCTGCATGGCTTCGCTGATCGGCATCACCTGATAAATGCCAAGCCGCCCCTTGTAGCCATTGTGGCAGGCCGGGCAGCCCACGGGACGGTAGGGTTTCCAACTGCCGTCGAGCTCTTCGGGCTTGAAGCCGGCCTCCAGCAACGCCAGTTCGGGCAAATCTTCGTGCGGTTGCTTGCATTGTTTGCACAGTCGCCGCGCCAGCCGCTGCGCCGTGACCAAGTTCACGCTGGAGGCGATGTTGAACGGCAGCACACCCATATTGATCAGGCGCGTCAGGGTGCCGGGGGCGTCGTTGGTGTGCAAGGTCGAGAGCACCAAGTGGCCGGTCTGGGCCGCCTTGATGGCGATGTCGGCGGTTTCGAGGTCGCGGATTTCTCCGACCATGATGATGTCGGGGTCTTGGCGCAAAAACGACTTGAGCGCCGCCGCGAATGTGAGGCCCGCCTTCTCGTTGACGTTGACCTGATTCACCCCGGGCAGGTTGATCTCCGAGGGGTCTTCGGCGGTCGAGATGTTGACTCCGGGCTGATTCAGGATGTTGAGGCAGGTGTAGAGCGACACCGTTTTGCCCGATCCGGTGGGGCCGGTCACCAGCACCATGCCGTAGGGGCGGCTGATGGCCTCCAGCAGCAGGGCCTTTTCGTCAGCTTCGTAGCCCAGCGCGTCGATGCCCATTTGGGCGCTGCTCGGGTCCAGAATGCGGATGACGATCTTTTCGCCAAACAGCGTGGGCAGGGTGCTGACGCGAAAATCGATCGATTTATCGGGCCCGACCTTGAGTTTCATGCGCCCGTCTTGCGGCACGCGTTTTTCTGCGATATCGAGTTTTGAGATGACTTTGATGCGCGAAGCCAGCTTTTCTTTTAGGGCCACCGGTGGGGAGGCGATTTCGCGCAGCTCACCGTCGATGCGAAAGCGCACCCGGTAAAAGTGCTCATAGGGCTCGAAATGCAGGTCGGATGCCCGCATCGTGTAGGCATCGAGCAGCATTTTGTGCAAAAAACGCACCACCGGCGCGTCTTCGACCTCGGCCGAGACTTTCTCGCTGCTCTCGGCGGTAGCCAATTCAATCGCGCCGTCGTCGAATTCAAAATCGCCGCCCACGATGTGTTCGATCGCTTCGCTGGCGCTGGCGCTGGTGCTGTCGATCAATTTGCCCAGTTTGTCGAGTTCGGCGATCACCCAGTCCACCGAAAGCTGGGTGGTGAACTTGATTTTTTCAGCCACTTCGGTGTGGGTGGGGTCGGCCGTGGCCACTGAGATGCGGTTGCCACGGCGGCTCAACACCACAATGCGGTATTGCTTGGCAAACTTGGGGTCGAGCACGCCTTTGGGCAGACGCTGCACGTCGATGGCGTCGAGGTCGATCAGCGGCACGGCAAAGGTGCTCGACATGGTGTGCGCCAAATCGCTGGCGCTCAAGGCGCCGCTGCCCACCAGTTCGGCAATGAAGCTGCTTTTGTGGGCCTGGGCCTTGGCGTACAGACCTTCGGCGCTTTGCTGGGTCAGGGTGCCGGCGGCCACCAAGGCGCGCGCCAGCCCTGGCAAGGCCATAGAGGAGACGGGGGCTTCGGTGTCGATCATCGGTGGAGGCTGTCGCTGCGGGCGGGTGTCAATGAAAGGGGCGCGGCCGGAGTGCGCCAGGGTCTCGTAGTTGAGGGAAGTTCGTGTATATTCGCGCCTGCTTTCGCCTCGATGCACTCATTTCGACGCATTTTGGCACTGATTTAGGAGCTGACATGGATTTGCGCAAACTCAAGACCCTGATCGACCTCGTTTCCGAGTCGAATGTATCCGAACTCGAGATCACCGAGGCCGAGGGCAAGGTGCGCATCGTCAAGAGCCCGCCCGTCGCACCCCAGCCGGTTCCGGCACCCGTTGCCACGGCTGCGCTGGCCCCAGCGGTCATCCCGGTGGCGCCCGCCGCGCCCAGCAGCAGCGCCGAGATGCCGGCGCAGCCTGTCCCGGCTGCGCCCCAGGGCGTGGTGCTGAAATCGCCCATGGTCGGCACGTTTTACCGGGCCGCCAGCCCAGGGGCCAAGCCCTTTGTCGAAATCGGGCAGGTGGTCAAGGTGGGCGAAGCGGTGTGCATCGTGGAGGCCATGAAAATCCTCAATGAGATCGAAGCCGAGCATGCCGGCACGGTGACCCAGATTTTGGCCGAAAACGGTCAGGCCGTCGAATACGGGCAGCCCTTGTTCGTGCTCGAGTGAGGGCCAAGCCGTTATGTTCAAAAAAATCCTGGTCGCCAACCGTGGCGAAATCGCCCTGCGCATCCAGCGCGCCTGCCGCGAACTGGGCGTCAAGGCGGTGATGGTCTATTCCGAGGCCGACCGCGACGCCAAATACGTCAAGCTGGCCGACGAAGCGGTGTGCATCGGCCCGCCGCCTTCGGCTTTGAGCTACCTGAACATGCCCGCCATCATTTCGGCGGCCGAAGTCACCGACGCCGAGGCCATCCATCCCGGCTACGGTTTCTTGAGCGAAAACGCCGACTTTGCCGAGCGGGTGGAAAAAAGCGGCTTCGTCTTCATCGGCCCCACGCCGGAGGCGATCCGCACCATGGGCGACAAGGTGGCCGCCAAGCAGGCCATGATCCGCGCCGGTGTGCCTTGCGTGCCGGGCTCCGAAGGCGCGCTGCCCGACGATGCGGCCGAGGTCAAGCGCATTGCGCGCGCCATCGGCTACCCGGTCATCGTCAAGGCAGCGGGCGGCGGCGGCGGGCGCGGCATGCGCGTGGTGCACACCGAAGCGGCGCTGCTGCACGCCGTTCAGACCACCAAGGCCGAAGCCGGGGCCGCCTTTGGCAACCCCGAGGTCTATCTGGAGAAATTCCTGCAAAACCCGCGCCACATCGAAATCCAGGTGCTGGCCGACAACTACCGCAACGCGGTCTATCTGCACGAGCGCGACTGCTCCATGCAGCGGCGGCACCAAAAGGTGATCGAAGAAGCCCCAGCACCCGGCATCGCGCGGCGCCTGATCGAGCGCATCGGCGACCGCTGCGCGGCGGCGTGCAAGAAAATCGGCTACCGCGGCGCCGGCACCTTCGAGTTTTTGTACGAGAACGGCGAGTTCTACTTCATCGAGATGAATACCCGGGTGCAAGTCGAGCACCCCGTCACCGAGGCCGTGACCGGCATCGACATCGTGCGCCAGCAGATCGCCATTGCAGCGGGCGAGAAACTGCCCTTTACGCAGCGCCAGATCGAGCTGCGCGGGCACGCCATCGAGTGCCGCATCAACGCCGAAGACCCCTACAAGTTCACCCCCTCGCCCGGGCGCATCAGCGCCTGGCACGCGCCCGGTGGGCCTGGGGTGCGGGTCGATTCGCACATCTACACCCATTACATGGTGCCGCCCAACTACGATTCGATGATCGGCAAGATCATTGCGCACGGCGACACGCGCGAGCAGGCGCTGGCGCGCATGCGCTCGGCCCTCTCCGAGACCGTGATCGAGGGCATCAAGACCAACATCGCCTTGCACCGCGAGATCATGGTGGACGCCAATTTCGAGGCCGGCGGCACCAACATCCACTACCTCGAAGCCTGGTTGGCACAGCGTGAGCGCTAAAAAACGTGCCCCCACGCTCGCTGCGCTCGCTGCCCCCCGAGGGGGCGCATCAGCGGCTTCGGGCGGCCGTGCGCCGCTGATGGAGCCAGCCCACACGCTCGCTGCGCCCACGCTGTTCGAGCTGCTGTTGCAGGCCCCCGAGGCGCAGGTCGAGGCGCTGAGCGAGGCGCTGGATGCGCTGGATGCGCTCAGCGTCTCGGTCACCGACGCCGACGCCCAGACCCCGGTCGAGCAGGCGCTGTTTGGCGAGCCGGGTCTGCCGGCGCCCAAGGCCGGCTGGCAGCGCTCGCTGGTGCAGGCGCTGTTTGCCAGCGAAGCGGCGGCTTGCGAAGCGCAGCAGTTGCTGCGGGCGCAAGATTTTTTCGAGGGTTGCGAGGTGTGTGCGCTGCGCCCAGTGGCTGATACCGACTGGGTGCGTCTGACGCAAACCCAATTCGAGCCGGTGCCCATCACGCCCAGCTTCTGGATCGTGCCCAGTTGGCACGAGGTGCCCGCGGCCGCGCTGCAGGTGATCCGGCTCGATCCGGGGCAGGCCTTTGGCACCGGCACCCACCCGACCACCCGCATGTGCCTGCGCTGGATCGCGCAGCAACCGCTGGCGGGCCTGCGGGTGCTCGATTACGGCTGCGGTTCGGGCATTTTGGCTATTGCGGCGGCCAAGTTTGCTGCCCCTCTTGTGGATGCGGTGGACATCGACCCGGTGGCGGTGCAAACGGCACAGTTCAACGCCGTGCACAACCAGGTGCAGTTGCAAACCGGTTTGCCCGATCTGGCGCAAGGCCCCTACGACGTGGTGTTGGCCAACATCTTGGCCACGCCCCTCAAGCTGATGGCGCCGCTGTTGGCTGGTTTGGTTGGGCGTGCCGGCCACTTGGTGCTGTCGGGGATCTTGGAGCGCCAGGCCAGCGAGTTGCAAGCCGCCTACGCGCCGTGGCTGTCGTTGCAGATTGCCGATGCCGAAGACGGCTGGGTTCTGTTGACGGCGCGCGCGCCCTGAGGCGTTGCACTGCAATAATCAAGGCATGAGCTTCATCACCCGTTGCCCAGCCTGTGCGACCACCTTCAAGGTGGTGTCCGACCAGCTAAAAATTTCCGACGGCTGGGTGCGTTGTGGCCAGTGCGGGCATATTTTTGATGCCCACCTCGATTTGCAGCCTTGGGTGCCCGGGCTCGATCAGGTCGCTGCCAAGCGTTCTGCAGCTCAGCAAGAAGCCCAACCCGATCAGCAGGCGGCGCACACCGAGCCTGCGGCGGGGCACGCTGCTGCAAAGCCGCAGCCCCTGGCAGCGCTGCAGCCCGATGCCCTGCCCGAGCCGCCGGTGCCTGAGCCTTCGGTTCCAGAGCCGAAGGTCGCAGAGCCGCCGGTGCCAGCACGGCCCGAATCCCCGCTAGCGTCGCTGTTGCCCGAGCCCGAGCCCGAGCCCGAACCCGAACCCGAACCCGAACCCGAACCGAGCCCCGTCTTGGATGAGCCTGACCGCGCTTTGCCACCGCTGCCCTCCTTTGTGCGCAAGGCGCAACGCCAAGCCTTCTGGCGGCGCCCTGCCGCTCGGCTGCTGCTGGTTGCCACGGTGACGGTGCTGGCGCTGTTGCTGGGCCTGCAAGCGGCCCACCAGTGGCGGGCGCCGCTGGCGCGCGAGGTTCCCGCAGTCAAGCCGGTGCTCGAGGCCCTGTGCCAGACCTTTGAATGCCAGCAGACCTTGCCTGCCAGCCCCAACGACGTGGTGATCGACAGCTCGGTGCTATTGCGCCTAGGCCCCGGCCTGTACGGTTTTCAACTGGTGCTGCGCAACCAGTCGGCGCTGGAAGTGGCCAGCCCGGCGATTGAACTCACCCTGACCGACATTCACGACCAGGTGCTGGTGCGCCGGGTGCTGCTGCCGCACGAATGGCCGCGCCCCACCGCCACCTTGCCCGCCGGCGCCGAGTGGTCGCTGCAATTCGAGCTCGCCTTTGAGGGCATCGAAGGGCGCGTCATGACCGGCTACCGCGCCATCTTGTTTTACCCCTGAATCACTACAACTTGCATCATGACCATCCTCGTTTGCGGCTCGCTGGCCTTTGACACCATCATGACTTTCGAGGGCCGCTTTGCCGAGCAAATTCTGCCCGAGCAGTTGCACATCCTCAACGTCTCCTTTCTGGTGCCGGCCCTGCGGCGCGAGTACGGCGGCTGCGCCGGCAACATCGCCTACGGTTTGCGCCAGTTGGGGGTGCAGGTGCGCCCGGTGGCGGCGTTGGGCAACGACGGGCAAGATTACTTGGAGCGGATGCAGGAGCTGGGCATCGACACCAGCGCGGTGCAATGGGTGAGCCAGCACTACACCGCGCAGGCCATGATCATGACCGACGGCGACAACAACCAAATCACCGCCTTTCACCCCGGCGCGATGGCGCTGGCACACCAGAACCCGATCGCAGCGGCACCAGAGGCGCGCATTGCCATCGTCTCGCCCGACGGGCGCCAAGCGATGATCGAGCACGCCGAGCAGTTGCACGCGCTCGGGGTGCCCTTTGTGTTCGACCCTGGTCAAGGGCTGCCGATGTTCGACGGCCCCGAACTGCTGCGCTTCATCGAGCTGGCCGACTGGGCCGCCCTTAACGACTACGAAGCGCGCATGTTGAGCGAGCGCACTGGCCTCGGTTACGCCGAGTTGTCGCAGCGGCTGCGCGGGCTGGTGGTCACGCTGGCCGAGCAGGGCTGCGATGTGTGGCAACAAGGCCTATGCAGCCGCGTGCCCGGGGTGGCAGCACGCGAGGTGCAAGACCCGACCGGCTGTGGCGACGCGCTGCGCGCCGGTTTGCTGTATGGCTTGGCACAGGGCTGGGATGTGCAGCGCAGCGCGGAACTGGGCAACCGCATGGGGGCCGAAAAAATCGCCTCCAGGGGTGGTCAGAACTACCGCTTCAAGCTCTGATCTCCACCCCCGCCGGGGGCTTAGGGTTTTTTGCCGGTCGGGAAAGGCCAGGCCGCTTTGGGGTTGAGCGGGGGCTGAGCCGGCGCCGCCGCTTTGGCGGGTTTGTCGGCTTTCACCGGCTTCGCCGCTTTTTCCAGCTTGGGGGGTTTTTCGGTTTTGTCTGCTTTGGGCGCTTTGGGCGCTTTGGTGGCCTTGGCCGGCTTTTCCGCTTTTTCTGCCTGCTCTGCTTGCACCTGGGGCTTGAGCGCCGCGGCGGGCTGGGCCGCAACAGGCGCCGCTGCGCTTGCAGCGGCTGGGGCTTTGGCTACCCGGGCTTGGGCTGGCGCCTTTGCGGTTGCGGCAACGGCGGTGGCAGCCGGTTTTTTGGCTACCGGTTTTTTTGCTGGGGTGGCCGCCGCGGGCACAGCCGCCGCCGCGGGTGCGGCTGCCTCAGCGGGCTTGACGGATTTGCGCGCGGCACGGGGGGGTGGGGCCGCCACAGGGGCTGGGCTTGCCTCGGGTGCCGCTGCTGCGGCCTTTTTTGCAGGTGCCATTTTTTTCTCCTTGTTCAGTCGTTTCGTTTTTTGACAATGGCGCTGCGTCCGCGGCGAACTCCGCAGCCAGCGAGTGGTGGCGGGATCAATCCCACGACAGGGCGCCGCCCGTCTGGTACTCGATCACGCGCGTCTCGAAGAAATTGCGCTCCTTCTTCAAGTCTATCATTTCGCTCATCCACGGAAAGGGGTTTTCCTCGTTCGGGTACAGCGCTTCGAGCCCGATCTGGGTCGCGCGCCGGTTGGCGATGTAGCGCAAATAGCCCTTGAACATGGAGGCGTTCAGCCCCAGCACCCCGCGCGGCATGGTGTCTTCGGCGTAGCGGTACTCGAGCTCGACCGCCTGCTCGAACAGCGCCTTGATCTCGGCCTTGAAGGCGGGGGTCCAGAGGTGCGGGTTTTCCAGCTTGAGCTGGTTGATGAGGTCGATGCCAAAGTTGCAGTGCATCGATTCGTCGCGCAGGATGTACTGGTACTGCTCGGCGGCGCCGGTCATCTTGTTTTGCCGCCCCATGGAGAGGATTTGCGCAAAGCCGACGTAGAAAAACAGCCCCTCCATTAGGCAGGCAAAGACGATCAGGCTTTTCAGTAGCCTCTGGTCCGCCTCGGGCGTGCCGGTGACAAAGGCCGGGTCCATGATGGTGTCGATGTAGGGCAGCAGGAACTCGTCTTTGGCGCGGATTGAGGGGATCTCGTGGTAGGCGTTGAAGATCTCGCCTTCGTCCAGCCCCAGGCTCTCGACGATGTACTGGTAGGCGTGGGTGTGGATGGCCTCTTCGAAGGCCTGGCGCAGCAAAAACTGGCGGCACTCGGGCGCGGTGATGTGGCGGTAGGTGCCCAGCACGATGTTGTTGGCCGCCAGCGAGTCGGCGGTGACGAAAAAGCCTAGGTTGCGCTTGATGATGCGGCGCTCGTCTTCGGTCAGGCCGTTCGGGTCTTTCCAGAGCGCGATGTCGCGGCTCATATTCACTTCTTGCGGCATCCAGTGGTTGGCGCAGGAGGCGAGGTACTTCTCCCAGGCCCATTTGTATTTGAAGGGCACCAGTTGATTCACGTCGGTCTGGCCGTTGATGATGCGCTTGTCGGCGGCGTTGATGCGCTGGTGCGTGGGGGCGGAGACAGGCGCCGCTGTCGGGTGCGCCGCCACAGCGGTGGCAGGCTGGGCGGGTGTGTGTGGCACCAGTTGCAGGGCCGGTTCGGGGTGATCGTCCCAGTTTAGCATGGGGTTATCCTATAGGTTGCATTATGAAAGATTTGGCTAAAAATGCAAGCACCCGCAACGGCTTTTGCACGCCGTCGTGTGGTGTCTGTGCATCAAAGCCGCTTCACTGGCAGGCTTCGCAGCCGGGGTCGTCGATGGCGCAAAACTTGACGTCGGTGGCCGGGCTGGGCGCCTCTAGGCTGCTGGCCGTCGCCCCCATGGACACCGCGTTCAACTGGCCCACGCGGCCAGTCGATTTCTCGGCCTGGGTGGCGCTGGTGGTGCGCAGGTAGTAGGTGGTCTTGAGCCCACGCAGCCAGGCCAGTTTGTAGGTCTCGTCCAGCTTTTTGCCCGAGGCCCCGGCCATGTAGAGGTTCAGGCTTTGCGCCTGGTCGATCCACTTCTGCCGCCGCGCGGCGGCTTCCACCAACCACGCCGGCTCGATCTCGAAGGCGGTGCGGTAGAGGTCTTTGAGCTCGGCCGGCACCCGGTCGATCGGCAGCAGCGAGCCGTCGAAGTGTTTCAGGTCCAGCAGCATCACCTCGTCCCAGAGCCCGAGGCGCTTGAGGTCGCGCACCAGGTAGCTGTTGACGATGGTGAACTCGCCCGACAGGTTGCTCTTGACCGACAGGTT
The DNA here is from genome assembly GCF_000828895.1 of Serpentinimonas raichei. Classification (NCBI taxonomy): domain Bacteria; kingdom Pseudomonadati; phylum Pseudomonadota; class Betaproteobacteria; order Burkholderiales; family Comamonadaceae; genus Serpentinimonas; species Serpentinimonas raichei. Next base: position 1,750,657 of record NZ_AP014568.1, on the reverse strand, counting down.
GCCAAAGCAGGGCTCGATCGAGGCATCGACGCCGACGATGTTGGAGATCGTCGCCGTGGGCGCGATGGCCACGCAGTTGGCGTTGCGCATGCCGTCGCGGGCAATTTTGGCGCGCAGCGCGTCCCAGTCCAGCGTCTGGCTGCGATCGACTTCCAGGTGCCCGCCGCGCGCCTGCGCCAGCAGCTCCAGCGAGTCCAGCGGCAGCACGCCGCGCTGCCACAGCGAGCCGGTGTAGCTCGAATAGCGCCCGCGCTCGGCGGCCAGGTCGCTGCTGGCCCAGTAGGCGTGGTAGCACACGGCTTCCATGCTTCGGTCGGCAAAGTCCAGCGCCGCCGCGCTGGCGTAGGGGGTGTGCATTTGGTACAGCGCGTCCTGGAAGCCCATGATCCCCAGCCCCACCGGGCGGTGCCGCAGGTTGGAGTCGCGCGCTTTCTTGACCGCGTAGTAGTTGATGTCGATCACGTTGTCGAGCATGCGCATGGCGGTGGCCACGGTGCGGCGCAGCTTGTCGTGGTCCAGCACCTTGGCACCGGAGCCGCTGGGGCTGTCGGTGAGGTGCTGCGCCAGGTTGACCGAGCCGAGGTTGCAGACCGCGATTTCGCTGTCGCTGGTGTTGAGCGTGATTTCGGTGCACAGGTTGGAGGAATGCACCACGCCCACGTGCTGCTGCGGGCTGCGCAGGTTGCAGGGGTCTTTGAAAGTGATCCAGGGGTGGCCGGTCTCGAACAGCATGGTGAGCATCTTGCGCCACAGGTCGGAGGCGGGCAGCTTGCGGTAGGGCGTGATCTCGCCCCGGGCGGCTTTTTCCTCGTAGGCCACGTAGGCGCGCTCGAAGGCCGGGCCCACCAGCTCGTGCAGATCGGGCACGCTGTGGGGTGAAAACAGGCTCCAGTCGCCCTTTTCCAGCACCCGCTTCATGAACAGGTCCGGAATCCAGTGGGCGGTGTTCATGTCGTGCGTGCGGCGCCGGTCGTCGCCGGTGTTTTTGCGCAGCTCCAGAAATTCCTCGATGTCCAGGTGCCAGGTTTCCAGGTAGCAGCAGACCGCGCCTTTGCGCTTGCCGCCTTGGTTGACCGCCACGGCGGTGTCGTTGACCACTTTCAGGAACGGCACCACGCCCTGCGATTCGCCGTTGGTGCCTTTGATGTGGGCACCCAGCGCACGCACGCGGGTCCAGTCGTTGCCCAGCCCGCCGGCGAACTTGGACAGCAGCGCGTTTTCCTTGATCGCCTCGTAGATGCCGTCGAGCTCGTCGGGCACGGTGCTGAGGTAGCAGCTCGACAGTTGCGAGCGCCGGGTGCCGCTGTTGAACAAGGTTGGGGTGCTGCTCATGAAATCGAAGCGCGACAGCACCTCGTAGAACTCGATCGCACGCGCCTCGCGCTCGATCTCGCCCAGCGCCAGCCCCATCGCCACGCGCATGAAAAAGCCCTGCGGCAGCTCGATGCGGCGCTTGTGCTGGTGCAGAAAGTAGCGGTCGTACAGGGTTTGCAAGCCCAGGTAGTCGAACTGCAAATCGCGCTCGGGCCTGAGTGCCGCCGCCAGCCGGGGCAGGTCGAATTGCAGCAGATCGGGGTTGAGCAGCTCGGCCTCGACCCCGCGCTTGATGCAGGCCGGGAAGGCCTCGGGGTAGCGGCTGGCCAGCTCGGGCTGCGTCAAATCCTGGCCCAACACCTCTTGCGCGATGGTGTGCAGCAGCAGCCGGGCGGTGGCAAAGGTGTGGTCGGGGTCGAGCTCGATGCGGGTGCGCGCCGCCAAAATGGCGGCCTTATAGACCTCGGCCAGCGGCACGCCATCGTAGAGGTTGCGCAGCGTTTCGGCCACGATGGGCTCGGGCCGCACCGCCTCGCCCAGCCCGGCGCAGGCGCTGCCGATCAGGGCTTGCAAGCGCCCCAGGTCCAGCGGCAGGCGCTGGCCGGCTTCGAGCACGTGCAGCACCGGGGTGGCGCGTGCGGCGCTGGCGCTGGCTTGTTTGGCGGCGCGCTCCTGGGCACGGCGCTCGCGGTACAGCACGTAGGCGCGCGCCACTTCGTGGTGGCCGCCGCGCATCAGGCCGAGCTCGACCTGGTCTTGCACGTCTTCGATATGAAAGGTGCCGCCGGCCGGGCGCGAGCGCAGCAGGGCGCGCACCACGGCCTGGGTGAGTTGCTCCACGTCCTCGCGCACGCTGGCCGAGGCGGCCCCGTGGGCCCCGCGCACGGCCAGAAAGGCTTTCATGAGCGCGACCGCGATCTTGCCCGGCTCGAACGGCACCACCGAGCCATTGCGGCGGATGATCTGATAGTGGGGCAGGTTGGTGCCGAGGCTGGCACGGGCGGCTTCGGGGCTGGGGGCTGCAAAAATAGGGCGTTCGGCAGTGGGTGCCGTGGGGGCAATGGACATGGGGGTTCCTCGTAAAGGGACGGTCGATGAAGCCGCAGGATCGGGGCCGTTGACATGACAAAGCCACTACCCGTAGTGGCTTTGGCCAAATAAAAACACTAGCGCTAGTGTAGCGGTGAAATTCGGTGCCGATTCTGGCCAGGCCAGAAATGTTGCAGCACTTGCCCTTGGAGAGCCAGGGAAAACACCGATGCGCCGGCTCGGCGGCCCCAGCCCAAGGCGCCGCCAGCAAGACCCCCTAGGCAGCGCGTCCCTGGGCTGTGCCACAATGGGCAAGAACTGGCAGCATGCCGGATTTCTGGCCCTCAAACCGAGAACGTGCAAACATATGACAGACTGGCTTGACGCCGTGCGCTGGGACGCCCAAGGGCTGGTGCCGGTGATTGCCCAAGAGGCCAGCAGCGGCGACGTGCTGATGATGGCCTGGATGAACCGCGAAGCGCTGGCGCAAACCGCCGCCTTGGGGCGCGCGGTTTATTACAGCCGCTCGCGCGCCAGGCTCTGGTACAAAGGCGAAGAATCCGGCCACGTGCAGCAGGTGCACGAAATCCGGCTCGACTGCGACGCCGACGTGCTGCTGCTCAAGGTCACCCAGCTCGGGCACCAGCCCGGCATCGCCTGCCACACCGGGCGCCACAGTTGTTTTTACCTGCGCTGGCAGCCCGAGAGCGGCGCGCAGCCCGCCACCACCGGCCCAGCCGAGGGGCGCTGGCTGAGCGTGGAGCCGGTGCTCAAAGACCCCGAATCGATCTACCGCTAAACCCCATGCGCCCCGCTATTTACGACCCCATGAGCACCCCCACGATGGCTCCCGAAGCCGCCCCTAGCGCTGTGGCCGGGGCCCAAGCTGCCCCCGCCCCCAGCGTGGACGACACCCTGCTGCGCCTAGCCGCCCTGATCGAGACGCGCAAACCCGCGCACGGCGGCGACCCGGCGCGCAGCTACGTGGCGCGCCTGTTGCACCAGGGGCCGGACGCGATCCTGAAAAAAATCGCCGAAGAAGCGGGCGAAGCCCTCATGGCGGCCAAAGACTTGCAGCATGGCCACGGCAGCGCGCAGGCGCTGGTGGGCGAAATGGCCGACCTGTGGTTTCATAGCCTGATCGCGCTGGCGCATTTCGGCCTCTCGCCGGCCGAGGTCACCGCCGAGCTGGCGCGCCGCGAGGGCCTCAGCGGCCTAGAAGAAAAGGCGCTGCGCAAGCTGCAACAGCGCCAGCAAGAGCAGAACCCGCAAGAGCAGCACCCGCACCATCAGCACCAGTCGGGGCCCTCCCCGCAGCAACCAGACACCCCATGAACGACCCCATCGATTTCCGCCCTGGCGCCAGCCCAGACCCCAGCGGCAAAACGCCCACCGAGCTCGCCAGCCTGCGCCAGCTCACGCTCATCATCTACGCGCTCTACGCCCTGTCGTGGTTGGCCGGGGTGACGGCGATCATCGCCGTCGTTATCAACTACGTCAAGCGCGAAGACACCGCTGGCACGATTTACGAGAGCCACTTCCGTTGGCAGATCCGCACCTTCTGGTGGGGCCTGTTCTGGTTCGTGCTGGGGGCTTTGACGATGGTCTTTATGGTCGGTTTTGCCATTTTCTTCGTCGCCACGGTCTGGGTCATCTACCGGTTGGTGAAAGGTTTTTTATACTGGAACGAGCGCAAGCCGCTGCCGCTCTGAAGCCCCATTCAAGCCCCCTTCCTGCAAGCCCCATGAGCCACGATCCCAACTGCATTTTTTGCAAAATCATCGCCGGCCAGATTCCCAGCCGCAAGGTCTACGAAGACGACGATCTGTACGCCTTCCACGACATCCACCCTTGGGCCCCAGTGCATTTCCTGCTGGTGCCCAAGCTGCACCTGCCCTCGATGGCGCAGCTCGGGCCCGAGCACGAGCGGCTAATGGGCAAGCTCATGTGCCTGGCACCTAAGCTGGCGCTGGAGCAGGGCTGCCGCCCCTGGCCCGAGGGCGGCTTTCGCATCGTCTGCAACAACGGTGCCGAAGGCGGGCAAGAGGTGCAGCATTTGCACGTGCACGTGATGGGCGGGCCGCGGCCCTGGCACAAGGGCTGAGCCCACTGCAGCACCGTCGCACGAGGGTTTACCCGCAGTGGGCTTGCAATGCGAGCTTGGTCACCCATATCGGTGACAATAGCCGCTTCGGCCAGCGGTGAACCATTGGCCCAGCTGGGAATCCACTTAACCCGGGGCTTTTTTCAGCCCCGACGCAGGAGTTTGTCATGGGAAGTTTGTCAATTTGGCACTGGCTGATCGTTTTGCTGGTGGTCGTGTTGGTGTTTGGCACCAAGAAACTCAAGAACATCGGTTCCGACCTGGGCGGAGCCGTCAAGGGCTTCAAGGACGGGATGAAGCAAGCCGAGACGACGGAGTCCGACCCCAACCACAGCACCACCGCAGCCGCTCAGGTTGGCCAAGCCCCGGCTGCGGCCGATAAAACCACCATTGACGTCGAAGCCAAGACCAAGGTCTGAGGCCCTTGCCTTATGACTTGCCCGTGCGCCTGCCTTTGCGCAGGCCTCCGGGGCACTGAAAGCCTTGCATGTTGGATTTAGGAATTTCCGAGCTCGCCCTGATCGCGGTGGTGGCGCTGGTGGTGATCGGGCCCGAGAAGTTGCCCCGCGTGGCACGCACCGTCGGCGCCTTGCTGGGCAAGGCGCAGCGCTACGTGGCCGACGTCAAGGCCGAGGTGAACCGCTCCATGGACCTCGACGAGCTCAAGCGGATGAAAGAGACGGTCGAGGGCGCGGCGCGCGAGGTGCAGTCGGGCGTCGGCAGCTTTGAGAAAGACTGGATGGATGCCACGGCCGGCCTAGAGGGCAGCGAGCCCGGCGAGACGCCGCGCGTCGATCACAGCGCCGCCTATTCGCTCGGGCACTCGGTCTATCCGCCTTTTCAGCGCCCGAAAAAGAGCTTCAGGCTCAAGCAGCAGTCGGTGCCCAAGTGGTACAAGGCGCGCACCGGCCAGCGCGCCTTTGTGCAATCGGGCGCGGCGCGGGTGGCGCGGCACCGGCCCAAGCCTTATCCCGGTGCCAGTTCGATGGCGCGTCCGCTCTGACCCTTACGCAAACCCAAGCACCCATGGCTGACCCCAAACCCAAAGCGGATGAACTCGCCGGCACCGAACTGCCTTTCGTGCAGCACTTGGTCGAGTTGCGCGACCGCATCCTCTACAGCTTGGCCGGGGTGGTGCTGTGCGCCATTGGGCTGGCGATCTGGCCCGGGCCGGGGGGGCTGATCGACTTCATCGCCATTCCCATCCGCAACCACATGCCGCCCGATGCCAAGCTGATCGCGGTCGGTGTCTTTTCGCCCTTTTTCGTGCCGCTCAAGGTTCTGCTGATGTCGGCCATGATCGCGGCCCTGCCTTGGCTGATGTACCAAATGTGGGCCTTCGTGGCACCCGGGCTGTACAGCCATGAAAAGCGTTTTGCCCTGCCGCTGATCTTCATCGGCAGCCTACTGGCCTACATCGGCATCGCTTTCGTGCAGTTTTTCGTGCTCGATCAGATGTTCTTTTTCATCCAGGGCTTCACCCCGGACAGTGTGGCCGCCACGCCCGACATCGCCTCCTACGTGCAGGCGATCTTGTCGCTCTACTTGGCCTTTGGGCTGGCTTTTCAGGTGCCGGTGGTGGTGATGCTGCTGGTGCGCTTCAAGTTGGCGACGATCCAGCAGTTGAAGGATTTTCGCGGCTACTTCATCGTGCTGGCCTTCGTCATCGCCGCCATCGTCACGCCGCCGGACGTGATCTCGCAACTGGCGCTGGCCATTCCGATGTGCTTGCTGTACCAAGTGGGCATCTGGGGCTCGCGCTGGTTTAACAAGTTCAGCCGCACCCCCGAGGAACCCGAAGCCGCCGACAAAACCTGACCGGCGCCCTGAACGCCACGGGCGCCGCTGCCCGCGTTCAGCGCCCGTTGGCCCCGGCTGTCGGCGGCGGAGGAGGGCGCCGCCCCGGCGTGACTTGCAGCGTGAACCGCTCGCCTTGGCGCTCGATTTGCATCTGCGTGGCCTGCCCCGGCGGCAAAGCCGCCACCGTCGCCAGCAAGGTCGCCACATCGGCTACCGGCTGCCCAGCCACGCTCACCACCACATCGCCCGGCCGTATCCCGGCCTGTGCCGCCGGGGCGTTGCGCAGCACCCCGATGATGATCACGCCACGATCGCGCCGCAGGCCAAAATGCTGCGCCAGTTCGGGCGTGAGCGCTTGCGGCTCGACCCCGATCCAGCCGCGCGTCACGGCGCCATCGCGCACGATCGCCTCCAGCACCTGGCGCGCCGTGGAAGTGGGAATGGCAAAACCGATGCCCATGAAGCCACCCGAGCGCGTAAAGATGGCGGTGTTGATGCCGATCAAATGCCCTTGCACATCCACCAGCGCGCCACCCGAGTTGCCGGGGTTGATGGCGGCGTCGGTCTGGATGAAGTTCTCGAAAATGTTGATGCCCAGTTGCGTGCGCCCCAGGGCGCTGACGATGCCCCCGGTGACGGTCTGGCCGACGCCGAAGGGGTTGCCGATGGCCAGCACCGCATCGCCCACGCGCAGCGCATCGGAGTCGCCCAGCACCGCCACCGGCAGATGGGGCAGATCGATTTGCAGCACCGCCAGGTCGGTGTCCGGGTCGGTTCCCACCACCCGCGCCAGCGCTTGGCGGCCGTCGCTGAGTTGAACCTCGATTTCCTCGGCGCCCTCGATCACGTGGTGGTTGGTCAGCACGTGGCCGGCGCTGCTGATGATCACCCCGGAGCCGAGCCCGGTTTGTGGCGTGCGCGGAACCTGGTCGCCAAAGCGAAACCACGGGTCGTTGGCATGCGGGTGCTCCCGCGGGGCTTGGCGCGCGCTGATGCTCACCACCGCCGGGGCAGCCGCCTGCGCGGCCATGCTCAAGCTGGCAGCGGCCACTGCCTCGCTGCGTGCGGCAGCGGGGGCCTCGATCAGCGGCACGGTGCGAATCAGCACCGGGCGCTGCAGCCACTGCGGCTGCAAGGTGGCCACCACGAACCATGCCGCCAGCAGCACCGTCACGGTCTGAGAGAACAGCAGCCAGTAGCGCTTCATGGTTGTGCGCCGCCCGATGCGCAGGCCATTTGACCTGCGTCAAAATGCTTGCCACAAAACTGGTGTTTAATGCGACACACAGATAATATACACACGATTGGAGAGGTCATGGACGCTTGGATTGAATTGTTTTCCACCACCTACGGTGTGCTGAGCATCGTCACGATCCTCAGCGTGATCGTCTTAATGGCTTGGTTCTTGCGTTATTTTCTCACCAAGATAGACGAGTCGGATCGCGAAGAAAAACAGCGCCAAAAGCTGGGTCAGAAACAAAGTCCCCAAGGTCGCCCCTCGGGCCAAGCCTGAGTCCGCTTGAGCCCGTTGCTGCGGTTCATTGCCGCGCTGCGGGGAGTGCGACAATCGGACACGTTTAGTGTCCGGTGAGTCTGCGCCATGCCAACTTCTATTGCCGCATCCCCTGCATCCCCCCCCGCTTCGCCAGCGGTCGAAACCCGCGTGCTGCTGCGCCACCTCGATGCCACGCTGCAACCCGAGCGCTTCAAAGACTACGGCCCCAACGGCCTCCAGGTCGAGGGTCGGGCGCGGGTGCGGCATCTGGTCAGCGGTGTCACCGCCAGCCGCGAGTTGATCGAGCGCGCCATCGAGGCCGGGGCCGATGCCATTTTGGTGCATCACGGCCTGTTCTGGCGCGGCCAGAGCGCCTGCGTCACCGGCTGGATGAAGCAGCGCCTGGCGCTGTTGCTGGCGCACGACGTGAATCTGCTGGCCTACCACCTGCCGCTCGATGCCCACCCCAGCCTAGGCAACAACGCCCAATTGGCGCAGCGCTTGGGCTTTACCCCATTGGCCGATGGCTGGGGCCGTTTTGGCGAGCAAGATTTGGGTTTCGTGGGCCACACCGATTGCCCCGACGCCCGCACGCTGGCGATGCATGTGCAACAGCGCTTGGGGCGTGCGGTGACGCTCATCGACGCCCCCGAGCGGCCCTTGCGGCGCATAGGCTGGTGCAGCGGCGGCGCGCAAGATTATTTCGAGGCCGCCATCGCCGCTGGGGTCGATGCCTTCATCACCGGTGAACTCTCGGAGCCCCAAACCCATCTGGCGCGCGAATGCGGCGTGGCCTACTTGGCCTGTGGCCACCACGCCACCGAGCGCTACGGCGCGCCCGCACTGGGGGCGGCGGTGGCGGCCGAGTTGGGCCTGACGCACCAGTTCATTGACGTCGACAGCCCCGCATGATCCCAGATTGTCCATTGGGCGCACCTACTGGTGCTGTTTGGGTGCAAGCGGCGCAGGGGCGCCCATTTTCGCCCTTCTTCGTTGTCCATAGCACTGGCTATGGACGCCTCAGTCAGGGCAAAACTGCCTCGCCCCTGCATCCGCCTGCCCTCCAAACCCCAATGGACAATCTGGGATGATCGGTTCACGCCCGATCGCCATTTCTATGGGCGACCCGGCCGGCGTCGGGCCGGAGCTGATTGCGCAGGTGTTTCGCTTGCGGCCCGATTGGTCCAGCCGCTGCGTGGTGGTGGCCGACTTGGCCGTGATGCGCCGCGCCACGGCCCTGACCGGCGGCCTGCTGGCGCTGGCGCCGCTCGAGCACTGGCAGCAGGCCGCCGGGTTGCCACCGCGCTGCCTGCCGCTGCTGGCCTTGCCGCCTATGGCCGAGTTGCCGCCGCTGGGCCAAGTCAGCGCCGTGGCCGGGCGCGCGGCCCATGCGGCCATCGAGCGGGCCACCCAAGCGGTTTTGCAGGGTGAAGCCGCCGCGCTGGTCACGGCCCCCATTCACAAAGGGGCGTGGCACGCCGCCGGCGTGGCTTACCCCGGCCACACCGAGCTGCTGCAGGCGCTCACCGCGGCGCACCTAGGCCTGCGCAGCGAGCAAGTGCCGGTGCGCATGATGCTCTCCAACGCCGAGTTGCACACGGTGCTGGTCAGCATCCACGTGCCCTTGCGCGCCGCCATCGAGTGCGTTACCCAAGCGCAGGTGCTGCAAACCCTGCACCTGACGCATCGGCATTTTTCCGAGGTATTGGGCCGACTCCATTGCCGCATCGCGGTGGCGGGACTGAACCCCCATGCCGGCGAGGGCGGGCTGTTTGGGCGCGAAGAAATCGAGCACATCGCGCCTGCCATCAAAGCGGCGCGGGCGGCGGGCATCGACGCCCACGGCCCCTTTGCGCCCGACACGGTTTTCATGCGCGCGCGCCGGGGCGAGTTCGATGTGGTGCTGGCCATGTACCACGACCAAGGCCTGATCCCGGTTAAGTACCTAGGGCTGGAGCAGGGCGTCAACACCACCTTGGGCTTGCCTTTCGTGCGCACCAGCCCAGACCACGGCACCGCCTTCGATTTGGCGGGCAGCGGCCGTGCCGACCCGTCTAGCTTCTTGGCCGCGCTCGAGGCGGCGCTGAAGGCGGTCTCCACCTGAGTGCAGCATAGGGCCATGCACCCCATGCCGTGGTGACAATCCCTTACAATCAAACATGCCCCGATGCGCCATTTGATCCTTATCAAGCGGGTGTCGTGCGGGTAGCCGAGTTCTCAAGTCACAGAAAGATTCCCATGAGCGAAGCCACCGTTGACAACGGTCGCCGTGTTTGGCTGATTTCCACCTGCGCCATGGGCGGCGTGGGGGCAGCAGCGGTCGCCGTTCCATTCGTCAGTTCCTTCCAGCCCTCGGCGCGCGCCCGCGCCGCCGGTGCCTCGGTCGAGGTCGATATTTCCCGTCTTCAACCAGGCGAGAAAATGGTGGTTGAGTGGCGCGGCCGCCCGGTCTGGGTTTTGTACCGCACGCCCGAGATGATCGCCTCGCTGGAGGTGGTCGAGCCGCGACTGGCCGACCCGCAATCCGAGCGCCGCGTGTTTCCCACGCCCGAGTACGCGCTCAACCGGCACCGCTCGATCAAGCCCCAATATTTGGTGGCGGTGGGCGTATGCACCCACTTCGGTTGTTCACCCACTTCCCGCTTCACTCCGGGCGACCAGCCGGGTCTGCCCAACGATTGGCCGGGCGGCTTTTTCTGCCCTTGCCACGGTTCGGCTTTCGATCTCTCGGGGCGCGTGTTTGCCAACATGCCTGCCCCCGACAACCTCGAAATCCCTCCCCATCAATACCTGACCGACACCATGCTGTTGGTGGGTGAAGACCAACAAGCCTGAAGCGGTGTTTAGAGGAAGATCATGGCAGCCGAATACAAGGAAATCTCCCCCAGCGCCCCAGCAGGTGAGCAACTGCTCAACTGGATCGACAACCGCTTCCCCCTGAGCAAGCTCTACAAAGAGCATTTGTCTGAATACTACGCCCCCAAGAACCTCAATTTCTGGTACTTTTTCGGCTCGCTGGCGCTGCTGGTGCTGGTGATCCAGATCATTTCCGGCATCTTCCTGGTGATGCACTATAAGCCCGACGCCACGCTCAACGCCGCCGGGGTGCCGGTGGCTTTTGCCTCGGTCGAGTACATCATGCGCGAAGTCGAGTGGGGCTGGCTGATTCGCTACATCCACTCCACCGGGGCCTCGTTCTTCTTCATCGTGGTCTATATGCACATGTTCCGTGGCTTGATCTACGGTTCCTATCGGCGCCCGCGCGAGCTGATTTGGCTGTTTGGTTGCGGCATTCTGCTGGTGATGATGGCGATTGCCTTCACCGGCTACCTGCTGCCTTGGGGTCAGATGTCGTTCTGGGGTGCGGCGGTGATCGTCAACCTGTTCGCGGCCATTCCCATCATCGGCCCCGATCTGGCGCTGCTCATCCGCGGCGACTTCGTGGTCGGCGACGCCACCCTGAACCGCTTCTTCAGCCTGCACGTGATCGCCCTGCCGCTGGTGCTGCTGGGGTTGGTGGTGGCGCACATCATCGCGCTGCACGAAGTGGGCTCCAACAACCCCGACGGCATCGAGATCAAGAAGCTCAAAGACGCCTCTGGCAAGCCGGTCGATGGCATTCCCTTCCACCCCTACTACTCGGTGCACGACCTGATGGGTGTGGGTGTGTTCCTGATGATCTTCTCGGCGGTGGTGTTCTTTGCGCCTTCCGGTGGCGGCTTCTTCCTCAAATACACCAACCTGATTCCGGCCGATCCGCTGGTCACGCCAGCGCACATCGCCCCGGTCTGGTACTTTGCGGCCTACTACTCCATGTTGCGCGCCGTCACCACCGAATTCATGTACGTGTTGACGGCAGCCGTCTGGCTGGCGGCCTTTCATGGCATCTTCCGCGCCGGCTTTGGCACCCAAGGCAAAGCGCTGGTGCTGGGTGGCGCCGTCGTGGGGTCGCTCATGATGCTGGGCCTGGACGCCATGTTCTGGGGCGTGGTCATCATGGGTGCGGCCGTTGTGATCTTGTGCTTTTTGCCTTGGCTGGACCGCTCGCCCGTGGCTTCGATCCGCTACCGTCCGACGTGGAACAAATACCTCTACGGCGCGTTCGTGATCAATTTCTTCATTTTGACTTACTTTGGGGTGTTGCCTCCCTCAAACATTAGCACCCGTTTTTCGCAGTTTGGAACCTTGTTCTACCTCGGGTTTTTCCTGCTGATGCCGTGGTGGAGCCGCTGGGGCGATTTCAAGCCGGTGCCCAGCCGCGTAACGTTTACCCCTCACTGAGCTGCGGCCATTTGCTGGAGTCTTCAAAAATGAAAAAATGGATTGTGGCTGCCCTGTTGGCACTCGGATTGGTTAGCGGGGCTACCGCCGCGCCTACCAGTTTTCCCAACGATCAGGCCCCTGATTTGAGCAACGATTTGGAAGCGCTGCAACGCGGTGCCCACCTGTTCGTCAACTACTGCCTGAGTTGCCACTCGGCCTCTTTCGAGCGCTACAAGCGCTTCAAAGAGTTGGGCCTGACCGAGCGCCAGATTCGGGATAACCTCATGTTCACCGGCGAGCGCGTGGGCGACCTCATGCAAGCCGCCATCAGCCCGGCCGATGCCAAGGTGTTCTGGGGCAAGGCCGCACCCGACCTGACCATGATCACGCGCTCACGCGCGGGCTCGGGTGGGACCGATTACATCTACACCCTGCTGCGTTCCTACTACCGCGACGACACCGTCGCGCACGGCTGGAACAACAAGGCCTTCCCAGCCATCGCCATGCCCAACCCCTTGTGGTATTTGCAAGGCGAGCGCCGCCCCGTGATGCAGACCGTGTCCAACCCGGACGGCAGCAGCAGCGAAGTGTTTGCCGGCTGGGAGCAAGTCACACCCGGCACCCAAAGCCCCGAAGAATTTGACCGCTCGGTGGCTGAGTTGGTGGCTTTCCTTGACTGGTTGGCTGAACCCGCCAAAGATCAACGCCAGACCTTGGGTATTTTCGTGCTGCTGTTCTTGGCGGGTTTCACCGTCTTGGCTTGGCGCCTGAACAAGGAATACTGGAAAGACATCAAGTAATTTCCACGGGCTTTCCGCTTGCGGTTGGGCCTGCTTTAGACAGTGGTCTGCCCCGCCCCGTTTTGGGCTGTATGGGGGCGCACCACTGTTTGTTTTTTGTATCGAGGGGCTTTAGCTCATGATGGTTTTGTATTCAGGCACCACCTGCCCGTTCTCGCATCGCTGCCGTTTCGTGCTGTTTGAAAAAGGCATGGACTTTGAAATCCGCGACGTCGATTTGTACAACAAGCCAGAAGACATCGCGCTCATGAACCCGTACGCGCAGGTGCCGATTCTGGTCGAGCGCGACCTGATCCTGTACGAGTCCAACATCATCAACGAGTACATCGACGAGCGCTTCCCGCACCCGCAGCTGATGCCGGGTGACCCGGTCGAGCGGGCCCGGGTGCGCTTGTTTTTGCTCAACTTTGAAAAAGAGCTGTTCGTCCACGTTTCGGTGCTGGAAAACCGCAGCCTCAAAAGCGGCGACAAGTCGATCGACAAAGCCCGCAGCCACATCCGGGACCGCCTGACCCAGTTGGCCCCGGTGTTCCTGAAAAACAAATTCATGTTGGGCGACAACTTCTCGATGCTCGACGTGTCGATTGCGCCGCTGCTGTGGCGCCTCGATCACTATGGCATCGAACTGAGCAAGAACGCGGCACCGCTGCTCAAGTATGCCGAGCGCATTTTCTCGCGCCCGGCCTACATCGAGGCGCTCACGCCGTCCGAAAAAGTGATGCGCAAATAAGGGCTGTGCCGCCATGAGTCAGGACCCACTCCCCTCCACCCGGCCGTACCTGATTCGCGCCCTGCACGAGTGGTGCAGCGACAACGGCTTTACGCCCCATTTGGTGGTGGCGGTCGATGCCACCGTGCGCGTGCCACGAGAGTTCGTTCAGGACGGAAAAATCGTTCTCAACTCTAGCTACGAGGCCACCAGCAACCTGCAATTGGGCAACGAGACGATCGAGTTCAAGGCCCGCTTTGGCGGGGTGCCGCGCGATGTGCAAGTGCCAATTGACCATGTGCTGGCCATTTTTGCCCATGAAAATGGACACGGGATGGCGTTCGAAGCGCCCGCGCCGCTGCAGCAGAGCGAGGACGAGGGCACCCGCGTGGGTTTAAAAGTGGTCGAGGCCGACGCCACTGGGTCTGAGCAAATCCCGGAGTCGGGCGACTCCGAGGCACCATCGGATCCCCCCAAGCCTGGTGGCAGCCCCACCGGCCGGCCAGCCCTGCGGCGCGTGAAGTAGAATACGCACCTATCGCCGCCTTAGCTCAGTTGGTAGAGCAACCGCCTTGTAAGCGGTAGGTCGTCAGTTCGAATCCGACAGGCGGCACCACCCCACCCGTTTTTGGTATAATGCTCAATTCTTTGGGAATCAGCCCAAAGAAATCACCATTTGAGGTTTCCAATGTACGCGGTCATAAAAACCGGCGGCAAGCAGTATCGCGTTGCCGTTGGCGAAAAACTTAAAGTAGAACAGATTGCTGCGGACGTGGGTCAAGAAATCGTGATCGATCAGGTGTTGGCCGTCGGCAGCGGCGACAGCATCCAGGTTGGCACGCCCTTGGTCAGCGGCGCAACGGTCACAGCCACTGTGGTCTCGCACGGTCGTGGCGACAAAATCCGCATCTTCAAGATGCGCCGTCGCAAGCACTACCAGAAGCGTCAAGGCCATCGGCAAAACTTCACCGAGCTGCAGATCGGCTCGATCCAAGCTTAAGGAGCGGCACACCATGGCACAGAAAAAAGGCGGCGGCTCAACCCGTAACGGCCGCGACTCACAACCCAAGATGCTGGGCGTCAAGGTCTTTGGCGGCCAAGCTATCTCGGCCGGCGCGATCATCGTGCGCCAGCGTGGCACCAAATTCCACCCCGGCACCGGCACCGGCATCGGCAAAGACCACACCATTTTTGCCACCGTCGATGGCACGGTGGGTTTTGCTGTCAAGGGCGCACTGAACCGCAAGGTGATCAGCGTCGAGGCGACGAAAGTGCCCGAGTCGGTCTGAGTTCTTGCGGTAACGGCTGGGCTTTCTTGCGGTTTGGTACCGCTGCAAGCTTAGACCCATACCCCCTACGGGCCCGCTTGCGGGCCTGTTTTATTTGCACCACAATAGCCCCATGAAGTTTGTTGACGAAACCACGATCGAGGTTGCAGCGGGCGATGGCGGCAGCGGTTGCGCCTCTTTCAGGCACGAAAAATACAAGGAATTCGGCGGCCCCGACGGCGGCGATGGTGGCCGTGGCGGCCATGTCTATGCGCTGGCCGACGAAAACCTCAACACGCTGGTGGATTTTCGCTACACGCGCAAGTTCGAAGCCCAGCGCGGCGAGCACGGCAAGGGCTCCGACATGTTTGGCCACAAGGGTGAAGACATCGTGCTCAAGATGCCGGTCGGCACCTTGGTGCGCGACGCCGACAGCGGGGCCTTGCTGCACGAGTTGTTGCAGCCCGGGCAACTGGTGCTGCTGGCCAAGGGCGGCGATGGCGGCTTTGGCAACCTGCGCTTCAAGAGCGCGATCAACCGCGCCCCACGCCAAAAAACCCCCGGCTACCCGGGCCAGCGCTTCAACCTGCAACTGGAGCTCAAGCTGCTGGCCGACGTCGGCTTGCTGGGCATGCCCAACGCCGGCAAATCGACCTTCATCACCGCCGTTTCCAATGCCCGGCCCAAGATCGCCGATTACCCCTTCACCACCTTGCACCCCAACCTCGGCGTGGTGCGGGTGGGGCCGGAAAAGAGCTTTGTGATCGCCGACCTGCCGGGCCTGATCGAAGGGGCGGCCGAAGGCGCCGGGCTGGGACACCTGTTTTTGCGCCACTTGCAGCGCACCCGGTTGCTGCTGCACATCGTCGATCTGGCCCCCTTCGACGAGGCGGTAGACCCGGTGCTGCAGGCGCGCGCCATCGCTAAAGAGCTCAAAAAATACGATCCGGCCTTGCACGCCAAGCCGCGCTGGCTGGTGCTCAACAAGCTCGACATGGTGCCGGCCGAGCAGCGTGCGCAGCGGGTGCGCGATTTTGTGCGCCGCTACCGCCACAAGGGGCCGGTGTTCGAGATTTCGGCGCTTACGCGCGAGGGCTGTGAGCGCTTGGTGCAGCAAATTTTCCAGCATGTTGCGGCCAGCCAGCAGGCCGAACGCCCGCCGGTCGAGGTCGATCCGCGTTTCGAGCCCCAGGCAAACCCTTAAGCCCTCAAGCCCTTAAGCACGCCTTGACGCTGCTGCCTGCATCCTCACAACCTCCACACCTCCCTGCTTCCATGGATCCAGCCCGCCCAGCGCCCGATTGGCGTGTCACCGAAGCCGCCGTGGCCGAGCGCTTGCGCGCAGCGCGCCGCATCGTGGTCAAGGTCGGCTCCAGCCTCGTCACCAACGAGGGGCGCGGGCTCGACGAAGCCGCCATCGGCCAGTGGAGCGTGCAGCTCAGCACCCTGGTGGGGCAAGGGCGTGAGCTGATCATGGTCAGCAGCGGCGCCATTGCCGAGGGCATGAAGCGCTTGGGCTGGGCGGTGCGCCCCAAAGCCCTCAACGAGCTGCAAGCTGCGGCGGCGGTGGGCCAGATGGGGCTGGTGCAGATGTACGAGAGCAAGCTGCGCCAGCTCGGGCTGCGCAGCGCGCAGGTGCTGCTCACGCACGCCGACCTGGCCGACCGCGAGCGCTACCTGAATGCGCGCTCGACCCTGCTCACGCTGCTGGCGCACCGGGTGCTGCCGGTGA
The DNA here is from genome assembly GCF_000828895.1 of Serpentinimonas raichei. Classification (NCBI taxonomy): domain Bacteria; kingdom Pseudomonadati; phylum Pseudomonadota; class Betaproteobacteria; order Burkholderiales; family Comamonadaceae; genus Serpentinimonas; species Serpentinimonas raichei. The sequence goes on along the minus strand of NZ_AP014568.1, from coordinate 1,734,143 downwards.
TCAACGAGAACGACACCGTGGTCACCGACGAGATCAAGTTCGGCGACAACGACACCTTGGGCGCGCTGGTGGCCAACTTGGTCGAGGCCGACCTGTTGGTGATCCTGACCGACCAAAAAGGGCTCTACAGCGCCGACCCGCGCAAACAAGCGGATGCGCGCTTCATCGCGGCGGCGCGCGCCGGCGACCCGGAGCTCGAAGCCATGGCCGGCGGGGCTGGTTCACGCATCGGCACCGGCGGCATGATCACCAAAATTTTGGCCGCCAAGCGCGCGGCGCGGTCGGGTGCCAGCACCGTGATCGCTTGGGGGCGCGATCCCGACGCGCTGCTGCGCCTGCTCGAAGGCGAGCCGATCGGCACCTGCCTGTTGTCCGATACACCCAAGCTGCAGGCGCGCAAGCAGTGGATGGCGGACCATTTGCAACTGCGCGGGGCGGTGCGGGTGGATGCCGGGGCCGCCACCAAGATCGTGCAAGAGGGCAAGAGCCTGCTACCGATCGGCATGACGGCGGTCGAGGGCGATTTTGTGCGCGGCGACGTGATCGCGCTGCGCGCACCCGATGGCAGCGAGCTGGCGCGCGGCCTAGCCAACTACAGCGCCGCCGAAGCGCGCCTGCTGTGCCGCAAGGCTTCGGCGGATTTCGAGCGCCTGCTGGGCTACGCCGCCGAAGCCGAGATGATCCACCGCGACAACCTGGTGCTCACCAGCCGCAGCGGCTGAGTGGTCTGAAGGCGCCGCTCAGCGCAGCGGGGGGTTTTGGCGCAGCGCTTGCAGCATCTGCGCCGGGCGGCCGTTGGGGGCGGCGCCGTCGCACAGACCCGCACGCGCCAGCGCCCAAGCCGGACGGCCTGCCGCGTGGTCGCGCCAGCCTTGCCAGCGGGTCTCGCCGGCGCTGCGCCACTGGCCGGCCTCGGAAGCAAAAGGGGCGGGCAGTGGCAGTTGCGTGGGCGACCAGCGCGCGTAGGTGCGCATCTCTTGGGTGCGGCAGCGCAGACCCTCATGCATCACGTTGACCGCGCCGCTCGTGCTTTGGGCCACCACCACGTAGCGAATCACGCCGTCGGCGCCGAGTTGCAGCGTATCGGGCACCAAGCCAAAGCGCAGCGGCGAATCCACACCGACCTCGAAGGGCACCAAGCCTTGGGTGCTAAAAGGGGGCGCCGGGGGAACCGATTCTTCCTGCCACTGCTCGCCTTCGGTCAAAAATTGGGCCTGCGCGGGGGCCAAGGCCGCCAACAAGCTGGCTCCCAGTGCCCAAGCCGCCATCCAACGCAGGCGCCCACTGCCTGCTTGCCGGGCAGCAGCAACAGCCCGCTTGGGCACAAGGGGGGCGGATAGGTGGAGCTTGCTCATGGGGTGGAGGATCGATCGGTGTGAATGGGCGTTTGTATGCTGCCCTCAAACTGGGGGATGGGGTCGAAAACGGCGCCGGGGGGGAGCTCCATGTGCGGGGGCATCAAGTCGTTGGCCGCCAAGCTGCCGCGCGGGCGCGTTGGGAAGCGAGCGCTGCGCGGGCGCCCGTCCGCGGGCAAATGCCGCGCCAGCTCGGTGAGCGCCATTTCATAGACGCCGCGTTTGAATTCCACCACCACGTCCAGCGGCACCCAGTAGTCGTGCCAGCGCCAGGCGTCGAACTCGGGGTGGCTGCTGGCACGCAAGTTGAGCAGCCAGTCGCCGCCGAGCAGACGCAGCAAATACCAGATCTGTTTCTGGCCCTTGTAGTGACCGCGCGCCTCGCGGCGGATGTAGCGGTCCGGCACCTCGTAGCGCAACCAGTCTCGTGTGCGGGCCACGATGCTCACATGCTCGGGCTTGAGTCCGACCTCTTCGTGCAACTCGCGGAACATGGCCTGCTCGGGGGATTCGCCCCGGTCGATGCCGCCTTGCGGAAATTGCCAAGAGTGGGTGCGGATGCGTTTGCCCCAGAACACTTGGTTCTTCTGGTTGAGCAGAATGATGCCGACGTTCGGCCTAAAGCCGTCTCTGTCAAGCATAATCAACCCCAATTTTTAAACTGACTCGATTATGCACCGCTGGCGCACGCGCAGGTGGCATTTCCGAGGTCGGCGCAGGCCAAAACCGGGCCCGGCTGAATCCTTGCGATTCGGCGCTGATTCGGTTGCGCTGCTGCGTGCCACTGCGTCCCAGACTTGCGGGGCTGCATCGAATCTTTAGCTACAACGCCCCATGAAAGCCTCCCAGTTCTTCATCTCCACCCTCAAAGAAGCCCCCGCCGACGCCGAAGTGGCCAGCCACCGCCTGATGCTGCGCGCCGGCCTGATCAAAAAACTCGGGGCTGGCATTTACACCTACTTGCCCATGGGCTTGCGCGTGATCCGCAAGGTCGAGCGCATCGTGCGCGAGGAAATGGACGCCGCCGGAGCGATCGAGCTCACCATGCCGGTGGTGCAACCGGCCGAGTTGTGGCAAGAGACCGGGCGCTTCGAAAAAATGGGCCCCGAGCTGCTGCGCATCCAAGACCGGCACCAGCGCGACTACGTGGTGCAGCCCACCAGCGAAGAGGTGGTGACCGACCTTGCGCGCCAAGAGCTGCGCAGCTACAAGCAGTTGCCGAAAAATTTTTACCAGATCCAGACCAAGTTCCGCGACGAGCGGCGTCCGCGCTTTGGCCTGATGCGCGGGCGCGAGTTCACCATGAAAGACGCCTACAGCTTCGACCGCGACCGCGACGCGGCGCAGGCCAGCTACCAGGCCATGGGGGCGGCGTACCGGCGCATTTTTGATCGCTTTGGGCTGCGCTACCGCGCCGTGGCGGCCGACAGCGGGGCCATCGGTGGCGACCTGAGCGAAGAATTCCAGGTCATTGCCAGCACCGGCGAAGACGCCATCGTCTATTGCCCGCACAGCGGCTACGCCGCCAACCTCGAAAAGGCCGAGGCGCTGGCCCCGGCCGGCCCGCGCCCGGCACCGAGCCAGCTGCTCACGCTCACCCCGACGCCGGGCAAAAGCACCTGCGCCGACGTGGCTGCGCTGCTCGGTCTGCCGCTGGCGCGCACCGTCAAGTCGCTGGTGCTGGCCACCGAAGAGATCAATGAGCGCGACGAAATCGTCGCCACCCGCATCTGGCTGCTGCTGCTGCGCGGCGACCACGACATGAACGAGGTCAAGGTGGGCAAGTTGCCGGGGCTCAATCTGGGCTACCGCTTTGCCACCGAGGCCGAGATCGTGGCCCACTTTGGCAGCAAACCCGGCTACCTCGGGCCGCTCGGGCTCAAGCAGCCCGTGCAAGTGGTTGCCGACCGCGAAGTGGCGCTGATGGCCGACTGGGTTTGCGGTGCCAACCAGGCCGATCACCACCTCACCGGCGTCAACTGGGGCCGCGACCTGCCCGAGCCCGATTGCGTGGCCGACATCCGCAACGTGCTGCCGGGCGACCCCTCGCCCGACGGGGCCGGGGAACTGCAAATCGAGCGCGGCATCGAAGTCGGGCATGTGTTCTACCTCGGAACCAAATACAGCCGCGCCATGAACGCCACTTTTCTGGACGAAGACGGCAAGCCCAAACCGTTCGAGATGGGCTGCTACGGCATTGGCATCACGCGCTTGCCGGCGGCGGCGATCGAGCAAAACCACGACGAGCGCGGCATCATCTGGCCCGACGCGATTGCCCCCTTCACGCTGGTGATCTGCCCGATCGGGATGGAGCGCAGCGCGCCAGTGCGCGAGGCGGCCGAGCGGCTCTATGGCGAACTGAAGGCGCTGGGAGTCGATGTGCTGCTCGACGACCGCGGCGAGCGCCCCGGGGCCATGTTTGCCGACTGGGAGCTGATCGGCGTGCCGCACCGCCTGACGGTGGGCGACAAGGGCCTCAAAGAGGGCCAGATCGAGTACCAGCACCGGCGCGAGGCGCAGCCCAGCAAGCTGGCGCTGGACGAGGCGCTGCCGTGGCTGCGCCAGCGTCTGGGCTTGTGAAGCCAGGGGGTTGATGTGGCCGCAGCTTGGAGCCGCCGCCGTTGGACCAGCGCCGCCTTGGGCTGCGCTGCGGCAGCCACGGCCGCTTGGCCGCTGCGCCCGGTGGCGGCCAGCCAGTTGGAGGAACCGCTGGCCGATTCGGTGCGCCACGCCTTGCGCGCCGCGGTGGAGTTCAACGACCCGCTAGAGCCCGAGTTCCCCAGCAGCGAAGCGCGCATGGCCTATTTGCGCTGGCTCACGCAACTCAGCCCACGGCTGGCGCGGCGCATGCCCGAACTGCAACAGCGGGTCGATTTTTTTCAGACGGTTTGGTACGAGAGCCGCCGCGCCGGGCTCGACGAGTCGCTGGTGCTGGGCCTCATCCAGGTCGAGAGCGGCTTCAGGCAGTTTGCGATCTCGGTCGTGGGGGCGCGCGGGTTTATGCAGATCATGCCCTTTTGGGCGCGTTTGATCGGCGATGGCGACGTGGGCGGCCTGTTTCAGCTTAAAACCAATCTGCGCTTTGGCTGCGTGATTTTGCGCCATTACCTCGACCGCGAGCGCGGAGATTTGTTTCTGGCGCTGGGCCGCTACAACGGCAGCCGCGGCCGCAGCCCCTACCCCAACGCGGTGTTTGCGGCGCAGCAGCGCTGGCGGGTGGGCTAAGCGCGCTGCTTTGCTTCAGACCTTGGAGGCGGACAGCACCTGCTGCAGCTCGCCCGACTCGTACATCTCCACCATGATGTCGGAGCCGCCGATGAACTCGCCGCGCACGTACAGTTGCGGGATGGTGGGCCAATTGCTGTAGTCCTTGATGCCTTGGCGGATGGCCGGGTCGTCGAGCACGTTGACGGCCTTGACGGCGCTGGATTCGACGCCGCAGGCCTTGAGAATTTGCAGCGCGCGGCCCGAAAAGCCGCACATGGGGAAGGAAGCGGTGCCTTTCATGAACAGCACGACTTCGTGCGATTTGACCAAGCTGTCGATGCGTTGTTGGGTGTCAGTCATGGGGGTTGCCGGTGCAAAGGATTGGGGGTCGAGGATAGGAAACGGGCCCGATTATCGCCCAGAGCCTTTTTGTGCGCTGCCGTGGCCTGGTTTCCCCTACGCCCGTGTCAGTGCGGGCTGGGTGGCAAAGCCAGCGCGCAGGCGTGCGCGCTGGCCCAGGCCCATTGGAAGTTGTAGCCGCCGAGCCAGCCGGTCACGTCCACCACTTCGCCGATGAAGTACAGCCCGGGCTGGCTGGACTCCAAGCTTTGCGAGGATAGCTGGCGCGTATCCACGCCGCCGCGCATCACTTCGGCCTTGGCCCAGCCTTCGTCGCCGCTGGGGCTGGGGGCCCAGTGGTGCAGGCTCTCGGCCAGTTGCGCCAGCGCCTTGTCGCTGCAATCGCTCAAGGGGCGCTGCCAGTCGGGCCGGTGCTGCGTCCAAATGTCACACAGGCGCTGCGGCAGGTGCTGCGCCAGCGCGTTGGGCAGCAGCTTGCGCCCGCCTGCTGCCTTGGCCGTTTGCAGCGCGGCGTCGAGCCGGGCTTGGGGGTGCAGGTCGATGCGCAAGGCTTGGCCGGGGTTCCAGTAGCTCGATATTTGCAGCCCCGCCGGGCCGCTCAGGCCGCGGTGGGTAAAGAGTAGGTCTTCGTCGAATGCCATGGCCTGTTTTTTGCTGCCGGTATTGATGCGCACCGGCAGCGCCAGCCCGGCCAAGTGCGCATAAGGGGCCCAGCTTTGGGGCTCGAAGGTGAGCGGCACCAGCGCCGGCCGGGGTTCCACCAGCCCCAGGCCAAACTGCTGCGCCAGCCGCAAGCCCCAGTCGCTGGCCCCGATTTTGGGCACCGGCAAGCCGCCGGAGGCCACCACCAGCGAGCGGCAGACCACGCTGCCGCGCTCGGTTTGCAGGGTGTAGGGCAGGGCGGCGGCACCCTCGGCATGGGTGGCGTCGCTGTAAGCCACGTGCAGCACGCGGCAGGGCTGCCAGTGCGTCACGCCGCCGGCGCCGCATTCGCGCAGCAGCAGGTCGATCAGGTCCTGCGCCGAGCGGGTGCAAAACAACTGGCCCTTGTGCTTTTCTTGCCACGCCACGCCGTGGCGCTGCAGCAGCGCGATGAAATCGGCCGGGGTGTAGCGCGCCAGCGCCGAGCGGCAAAAGGCCGGGTTCTGGCTTAAAAAGTGGCGCTGCGGCTGGTGTGGGTCGAGGTCGCGGTTGGTGAAATTGCAGCGCCCGCCGCCCGAGATGCGGATTTTCTCGGCCATCTTGGGCGCGTGATCGAGCAGCAGCACGCGCAGCCCGCGCTGGCCCGCGATGCCGGCGCAAAACAAGCCGGCCGCGCCCGCGCCGACGATGGCCACGTCAAAAGCCGGGGTCATGCAGGGCCAAGACGACGTGCGGGCACGGGCATGGGCAAGGGCATGGGGATTATTGCCGCCCCAGCAGCAGGTATTCCATCAGGGCTTTTTGCACGTGCATGCGGTTTTCGGCTTCGTCCCAGACCACGCTCTGCGGCCCGTCGATCACCTCGGCCGCCACTTCCTCGCCCCGGTGCGCGGGCAGGCAGTGCATGAACAGCGCCTCGGGGTGGGCTTGGGCCATGAGCGCCGGGGTTACGCACCAGGCGGCGAAGGCCTGCCGCCGCGCCTCGTTTTCGGCCTCGAAGCCCATGCTGGTCCAGACGTCGGTGGTCACCAGATCGGCCCCGGCGCAGGCTTGCAGCGGGTTGTCAAAGGCCTGCCAGCAGGCGTCGTCGGCGCTCACACCGGCCACCTCGGGCTTGATGGCGTAGCCGCTGGGCGTGCTCACGTGCACCTTGAAGCCCAGCACCTGCGCCGCCTGCACCCAGGTGTTGGCCATGTTGTTGCCGTCGCCCACCCAGGCCACGCGGATGCCGCGCAGCGCGCCCACGTCGATCCCGCCATCGGCGCGGGCGGCCCGGTGTTCGAGCCAAGTGAACAGGTCGGCCAAAATCTGGCAGGGGTGAAATTCGTTCGTCAGGCCGTTGATCACCGGCACGCGCGAGTGCGCCGCAAAGCGCTCGATCTTGCTCTGCTCGTAGGTGCGGATCATCACCAGATCGGTCATGCGGCTGATCACGCGCGCGCTGTCTTCGATCGGCTCGGCGCGCCCGAGCTGGCTGTCGCCGGTGGTCAGGTGCACCACGCTGCCGCCCATCTGGTACATGCCGGCCTCAAAGCTGACCCGGGTGCGCGTGCTGGCTTTCTCGAAAATCATGGCCAGCGTGCGGTCGCACAGGCTGTGGTGCTTTTGGTAGGTTTTGAACTTGCGCTTGATCAGCCAGGTGCGCTCGAACAGGTAGGCGTACTCGGCGGCGCTGAAATCCTTGAATTGCAGGTAGTGCTTGAGCGGCGGGGCGGCGGGGGTCATGGGCGCGGGCTCCAAGGGCGTGAAGGGTGGTTTTGGTGTTGGCAGCTTAGGCCGCGGCAGCCGGTGTTTCAGCCAGAAAGGCCTTGATCTGCGGCACCAGCAGGGCCACGATCTCGTCGGCCTCGGCCGCAGTGAGGATGAGCGGCGGCACCAAGCGGATCACGCGGTCGGCGGTGACGCTGATCAGCAGCCCGGCCTCGGCGCAGCGGTTCACCAGCGCGGCGCAGGGGCGGTCGAGCTCGATGCCAATCATCAGCCCCTTGCCGCGCACCTCGCGCACGCCGGGCACGCGCAGCAACTGCGTGCTCAGCAGCGTCTGCAACTGCAAACCCACTTGGGCGGCGTGCTCCAGCAGCCCGTCTTCTTCCATGATGCGGATGGTTTCGATGCCCGCGCGCAGCGCCAGCGGGTTGCCGCCAAAGGTGCTGCCATGGTTGCCGGGCTGGAACAGCTGCGCCGCTTTGGGGCCGGCCACCACGGCCCCGATCGGCACCCCGGAGCCCAAGCCCTTGGCCAGCGGCATCACGTCGGGCAAAATGCCGGCCCACTGGTGCGCAAACCACTTGCCGGTGCGCCCCATGCCGCACTGCACCTCGTCGATCATCAGCAGCCAGTCGTGGGTGTCGCACAGCGCGCGCACTTGCTGCAGGTAGTCGGCGCTGGCCGGGTTGACGCCGCCTTCGCCCTGGATGGCCTCTAGGAACACCGCCACCACGTTCGGGTTGCCCACGGTGGCGCGGCGGATTGCCTCGATGTCGTTGAGCGGCACGCGGATGAAGCCCTCTAGCAGCGGCTCGAACCCGGCCTGCACCTTGGGGTTGCCGGTCGCGCTCAGGGTGGCGATGGAGCGGCCGTGAAAGGCCTTTTCATAGACCACGATCTCGGGCCGCGCAATGCCCTTGTCGTGCCCAAACTTGCGCGCCAGCTTGAGCGCGGCCTCGTTGGCCTCCAGCCCGCTGGAGCAGAAAAACACATTGCTCAGGCCCGAGCGCTGCACCAGCAACTGCGCCAGCTCCTCGGCGGCGGCGTGGTAGTAGTAGTTGCTGATGTGCATCAGGCGGCCGATCTGCGCTTGCAGCGCCGGCACCAGCTTGGGGTGCGCGTGCCCGAGCGTGTTGACGGCGATTCCGCCCAGCGCATCCAGATAGACCTTGCCATGCACATCCCAAACCCGGCAACCCTGGCCGTGCGAGAGCTCGATCGGCACCCGGCCGTAGGTGTTCATGACGTGCGCTTGCACCGGGGCGGCTGGGAGCATGGATCGGGTCCTGGTTGGAAGGGGTTGAAGTAAAGGCGTGTGCCTACAGGGGCGGTGCCGGCGCGCAGCCAAGGGGCGGCCGGGCGCAGCGGGGGTTCATTGTAGGCGCTGCTGCGCGAGCAGCGGGCGTCCCCAACCACCAAGTCTTATATAAGATAGAATACTTGCGTTAACCCATCGGTCTCAACCGGTTCACTCTGTGCGGCGAGCGATCCTCGGCGGCGGTTGGTGGGCCATCCTTTTTGGGCCAGTACCCCCATGGTCTCTCCGAGCGCCAATGAAGTCTTTATCCAAGGCCTGACGAGCAGCGGCAAGCCCTTTCGCCCGAGCGACTGGGCCGAGCGCCTGTCTGGCGTGATGAGCCCGTTTCACCCAGCGGGTCGGGTGCCGGGCGCGCATCTGGGCTACTCGCCGTGGTGCATACCCAAAGTGATCAACGGCGTCAAGTGCGTGGTGCTGCACACCGCTTTGCGCGACTACGACCCCATGGCGTGGGATTTCGTGCTCGGTTTTGCCCGCGACAACGATCTGCAAGTGGTCGAAGCCTGCCTGTTGCCCGATCCCGCCCCAGGGCACCCTGCACCCCAGGCTCCGGCCCCATAGCGCGCGCCTCGCCCAAGAAAAAACCGCCAACAGGCGCGGGGCCGGTGGCGGTTTTTTGCGATCGAGCGGGATTTGCTGGCAGCGCACCCGGTTCAAACGGCAGGCTGTGCAGGGGGCCTAGCAGCCCCCAAGCCTGGGCGGTCGGTCTGAGCTTGGCTCAGGCCGCTGCAGTGCTGGCCAGGGCTTTGACCTTGGCCGACAGGCGGCTCTTGTCGCGAGCGGCCTTGTTTTTGTGGAAAATGCCCTTGTCGGCAATCGAGTCCACCACGCCTTGCATTTGGGCAAAGAGTGCCGAGGCTTGGGTTTTGTCGCCTGCCAGAACGGCCTTTTCGACCTTCTTGACGGCGGTGCGGTATTTGGAGCGCAACGAGGTGTTGGCGGCGTTGAGCTTGACGTCTTGCCGTGCGCGTTTGCGCCCGGACGCCAGACGTGGGTTCTTTTTCTTGGGCTTGGTGGCCATGTGGGTTCCTTGAGTTGTTTGTGGATGTTGCCAGCAAAACCCTAGATTATAGCTAGGCCGGTGGTTGTTGTGTGGGGTTTGGCCTGCGTTTCGATGTCTTTGCGGTCTGTCAAGTTGCTGTAGGGGATAAGGGAATAAAATGCACAGGCCTAGATGGTTGTTGCCTAGGCGAGTCCCGCGCGCCGTCCGATCGGGCGTTTTTAACCCCTGCGTTCATCGATGCACACTTCACCAGACCCCCTCAGCGGCGCGCAGCCGCTCCAAGCCGCAGCCGGTGCAGCATCCGCTGCCTCCGATCGTCCGGTCCCAACCGGAGCCCCGCTGCCACACCGCAAGGTCATCCGCGGCTGGATCAGCCCGCTGGCCGAGCGCCGCACCGCCATCGCGGTGGCGCTGCTGGTGCTGGACTGGGCCATTTTTGCCGCCCTGATCGCTGGCACCATTTTGTTGCAAGCCTGGTGGGCCAAGCTGTTGTGCGCGCTGGCGGCGGGTTTTGTGATCGGGCGTTTGTTCATCATTGGGCACGATGCCTGCCACCAGAGCTACACCCCGCACCGCGGCCTGAACCGGGTGCTGGGTCGCATCGCCATGATCCCATCGCTCACGCCCTACAGCCTGTGGGAGGTGGGCCACAACGTGGTGCACCACGGCTACACCAACCTCAAGGGGGTGGATTTTGTCTGGGCCCCCCTAAGCAAGGCCGAGTTCGAGGCCCTCTCGCCCGGCCGCCGTGCCCTGGAGCGCATCTACCGCAGCGGCTGGGGCCCGGCGCTGTACTACCTGATCGAAATGTGGTGGCTGCGCATGTTCTTCCCGCGCAAAACCTATATGGGCACGCAGCGCTCCGAGTTCATTTGGGACGGGGTGTTCGTCTCGGCGGTGGCGCTGCTCTGGAACGCAGGTTTGGTGTGGGCGGCCGTGGCCACCGGGCAGGCGGTTTGGCTGCTGATCGTCATGGGTTTTGTGGTGCCATTTTTGTTTTGGAACGCCATGATCGGCTTCGTGGTGTATGTGCACCACACCCACACCAGCGTGCAGTGGCACGACGACAAGCACCTGTGGGCCAAGGCGGCGCCCTTCGTCTCGACCACCGTGCACCTGCAGTTCCCCTACCGCATCGGGGCGCTGGTGCACCACATCATGGAGCACACCGCTCACCACGTCGATATGAGCGTGCCGCTGTATAAGCTCAAGGAAGCGCAACAGAAACTCGAAGACATGCTGCCCGGGCGCATCATCATCCAGCAGTTCAGTTGGCGCTGGTATTTTGATACCGCGCGCAAGTGCAAGCTGTACGACTTCACCCAGCGCTGTTGGACCGATTTCCAGGGCCACCCGACCAGCGCCCAGGCGCCGTCTTACGCTGCCCGCAGTTGATCCGCCTGAGCCGCAGTGTGCTGGCCTTGTGGGCGTGCAACAACACGCCCGCTTCGATTTGTTTGCTTTGTCACGATGTGGTGCGACAATCCGCTATAGATGAATCCTGCTTTTTCTGAACTTTCCTTGGCCGAGCCCTTGGCTCGTGCTGTAGCCGAACTCGGCTTTTCCTCCATGACGCCTATCCAGGCGCAGGCGATTCCGGTGGTGCTGCAAGGCCGCGACGTGATGGGCGCAGCCCAGACCGGCACCGGCAAAACCGCCGCCTTCTCGCTGCCGCTGCTGCAGCGCCTACTCAAACACGCCAGCTCCTCCACATCGCCAGCGCGGCACCCGGTGCGCGCACTGGTGTTGCTGCCCACGCGCGAGCTGGCGGTGCAGGTGGCGCAGCAAATCGAGCTCTACGCCAAATACACCGAGCTGCGCAGTACGGTGGTGTTTGGCGGCATGGACATGAAGCCCCAAACCGCCGAGTTGAAGCGAGGCGTCGAGGTGCTGGTGGCCACCCCAGGGCGCTTGCTGGACCACATCGAAGCCAAAAACTGCGTGCTCAACCAGGTCGAGTACGTGGTGCTCGACGAGGCCGACCGCATGCTCGACATCGGCTTTTTGCCCGATCTGCAGCGCATCCTCTCCTACCTGCCCAAGCAACGCACCACGCTGCTGTTCTCGGCCACTTTCTCGACCGAAATCAAGCGTCTGGCTTCGAGCTACCTGCAAGACCCGGTGACCATCGAGGTGGCGCGCTCCAACGCCACCGCCGCCACCATCGAGCAGCGCTTTTACCGGGTAGAAGAAAACGACAAGATCCAAGCGCTCAAGCAGGTGCTGCGCGAGCGCACGATCGGGCAGGCCTTTGTGTTCGTCAACAGCAAGCTCGGCTGTGCGCGGCTGGCGCGCTCGCTGGAGCACGATGGCCTCAACAGCACCGCCTTGCACGGCGACAAGAGCCAGGACGAACGCCTCAAGGCGCTCGATTCCTTCAAAAAGGGCGAGGTGCAACTGCTGGTCTGCACCGACGTGGCGGCGCGTGGGCTCGACATCAAAGACGTGCCCGCGGTGTTCAACTTCGACCTGCCCTTTAACGCCGAAGACTACGTGCACCGCATCGGCCGCACCGGCCGTGCTGGGGCTTCGGGTTTGTCCTTTTCATTCGTCTGCGGGCGCGATACCAAGTCGCTGGCCGAACTCGAAAAACTGCTGGGCAAAAAAGTTGAGGTGGAGCCACTGGAGCTCGAATCCGACCGGCGCCGCTTCGGTGGCGACCCGGGTCGTATCAACGACGGCCAGCGCCTCTGGCACGACCCGCGGGGCAGCGCCGAAGCGCGTGCTTTGCGCCCGCCGCCGCGTGCCGCCCGCCCGGCCGCCGACCCCTTCTTTGAGCAGCCGTATCAGCCCAAGCTGGCCCCCGAGGCCAAGCCCGAGTGGGAGCAGCAGTCCGCCAAGGCGGGAGCGGGCACGCGCTCGGTCTCGCCCTTCATCCGCACCAAGCGCAAGGTGGCGGCCTTGTTCAAGGCGGCTACCCCGGTGGCTGCCGGCGCCGAATGCGAGCGCCAGCCCGACCCCGAACCGGTCGCCTGAGACACCCGGTGTTCAGCGTCCCGGCCGCTGCGCCTGCTCACACTCGACTTCGATGAGGCTTGGCGCTTGCGACGAACCGGGGGCGGGCAGCCGGGCCGCGCTCAGGCAGCCGCCCCAAACGCAGCCGGTGTCGAGTGCGAGCAAATCGGGCCGCTGCTGCAGCCCCAAGGTGGACCAATGACCGAAGGCGATGGGGGTGCCTGCCGTTTGGCGGCCCGGCACCTCGAACCACGCCAAGTAGCCGGCTGGGGCAGCGCCCGAGCCGTCTTTGCTGGCGAATTCCATGCTGCCCTTGGGGGTGCAAAAGCGCAGCCGGGTGAGTGCGTTGACGATCACGCGCCAGCGCTCGGCCCCTTGCAAGCCTTCGCTCCAGCGCTCGGGCTGGTTGCCATACATCTGCTGCAGCCACTGCGGGCCCTCCGAGCTGGCCAGCACGGCCGACACCTCGTCGGCCAGCGCCAGCGTTTGTGCCGCCGTCCACTGCGGCAGCACACCGGCGTGCACCAGAAGCCAGCCCTGTACCTGCATGGCCAGCGGGCGCTGGCGCAGCCAGAGCAGCAGGTCGGAGCGGTCGTGGGCTTGCAGCACCGCGCCCAGGGTGTCGTGCCGGCTCGGTGGCCGCACCCCGTGCGCGACCGCCAGCAGGTGCAGGTCGTGGTTGCCCAGCAGGCACTGCGCCGCGCCTTCGAGCGCGCGCAGGCGGCGCAGCACCGCCAGCGAATCCGGGCCGCGGTTGACCATATCTCCCAGCAGGTAGAGCGTGTCGCGGCTGGGCGAAAAATCGATTTTGTGCAGCAGGCGCTGCAGCGCGGCGTCGCAGCCCTGCACGTCGCCGATTAGGTAGGTAGGCATAGAGCGAAATTATGGACGCCTTATTCATTTTGTTCCTCACGCTGCTCAACGGCGCCTTTGCCATGTCGGAGCTGGCGCTGGCGTCCAGCCGCAAGGCGCGGTTGCTGGCCATGGCCGAGAGCGGCGACCGCGGGGCCCAGACCGCGCTCGGTCTGATGGACAACCCAACCCAGTTTTTGTCCTCGGTGCAAGTGGGCATCACCTCGATCGGCATGCTCAACGGCATCATCGGCGAAGCGGCTTTCAGCGACGATCTGGCCGCCGTGCTGATGGGCTGGGGCTTGTCGGATGGCAGCGCCAGCCTGAGCGCCACGGCCATTGTGGTGCTGGTGATCACCTTCATCACCATCGTGTTTGGCGAACTGGTGCCCAAGCGCATCGGGCAGATCTACCCCGAGACGGTGTCGCGCTGGATGGCGCGCCCCATGGCCGGCGTGGCGCAGGCGACCAAACCCTTCGTCTGGCTGCTCACCCACACCACGCAAGCGGTGCTCAAGCTGCTGCGCATCGACAACCAGGCGGTGCAGCAAGTGACCGAGGCCGAAATCGACGCCAGCCTGCAAGAGGGCGTGGGCGCGGGCATCATCGAGGCGCAAGAGCACCGCATGGTGCGCAACGTGTTTTTGCTCGACGACCGGCCGCTGACTTCAATCATGGTGCCGCGCCCGGACGTGCTGTGGCTGGACGCCGCCGACCCGATAGCCACCGCGCTGCGGCGGGCGCAACAGGGCGGGCACTCGTGGTACCCGGTCTGCCGCGGCGGGCTGCAAGAGGTGCTGGGCGTGATCCACTTGCCGCAGCTGGTGGCGCTGGCGTGGGGGGCGCAGGGGCCACAGGAGCAGCCCGCCCAAGCCGAGCACTGGTCGCGCCAGATTGCGGCCCCCATTTTCGTCCCCGAAACCCTGAGCGGCATGGAGCTGCTGGAGCAGTTTCGCGCCCGCGCCACGCGCATGGTGTTCGTGGTCGATGAGTACGGCGAGGTGCAGGGCGTGCTGACGCCGCTGGACTTGCTCGAAGCCATCACCGGCGAGCTCTCGCCCGAGACGCCGCTCGACGCCTGGGCCAGGCCGCAGCCAGACGGCTCGTGGCTGGTCGATGGGGCCATGCCGGCGCACGAGCTCAAGGTGCGGCTGGAGATCGACGAATTGCCCGACGAGGACAAAGAGCGCTACAACACCGTGGGCGGCCTGATGCAGACCGTGGCCGGCGAGCTGCTGGAGGTGGGCGAGTCGGTGCAGGTGGCGGGCTGGCGCTTCACCGTGCAACGGCTCGACGGGCGCCGCATCGACGGGGTGCTGGTGCGACGTGTCATGCAGGAGTCAGCTCCCGAGGGCTGATTGGGTTATGTTCGTGGCTTCGATCAATCCACACGGAGACACAAACCCATGACACGCACGGTGCAACAATTGTTCGACCTCAGTGGCCAGACGGCGCTGGTGACGGGGGGCTCGCGCGGCCTCGGGCTGCAAATGGCGCAGGCGCTGGGCGAGGCCGGTGCGCGCCTGCTGCTGGTGGCGCGCAAGAGCGATGAGCTCGAAGCCGCGGCGCAGCAGCTCAAGGGCCAAGGGATCGAGGCGCAGTGGATCGTGGCCGACTGCGCCAAGCAGGCCGATCTGGAGCGGCTCGGGGCCGAGGCCTTGCAGCGCCTGGGCGCGGTCGATGTGCTGGTCAACAACGCCGGGGCCGCCTGGGGCGCACCGGCCGAGGAGCACCCCATCGAAGCCTGGGACAAGGTCATGAACCTCAACGTGCGCGGCTATTTTTTGCTCAGCCAATACATGGCCAAACACTGCATGATCGGGCGCCGCCGCGGCAGCATCATCAACTTGGCCTCGATTGCTGGCCTGGGTGGCAACCCGCGCGGCATGCACACCATCGCCTACAACACCTCCAAGGGGGCGGTGCTCAACTTCACCCGCGCGCTGGCGGCCGAGTGGGGGCCGCACGGCATACGGGTCAACGCCATTTGCCCAGGCTTTTTCCCCAGCCGCATGACGCGCGGCACGCTGGAGGCGCTGGGCGAGGAGCGGCTGGCCGCGCACGCGCCGCTGGGCCGCTTGGGCGACGACGAAGACCTCAAGGGCCTGACGCTGCTGCTGGCCTCGGCCGCCGGCAAGCACATCACGGGCCAGTGGCTGGCGGTGGATGGCGGCGTGAGCGCCGTCGTCGGCGGCTGAAATCCCTGGTCTGAACCAATGGCCGCGCACCCGGCGTGGCCGCCTATCGTTCCACTCACCCCAGGAGCTAAACCATGACCACCAATACCCGCATCGTGCTCGCCGCCCGCCCGCAAGGCCAAGCCGGCCTGGAGCACTTCCGGCTCGAAACCGTGCCCTTCGAGCCCTTGCAAGACGGCCAGGTGCGCGTGCGCCACCACTACCTGAGCCTGGACCCCTACATGCGCGGGCGCATGAACGAGGGCAAGAGCTATGCCGCGCCGCAGCCGCTCGACGAGGTGATGATAGGCGGCACCGCAGGCGAGGTGATCGAGAGCCGGCATCCGCGCTACAGCCTAGGCGACTGGGTGGTCGGCATGGGTGGCTGGCAGCAATACAGCGTGGTCGATGCCAACCCAGTGGGTGCGCTGCACCGGGTCGATCCCACCCACGTGCCCCTGAGCCACTACCTGGGCGCGGTGGGTATGCCGGGCGTGACGGCTTGGTACGGGCTGGTGCGCATCATCGACCCCAAGCCGGGCCAGACCGTGACCGTGAGCGCCGCCAGCGGGGCGGTGGGCAGCGCGGTGGGGGTGCTGGCCAAGGCGCGTGGCTGCCGCGTGGTGGGCATTGCAGGCGGCCCGGACAAATGCGCCTACGTGCGCGAGCAACTGGGATTCGATGACTGCATCGACCACCGCTTGCACCCCGACCACCTGGCGCTGGCCAAGGCGCTCAAAGCCGCCTGCCCGCAGGGCATAGACGGGCATTTCGAGAACGTCGGCGGGGCTGTGCTGGATGCCGTGCTGCTGCGCAGCAACGCCTTTGCCCGCATCGCCATCTGCGGCATGATCGCGGGCTACGAAGGGCAGCCGCTGCCGCTGCTCAATCCGGCCTTGATTTTGATCAACCGCCTGCGCGTGCAAGGCTTCATCGTCAGCGAACAGATGCAGGACTGGCCGCCCGCGCTGGCCGAGCTCGGGCAACTGGTGGGCAGCGGGCGCTTCAGGCCACGCGAGACGATCGCGCAGGGCATCGAGTCGGCCCCGACGGCCTTTCTGGGCCTGCTCAAGGGCCAGAACTTTGGCAAACAACTGGTGCGGCTGGTTTGAGCAACCCGAGGGCCAAGCAATGAACACGCAATGGCAGGGCCGGGTGGCTGTGATCACCGGGGCCGCTTCGGGCTTTGGGCTGGAGGTGGCGCGGCTGGCGGCGCAGCAGGGCATGAAGCTGGTGCTGGTGGATGTGCAGGCCGAGGCTTTGCAGCGCGCCGTGGCTGAACTCGACGCGTTGGGGGCGCAGACGCTGGCGCAGGTGCTCGATGTGTCGGACGCCGCCGCCATGGACGCATTGGGCGCAGCGGTGCAGCAGCACTTTGGCGCGCCGCACTTTGTGTTCAACAACGCCGGGGTGGGCGCGGGCGGGCTGGTGTGGGAAAACAGCGTGGCCGACTGGAACTGGGTGCTGGGCGTCAACCTCTGGGGCGTGATCCACGGGGTGCGCGTGTTCACGCCGCTGATGTTGGCCGCTGCCGCAGCCGACCCGGCCTACCGGGGCCATATCGTCAACACCGCCAGCATGGCGGGCCTGCTCACGCCGCCCAATATGGGGGTTTACAACGTGAGCAAGCACGCCGTGGTGGCCCTGAGCGAGACGCTGTACCAAGATTTGGCGCTGGTGACGCAGCAGGTGCGCGCCAGCGTCCTGTGCCCCTACTACGTGCCAACCGGGATCAGCCAGAGCCAGCGCAACCGTCCCGCCCAATGGGCCGCCGAGGCCCCGACGCGCAGCCAGTTGATCGGGCAAGCCATGAGCGACAAAGCCGTGGGCAGCGGCAAGGTGTCGGCAGCCGAGGTGGCGGCCCAGGTGATGGCCGCGCTCGACAGCGGCGGCTTTTACCTCTACAGCCACCCGCAGGCGCTGGGCAATGTGCAGGCGCGCTGGCAGGCGATCGTGCAGGGCCACAACCCGCCCGACCCCTTTGCCGAGCGGCCGCAGGTGGGTGAACAGCTGCGTGCGGCCTTGCGGCTGGGCTGAGTTTGGCCCCAGCGCCTTGCGGCCCCGGCTTTGCGCTCCACTATACTGCCCGGTCAACGTTTCCCCTTACCAGCGCCCCCATGCAACTCGAAGAACTCTTGGCCCAAGCCAAGGCACTGCCCAGCATTCCGCGCGTGGTGTCGGAGGTGTCGGCCGAGCTCAACACAGAGGAGCCCGATGCGCGCCGCATCAGCGAAGCCATAGCCACCGACCCGGCCCTCACCGCGCGGCTGCTCAAGTTGGCCAATTCGGCTTTTTTTGGCCTGTCGCGCGAAATTCTGAGTGTGCAAGACGCCGTCAACATCTTGGGCTTCAACCAGTTGCGCACCACGGTGCAGGCGGTGGCGCTGGGGCGCAGTTTCAAGGCCGTGCCCGGCGTCAACCTCGAGCAGTTCTGGCGCTACAGCCTCAACAGCGCCAAGATTTGCCGCACGCTGGCGCGCAGCATGCGACTAAACGAGGGCGCTGCCTTCACTGCGGGGCTGGTGCACGCGGTGGGCGACTTGGTGCTGCACATCGGCCTGCCCGAAGAAATCGGCCGCATCGACTGGAGCGTTTCACCCTTTGACATGAAGCGCGCCGAGGCCGAGCGCGCCGTGCTGGGCTACACCTACGCCGACGTAAGTGCGGCCTTTGCCGCCAAGTGGGATTTTCCCGAGCTGATCGTGCGTGCGCTGCAGCACCAGTTGCTGCCCTTCGAGGGCGATATTTACGAACCGCTGGCGGGTATCGTGCACATGGCGGCGTGGCGCGCACGGGCCCAAGAAATCAACCTCGACCGGGCAGGCATGGCCGCCACCTTCCCCGAGGTGGTGGCGCTTTTGCTCGGGCTGGACCTTGACATGGTGCTCGACAAAGACCCGAGCGATTGGACCTCGGCGGGCGAGTTGTCGGCCTTTCTGGGTTGAGTTTGCGATGCGCCTCGATGAGCTGTTGCGCCAACCCCAGAGCCTGCCGGTGGTGCCCGAGCTGGCGGCCAAGCTGATCCAGACCTTCGAACTCGACGAGGTCGATTTCGATGCCTTGGCACGCGACATCGAGCACGACCCGGTGCTCACGGCGCGCCTGCTGCGGCAGGCCAATTCCTCCTTTTTTGCCCTGCTGCGCCCGGTCGGCACGGCGCGCGAGGCGATCACGGTGCTGGGGCTCAACAAGGTGCGCGCGCTGGTCATCGCCGCTGCCCTGAATGCCAGCTTTCACGCCGTGAGCGGCATCAACCTCGACAAATTTTGGCACTTCAGCTTCGCCGCCGCCACCGTGGCCCGCTTGATCTGCACCCCGCGCCGGCTCGACGCCAACCTGGCTTTCACCGCGGCCCTGCTGCACGGCGTGGGCGAGTTGGTGCTGCACATGGGGCTGCCCGAAACCATGGCCAGCCTGAACCAGCGCGTGGGCGTGTTTGCGCTCGATCGCGCCGCCGCCGAGCGGCTGGCGCTGGGCTACAGCTACGCCGAAGCCGGCACCGCGCTGGCCCAGCACTGGCGCCTGCCGCGCCTGCTGGTGACGGCCATCGAGCAGCACACCGAGCCGCTGGCGGCGGCCGAACAGGAGCCGCTGGCGGCGGTGGTGCACCTGGCGAGCTGGCGCGCGCGCCTGCTGCTGGCGGGCAACCACCCCAACGAGCTGATCGACCACTACCCGGACGACGTGGGCGAGGCGCTGGGGCTGGACCCGGACCTGCTGGTCGCGCCCAATGTGGCCGGGCTGGATCAATTGCCGGGGGTTTGATGGCCAAGCTGCAGGCGCTGCGCCTCTACGCCGGCCCGGCGGCGCTGCGCCATTTGCAAACCCAGGGCTTGCAGGCGCAGGATGTGGGCATTGTGGCCGGGGCCGCCGGTGGCCCCAAGGGGCTGATTCTGGGGCCGCTGGATCGATTCATCTTTGGCCATTGGCTGGCGCAGAGCACGCAGACCATCGACCTGGTGGGGGCTTCGGTTGGGGCCTGGCGCATGGCCACGGCCTGTTTTGACGATTGCGCCCAGGCCTTTGAGCGCTTCGAGCACGGCTACATCCGGCAGCAGTTCGAGCTGGAGCCGGGGCGCAAACGGCCCACGGCGGCGCACGTGAGTGAGCGCTTCGCGCACAACTTGCAGGCTTTCTACGCTGGCCGCTTGCCGCAGGTGCTGGCGCACCCGCGCTATCGGCTGCATGTGCTCACCTCGCGTGGCCGCCACCTGCTGCGGCGCGAGCAGCGCTGGCTCACCCCGGCGGGCTACCTTGGGGCTTGGCTGAGCAACGCGCTGCACCGCCCAGCGCTGGGGGCGTGGCTGGAGCGGGTGGTGTTTTCCACTCCGGGCGCGGCCTTGCCCTTTGGCAGCGCCGATCTGCGCACGCGCCAAGCCTGGCTCGACGAGCGCAACCTGCTGCCAGCGCTGCAAGCCAGTTGCTCGGTGCCGTTTGCCATGCAGGCGGTGCCAGACATTCCCGGCGCACCCAAGGGTGCCTACTGGGACGGCGGCATCACCGACTACCACTTGCACCTGAATTGGCGGCGCGAGAGTGGGCTGGTGCTGTACCCGCACTTTCAGCGCCACCTGGTGCCGGGCTGGCTCGACAAGGCGCTCAAGTGGCGCCATCGCAGCACCGCGTTTCTGGACCACACGCTGGTGCTGGCCCCCAACCCGGACTGGCTGCGCACGCTGCCGCACGGCAAGCTGCCCGATCGCAGCGATTTCGAGCGCTACGGCAGCGATCTGGGGGCGCGGGTGCAGGCCTGGAGCTGGGCGGCCTCGGCCAGCCAGCAGTTGGCGGATGAATTCGACGCCTGGTTGCAGCAGCCCGACCCGTCGCAGGTGCGGCTGTTGTAGCAACCAGCGTTACATCGAGGCTTCGAGCAAGGCGCGGTAGTCGTCGGCGCTGGCCAGGCGCGGGTTGCTTTTGTGGCAGTGGTCGGCCAAGGCGCCTTCGATCACGCGCTCAAACAGCTCGCGCCCCACGCCCATGGCCACCAGCCCACTGGGCAAGCCCAGGCGCTGGTTCAGGGCGCGGATGGCCGGGCCTAGGGCTTGCGCGTCGGTGCCCAAGCCCATGGCCTGCGCCATGCGCTCCAGGCGGCGCTCTTGCTGCACCGCTGCGGCGCTGGCGTTGAAGGCCAGCACGGCGGGCAAAAACACCGCGTTCAGGGTGCCGTGGTGCAGCCGTGGCAGCACGCCGCCCAGGCTGTGGCTGAGCGAGTGCACGCAGCCCAGCCCTTTCTGAAACGCCATTGCGCCCTGCATGCTGGCGCTCATCATCTGCAACCGCGCCTGGCGGTCTTGCCCATCGCGGGTGGCGCGTTCGATGTGCGCCCAACCGCGCTCCAGTCCGTCGAGCGCAATGCCGTCGGCCGGTGGGTTGAAGGCGCTGGCCATGAAGGTTTCCATGCAGTGCGCGATCGCGTCCATGCCGGTGGCGGCGGTGAGCAGCGGCGGCAGCCCGAGCGTGAGCTCGGGGTCGAGGATGGCCGCCTTGGGCAGCAAATGCCAACTGTGAAAGCCGAGCTTGCGCCCGTCATCGACGATCAAAATCGCTCCGCGCGCCACCTCGCTGCCGGTGCCGGCGGTGGTGGGCACAGCGATCAAGGGCGGCACCTGGGCGCTGATTTTGGCCGAGCCGCCTTCGATGGTGGCGTAGGTTTTGAGCGGCCCCGGGTGCGCCACGGCAATCGCCACGCCCTTGGCGCAGTCGATGGCGCTGCCGCCGCCGAGCGCGATCAGGCCGTCGCAGCGCGCTTGGCTATAGACCGCCGCGGCGGCGCGCACGGCGGCCTCGGTCGGGTTGCTGGGGGTGGCGTCGAACACCGCATGGGGCAGGGCGGCGCCCCCTAGGCCCAGCGCCGCCACGGCGCGCTGCAGCAGCCCGGCGGCGCGCACCCCGGCGTCGGTGACGATCAAGGGCCGCTCGATGCCGACGCGCTCGCACTCGCTGGCCAACAGGCGCAGGGCACCGAGCTCGATCTGGATTTGGGTCAGGTAAAAAATCTGGGCCATGGGGCGGTCTCCGTGGGGCGTGCTGGCCCGTCAACTATAAGGCGCAATGCTGCTGCCGTCAGATGCCGAGGTGACAGAGGACCAGCGTGCCGCAACCCGGCGCTGGCGCATCGCCCAGACGAATAAATTCATTTAGTGTAAAGTGCTGCCATTGACTGCAAAAACAGGAGATGCCGTCATGGCCGTCGTCACCATTCGCAACCTGCCCAACGAGGTGCACCGTGCGCTGCGCGTACGCGCGGCCCAGCATGGCCGCAGCACCGAGGCCGAAATTCGCGCGATTCTGGAGGCGGTTGCCCGACCGACAGAGCGCATCAAACTGGGTTCTTTGTTGGCCTCCATCGCCCGCGAGGCGGGGCCCTTGAGCGCGGCCGAGGCGCAGCATTTCAGCCAACTGCGCGACCAGACCCCGGCCCAACCCATGAGCTTCGAATGATCCTCATCGACACCAACGTGATTTCCGAATTGTGGAAGCCCGCACCCGATGCGCAGGTGCAGGCTTGGCTCGACGCCCAAGCCATCGAAACCCTCTACCTGAGCGCCGTTACCGTGGCCGAACTGCGTTTTGGCCTGATGTCGATGCCGGCCGGCAAACGGCGCGCGGTCTATCTGGATCGCTTGCAGCAAGAGGTGCTGGCGGCCTTTGCCGGGCGTGTGCTGGCTTTTGACTTGCACGCCGCGCTGGCCTATGCCGACTTGATGGCGCGGGCGCGAGCCGCAGGCAAGGCCATAGGTATGACCGATGGATACATTGCTGGCACGGCCGCCGCTCACGGCTTCATGGTGGCCACACGCGACACCAGCCCGTTTGAGGCCGCCGGCCTGAGCGTCGTCAACCCGTGGCAGGCGGCGCAGAACCCCAGCCCGACCGATGCACCGCAGCCCGGCGTGCCGCGCGGTAGTGGCGGGCCTGTGGGTGGCTCTGTGGGAGGCTCTGTGGCGGTTTAGCCGCCGATATAGCTCATCTCGATGCGCTGGCCGGACTTGGCATCGGCCGATCGGGCCTGCGCCGCCAAGCTGGCGCGCAGCTCCGAGTAGCGCTCGCTCCGGGGCTGCCAGATGGCGGCGATTGCCGCGGCCAGATCGGCCTCGCTGACCCCGCCGCGCAGCAGGGCGCGCAAATCGTAGCCCTGGGTGGCGAACAGGCACAAATACACCTTGCCCTCGGTCGAGAGGCGGGCGCGGTTGCAGTCGCGGCAGAAGGCTTGGGTGACGCTGCTGATGAAGCCCACCTCGCCCAGCGCCGGGTCGTGGCGCCCATCGGGCCCGGCATGGCCCCAGCGCTCGGCGGTTTCGCCGGTGGCGCTGGCGGGCAGGGGCAGCAGCGGCAATTCGGCTTCGATCAACTGGCGCGCCGCCGCGCTGGGCAGCACCTCGTCCATGCGCCAGCCGTTGCTGCAGCCCACGTCCATGTACTCGATGAAGCGCAGCGCCACGGGGCGGCCGCGAAAGTGGCGCACCAGCGGCACGATCTGGTGCTCGTTGCTGCCGCGCTTGACCACGGTGTTGATCTTGATCGGCCCCAGCCCGGCGGCCTCGGCGGCGTCGATGCCGGCCAGCACGTCGGCGACCGGGAAATCGGCGTCGTTCATGCGCTTGAACACCGCGTCGTCGAGCGCGTCGAGGCTGATGGTGATGCGTTTCAGCCCGGCGGCTTTGAGGCTGCGCGCCTTGCGCTGCAGCAGGCTGGCGTTGGTGGTGAGGGTGAGGTCGAGCGGCTGGCCGTCGGGCGTGCGCAGTTGCGCCAGTTGCTCGATCAGGGATTCGATGTTTTTGCGCAGCAGCGGCTCGCCGCCGGTCAGGCGCAGCTTGCGCACCCCGTGCGCCACAAAAATCCGCGCCAGCCGCGTGATTTCCTCGAAGCTGAGCAAATCGGCATGCGGCAAAAAACGGTGCTGGTTGTCAAATACCTCGCGCGGCATGCAGTAGCTGCAGCGAAAGTTGCAGCGGTCGGTGACGCTGATGCGCAAATCGCGCAGCGGCCGCCCAAGCGCATCGAGCAGCTCGCCGCTGGGTGCCACAGCGGGCGCGCCCACTGACCACGCCGGCACCAACAGGCCGGGGTGGTAGGCGTTGACCAAGGGGATGATGCGCTCGGACATAAGTCGCTAGCTTATACCAAGTGGCAGCGAGTCAGTTTGGCGACGGTAAAATCGGCTCCAATGTTGCGTGGCAGCAGGCGCTGTCGGCTGGCCGTGTGTCGCGCGGCCGTTTTGTTTGCTTTCCCCATTCCTTTCTTCATCACAGGCCGTTTCACCCATGTCACTCGACCACGTCACCCCTGGCAACAAAGCGCCCGCCATCTTCAATGTCATCATCGAAATCTCGATGAACGGCGACCCGATCAAGTACGAGGTGGACAAGGCCTCGGGCTGCATCTTCGTCGATCGCTTCATGAACACGGCGATGCACTACCCGACCAACTACGGCTACGTGCCCAAGACCATTTCGGGCGATGGCGACCCGGTGGACGTGCTGGTGATCACGCCGGTGCCGCTGCCGCCCGGGGTGGTGGTGCCGTGCCGCGCGCTGGGCATCCTGAAAATGGAGGACGAAGGCGGCGTGGATGGCAAGGTGCTGGCGGTGCCGACCGAAAAAATCCTGCCGCTGTACTCGCAGTGGCAGAGCCTGTCGGACCTGAACCCGATCAGCCTGAAGGCGATCGAGCACTTTTTCGAGCACTACAAAGACCTCGACCCCGGCAAGTGGGTCAAGGTACAGGGCTGGGAAGGGCTGGAGGCGGCGCACCAAGAAATCCGCGACGGCATCGCGGCCTACGAGAAAGAGCAACAGCAGGGTTGAGGCGCAGGCGAACACGAACGCGCTGCTGTGGCACCAGAATTGTCTGCCGACCTGAGCACTGACCCGGCCGCTGCCACGCTGCCCATCTGCGTGGCGCAGCTCAACCCCGTCGTCGGCGACCTAGCCGGTAACGTGCAGCAGATCGCGGCGGCAGCGCGCGCGGCCCACGCCCAAGGCGCACGGCTGCTGCTCACGCCCGAGCTGGCGCTGTGCGGCTACCCGGCCGAAGACCTGCTGCTGCGGCCGGCCTTCGTGGCCGACTGCGAGGCGGCGCTGCAAGAACTGGCGCGCCTGAGCGCCGAGTGGCCGGGGCTGCACCTGGTGCTGGGGCACCCGGCGGCGCTGGCGCCATCCCACCCCGCCGACGAGCCCGCCGGGGGCCACGGCCGCACGCGCTGCCTCAATGCCGCCTCGGTGCTGGCCGACGGGCAGGTGCGGCTGCGCTACGCCAAGCGCGAACTGCCGAACTACCAGGTGTTCGACGAGCAGCGCACCTTTGTGCCGGGCCAAGGCGTGGGCGTGTTCGATCTGCCCGCCGGGCACGGACAGCGGCTGCGCATTGGGCTCTTGATTTGTGAAGACGCCTGGTACCCCGAGCCTGCCGCCCAATCCAAGGCCGCCGGGGCCGAGCTGCTGCTGGTGCTCAACGCCTCGCCCTACCACTGGGGCAAGGGCGCGCAGCGCGAGCAGGTGATGCGCCAGCGCGTGGCCGAGACCGGCTTGCCGCTGGTCTATGCGCACCTGGTGGGGGCGCAAGACGAGGTGGTGTTCGAGGGGCGCAGCTTCGCCCTTGATGCCGACGGCCGCTTGGCCGCGCGCGCCGCCAGTTTTGTGCCCGAGTTGTTGCGCCTCGAGGCCATTGCTTTGCCGCGCAGCCCGTGGCAGCTCAGCGGCCCTATAGCCCCGGTGCCCGAGCCGCTGGCCGAGCTGTGGCAGGCGCTGGTGCTGGGCTTGCGCGACTATGTGGAGAAAAACGGTTTTCCGGGGGCGCTGCTGGGTCTGTCGGGCGGCATCGATTCGGCGCTGGTGCTGGCGCTGGCGGTCGATGCCTTGGGGCCGGCGCGCGTGCGCACGCTCATGCTGCCCTCGCCCTACAGCGCCGAGATTTCGCTCATCGACGCGCGCGAGATGGCTGCGCGCTTGGGCGTGCGCCACGAGGAGGTGTCGATCCAGCCCGTGTTCGAGGCGCTGCTGCACACGCTCGAGCCCCTGTTCGAGGGCCGTGCGCCCGACCTCACCGAAGAAAACCTGCAAGCGCGCATCCGTGGCGTGCTGCTGATGGCGCTGTCCAACAAGTTTGGCGCCATCGTGCTCACCACCGGCAACAAGAGCGAGCTCGCCACCGGCTATTGCACCCTCTATGGCGACATGGCGGGCGGCTTTGCCGTGCTCAAGGATGTGCCCAAAACCCGGGTTTTCGAGCTGGCGCGCTGGCGCAACGCCCACGACCCCTGCGGGGGTGGCGCGAACCCAATCCCCGAGCGCATCATCACCCGGCCGCCGAGCGCCGAGCTGCGCCCGAACCAGACCGACCAGGACAGCCTGCCACCCTACGAGCTGCTCGATGCCATTGTCGAGCGCTACGTGGAGCAAGAGCAGAGCGCGGCAGAGATCATCGCCGCCGGCTACCCGCAGGCCGCCGTGGAGCAGGTGCTGCGGCTGCTGCGCCTGAGCGAATACAAGCGCCGCCAAGGCCCGCTGGGCACCCGCGTGACGCCGCGCAGCTTCGGCAAAGACTGGCGCTACCCCAACACCAACCGCTACCGGGGCTGAATAGGCCGCATACGTGTCACCTATGCACGTGTCTCGCCGTAGCGAGGTTTCTTGCGCTGATGTCTGACGACAAGGACTCGAATGCTGGTTTCGTGACTTCTGTACACGAGCGAATAGGGAAAGATCCGCATTGGAAACACGCGGCGACCCTTTGTGCCGGGTGTGCCAATGCTTGGGTGTTGAGCTAACAACTGGACGACCCGCTCGAACTCACGCAGAAACCGATACGCTACGAGTACGCCGGCTTGCTCCGTGTAGAAATCCAAGGCGTCGGCGATGTCATCTTCGGCACCAGGATGAAGCGAATACGTCACCGATCCAGTCTTGCTCGAAGGCGGGAAATGGCTTCGTGCCCTGGGACTTCGATCACGCGCCCTGATTCCAATTCGGCCTCCCTATGATCGACTTCGCGTTCCCACGCTTGTTCGATCTCAGGGTCTGAATCCAAGCTTGCAATGAGTCGCTCAAGCAGGAGGGAGCGATCCGCCGGGAGCAGCTCGAGGGCTTGAGCTTGCAAGATTTCCAGGGTGGTGCTCATGATGGATCTTCGGCGCTGTTGGACTGATGCTGGGGCCGTTGGCGGCTGCGGCGCTGCCCGAGATTATGGCCGGGGCCTTGCAGGAAAGCAAGCGCGGTGTGTCAGAGCAGCGCTCAGAAGGCCAAGCAGCCGGCATGCAACTGGACAGCGCCGCCGGAGCGCATGGAGGTGGAGAGGCAGAAGCCAGAGCGAGGCCTCATAACACCTGCGATGAACTCCCGGATCTCTAAAAGGAGCGTGGACTGCGCTCAGCGCAGCCGCAGCCACGCGCCATCGCTGAGCTGGCGCGGTGGGTGCAGCACCACCTGGTCGCCGGCTTGCAGACCGGCGAGTATCTGCACCCGGCCTTCGCCCTGCAGGCCCAGTTGCACCGCTTGCAGCCGGGCGCGCTGCCCGTCGATGCGATACACCGCCCAGCCGGGTTCGGTGCGGGTGCCCCCAGCGCCGCCAGCGCCATTCGCGCTGCGGTGGCGGAAGACGGCGGCGCTGGGCAGGTAGAGGGCCTCGGGCACCGAGCGCAGCACGAAGCGCGCCTGCACCCGGTAGGCCTCACCCAAGCCAGCCCAGGCGGCGGGCTCGTCGCGCAGCGCCAGCCACACCCGCACCCGCTGCTCCTGCACCCCGAGCGCCGACACCTGGGTGAAAGCGGCCGGCTCGATGCGGCGCACCTCGGCCTTGAGCGTGGCCGGGCCGCCCCAACGCAGCAGCTCGACCGCCATGCCCGGGCGCAGCCGCACCGCATCGGCCGACAGCACATCGGCCTCGACTTCGAGCGCCTGCGGGTTGCCCAACTCCAGGATCGGCTCGCCCAGCGGCACCGCGCGCTCGCTTTGCAAGTGGCGCCGCAGCAGCACGCCGTCGATGGGGGCGCGCAGCAGCAGCGCGGCCGCACCCGGGCGCGCCGGGTCGTGCGCCAGCAAGGCGGCACGGGCGGCGTCGCGCTGGTAGCGGGCGCTGCCCTGACTCCATTGCGCGCTTTGGGCACGCTGGGCGCTGGTTTCGCGCTGCGTCTGCGCCTGTTGCAGCGCCGCCGCCGACACCATGCCTTGCGCCGCCAGCGCTTGGGCGCGATCGGCGGCGCTGGCGGCCAACTGGGCCGTTTGCGCGGCCGCAGCGGCTTCGGCTTGGGCCGCTGCGTAGCTGGCTTGCGCCGCCGCGGCTTGGGCCTGCGCCTGGGCGCGGCTGCGCGCATCCAGCGCCGGGCTGGCCAGTGGGCGCAAGCGCACCAGCACCTGTCCGGCCTGCACGTGCTCGCCGGGCTCCCACTCCAGCCGTTCCACCACGCCGGCCACCGGCGCGCTCAGCACAAAGCGCTGTTGCATGCGGGCGCGGCCTTCGGCCTCGAAGCTCTCGCGCACCGTGCCTTGCCGCACCGTGGCGTGGTCCACCAAGTGGCGCGCTGGCCACAGCGCCAGCGCCAGCAAGGCCGCCAACACGGCGGCGGCGATCAGGTAGCGCAGCCACGGGGCAGCGGGCAGGGGCTGGGTCATTTTCACTCCCGGGTTTTTAACACGGCCACCAGGTCCAGTTGGCGCAGGCGGCGCAAGGCCCACCAGGCCGCCAGGGCCGAGGCCAGCAGCATCACCAAGCCGCCCAAGGCAAAAGCCTGCGGCGTGACGACCAGCGGGATGCGAAACAGCTCGTTTTGCATCCCCGCCACCAGCAGCGCACTCAAGCCGTAACCGATGGCAAAGGCGGGCAGCAGCGCCAGCAGCACCAGCGCGCCCAGCTCGCCCAGCAGCAGGTCGCGCACCTCTTGCGGGGTGTAGCCCAGCACGCGCAGGCTGGCCAAGTCGCGCGCGCGCTCGGCCAGCGTGATGCGCGCCGCGTTATAGACCACCCCGACCGCGATGCTGGAGGCCAACAGCGTCATGATCAGGCCAAAGGTCAGCAGGCCCTCGGCCATGGTGTCCATGAAGGCGGCGATGGCGCGCTCTTGCTCGCTCACGGTAGCCACGCCGGGGCGCTGGCGCAGCGCCTGCAGCAGCGCCACTTCCTGCGCCGGGTCGATGCGCAGCAGCGCGCCGGTGATCAGCTCGCCTTCGAGCAGCAGGGGGTTGAGCCAGTCCAGCCGCGCATACACGCCCACGCCCAGGTATTCCTGCACCGTGCCGGCCACCGGCAGCCACAGGGTGTCGCGGCGGCCGTCCAGAAACTCCACTTGCAGCGTCTGCCCGGGGCGGATGTGCAGCATCTGCGCCAGGTGCTCGGTCAGCAGCAGGCCGTGGACCGGCAGCTCGACCGCTTGCAGATTCGCATCGAGCACGCGCCGCAGCTCGCTCTGCGCGGGCAGCCCTTGCACCGCGCTGACGAAGCTGCGCGGCCCGTGGCGCAGCCGCACCGGGCTGTGCCGCACCCCTTCGACGGCCAGCACCCCGGGCAGGCTGGCCAGTTCAGCCAAGGCGCTGGTCGGGGTGGCGTGGGTAAAAACCAAGCTGATGTGCTCGCGCTGCACCAGATCGAACTGCACCCGCACGATTTCGTCGATGGCACCGGCTTGCAGCCGCGACATGATCAGCATCCCGCCAGCCAGCGCGATGCCCAGCACCGACAGCAGCGTGCGCCCGGGGTGGCGCTCCAACTGGCGCGCCACCATGCGCGCCGACGGCGGCAACCAGTGGCTGGGCAACAGCCTTTCGCTGCGCGAGTGGGCAAAGCGCGCCGGGCTCGGCGGGCGCATGGCCTCGGCCGGGGCCAGCCGCCAGGCGCGCCACAGGCCGGCCGCGGTGCCCAAGGCGGCGGCGCTGAGCGCAAAGGCGCAGGCCAGCACCACCAGCTCCGGCCGCAGGCTCCAGTCCAGATAGGGGAAGTGGTAGAAGCCGGCGTAGAGCTCGGCCATGCCGCGCCCCAGCCAAGCCCCCAGCGCCAGCCCGGGCAGTAAGCCCACGCTCACCAGCAGCAGCACCAGGCTGGCGTAATGGGCTGCGATCTGCCGGTTTCGGTAGCCAAAGGCCTTGAGCAGCGCGATTTGTTCCTGCTGGGTGCGAATCAGGCGCGCGCTCACCACGCTCAGCAAAAACGCCGTCACGCCCAGAAAGATCAGGCCAAACAGGAGCGACAGGGTGCGCAGCGCCAGCAGCTCTTCTTCCAGCAAGCGGTGCGAAAACTGCAAGTCGCGCCCGTGGCTGCCACGGCCCCCGTAGGGCTGCAACAGCCGGTCCACGGCGGCGATCAGGTCGGCCTCGGTGGCTTCGGGGGCCAGCTCCAGCGCCAACTGGTTGAAGGCCCCCTCCAGATCGAGCGCACCGGCCAGCGTGTCGTGCGGCAGCCACAGCACCGCGAAGTGCACAAAGTCGGGGAACAGGTCGCCCGGCCGCACCGGGTAGGTGAACTCGGGCGAGAGGCCAATGCCGCTGATGCGCAGTTCCTGGCGGCGGCCATTGACGATCGCGACCAGCGCATCGCCCGCCTGCAGGCCGTGCGCCAGCGCGAAGGCTTCGCCCAGCACCGCCTCCCAAGGCTGGGCGGGCCAGTTGCCGCTGCGCAGGTACAACTGGTTCAGGCCCCCGGGGCGCTGGGGCAGCGAAACCAGTTGCCCGGTAATCGGGCGCTCGAAGCCGGCCAGTTCCAGTTGCGCCAGCGCCTGCACGCGCCCTTCGGCCTGTTGCACACCGGGCAGGTCGGCCAGCTCGGGCAGCAGGGTCAGGGGTGCGCGCTGCAGGCTGGCAAACAAATCGGCAAAGCGGTGTTCCTCGTAAAAGCGCTCGCGCGTCTGCTGCAGCGACTGGTAGTTGCTCAGCGCCATCACCAGGGTGGCGATGCCGCCGATGACCACCAGCGCAATCGCCAGCGCCTGGCCGCGCAACTGCCAGGCGTCGCGCAGCAGTTTGCGCTGCAGCGCCTTCACCAGTGCAGCTCCTGCGGCGCTTTGGGGGCCGGGTTGCGCTGTTCGCGCTCGATTCGGCCGTCGCTGAGGTAGATCACGCGGTCCGCCATGTCGGCAATCACCGCGTTGTGCGTGATCACCACCGTCAGGGCACCGAGCTGCTGGTGGATGCGCCGCAGCGCTTCCAGTACCCGCACGCCGGTGCGCGAATCGAGCGCGCCGGTGGGTTCGTCGCACAGCAGCACGGCCGGGCGCTTGGCAATGGCGCGCGCGATCGCCACCCGCTGCTGCTCGCCGCCCGAGAGCTGGGCCGGAAAATGGTGCTGGCGCTCACTCAGCCCGACCCACTCCAGCGCTTGCGCGGCCGGCATCGGGTCGGTGGCGATGTCGGTCACCAGTTGCACGTTTTCCAGCGCCGTCAGGCTGGGGATGAGGTTATAGAACTGGAACACGAAACCGATCGAGGCGCGTCGGAAGCGCGTCAGCTCGGCTTCCTCGGCCGCGCCCAAGTTGTGGCCCTGACACTGCACCTGACCGCTGCTGGGTCGGTCCAGCCCGCCCAGGATGTTGAGCAGGGTCGATTTGCCGCTGCCCGAGGCCCCCAGCAGCACCACGAACTCGCCCGGGTACAAGTCGAGGTCGATGCCGCGCAGCGCCTGCACCTGCACCTCGCCCATGGGGTAGTGTTTGCGCAGGGCGCGCGCACGAAATACCGGTTCGGCTGCTGCAGTCATGGGAGGCATGATAAAGTCAGGCCAGTCATATTTCGTTGGAGCCTTTGCGCATGAAACAAATCACCGCCGTCATCAAACCGTTCAAGCTCGAAGAAGTGCGCGAGGCCTTGGCCGAGCAGGGCGTGACCGGCCTGACGGTGACCGAGGTCAAGGGCTTTGGGCGCCAGAAAGGCCACACCGAGCTCTACCGCGGGGCCGAGTACGTGGTCGATTTTCTGCCCAAGGTGCGCATCGACGTGGTGCTCAAGTCCGAAGACGTGGAGCGCTGCGTCGATGCCATCATCCGCGCCGCGCGCACCGGCAAGATCGGCGACGGCAAAATCTTCGTCACCCCGGTCGAGCGCGTGGTGCGCATCCGCACCGGCGAGCAGGACGAAACGGCGATTTGAGTGCAGCGGCAGCCGCTGGGGTGCGGCTTTAAATTTGCTCCAGCCGATCCGGCGCCGCAAAGCCGGCGTTTTGCACCAGCGCCGGCAGCAGCGCCTCGATGCTAGATGAAATCTGGATCAGGTCGAGCTGCCAAGTGTCCATGAAGCCGGCCTGCGCGCTTTGCCCCAGCGCAGCCAGCATCGGGTCGTAAAAGCCGCCCACGTTGAGCACGCCGATGGGTTTGTCGTGGTACCCCAGTTGGCGCCAGCTCCAGACCTCGAACCACTCTTCCAGCGTACCGATGCCGCCGGGCAGGATCAGGAAGGCGTCGGCGCGTTCGGCCATGAGCTGCTTGCGCCGGTGCATCGAGGGCACCACGTGCAGCTCGGTGCACTCGCGCTTGGCGTGTTCCTTGATCTCCAGGCTTTGCGGAATCACCCCCACCACCGAGGCCCCGGCGTCGAGCGCGGCGTCGGCCAGCAGGCCCATGAGCCCGTTGTTGCCGCCGCCATAGACCAGTTGGCCGCCGTGCTGGCCGATCCACTGCCCGACCGCTTGCGCCGCCTGCGCGAAATGCGGATTCTCACCGCTGCGCGAGCCGCAAAAAACACAGAGCGAGAAGGCCGGGGCGGCCAAAGGGGCAGGGGATGTGTACATGATGCCATTGTGTCATGCGGCCAAGCTGTGCGCCAAGCCAAGGATGGCCCTGCCGTGGCTGGCTACGCCCCCCAGAAGCGCGCGTGCAGCGCCCCCAGCCAGACCCCGCCGCACAGCAGCAGGCTGAGCAGCACGGCGGCGCTGCCCATGTCTTTGGCGCGTTTGGACAGGTGGTGCCATTGCGGCCCGATGCGGTCGATGGCGGTTTCGATGCCGGTGTTGAGCAGCTCGACGATCATCACCAGCAGCACGGTGCCCACCAGCAGCCCAACCTCGAACCAGTTGCGCCCCAGCCAAAACGCCGCGGGCACCATGATGAACGCCGCCAGCGCCTCTTGGCGAAAAGCCGATTCGTCCCAGGCGGCGCGCAGTCCCATGAGCGAGTAGCCCATGGCGTTCCACAAGCGCAAAATGCCACGCCGTTTTTGCTGCGTGACCGGGTCCAAGTGCGGCAGGGGTGATTGTTCGTTCATCGATCAGGCATCGGTTTCGGATGGGGGTGCATGGATCAGCCGGGTGCCGGCCCAGGCGTCGTGCCAGAACTGTTGCTGCGGGTGCAGCCGCGCCAGCAGGGCGTAGATCGGCACCCAAGCCAACATCATCCACAAAATCCATGACGCTGCCAGTCCGAGCAGCGCGCCCAGCACCATGGGCGGGGCAAACCAGACCCAGCTCAACACGTAGCGCCAGAGCGCGTGCGCCAGCCGCAGCGGCCGCCCGGCGTGGTCCAGCACGCGAATGTGCCAGGTTTTCATGGCCAGCGTCTGGCCCTTGTGCCAGAAGTAAGCGAAATACAGGCCGCCGATCAGGAACAAAAAGCCTTGCAGCGCGTGCCGGTTTTGCATCGGCTCGCGGCTGTCGGTGAGCACGCCAAAGGCCAGCGCCGCCATAAAGATCACGCCAAACATCAGCGTGCCCTCGTACAGCCAGCAAGCCATGCGCCGGCGCAGCGAGGGGGCGGTCAGGGCGGGGGGCGCGGTATCGGCTGCTGGGGCAGGGGAGGCGGGGCGGTTTTTGCTCATGAGCGCGAGGGTGAGAATCGGATCGCCGCAGATTGTCGCACCCCGCACGCACCAGATCGGCGCCAGAGCGGCTGCTGGAACGTGCCATAATGCGCGCTTACCCAATTCAAACGGCAAACGGGTCAAGGTTGCGCGGCTGTATGCCGCCATGGCTTTGGCCTTAAGTCTCAAAGCGGCCCCACAAGGGCTGGCTCAGAGGCACCCAAGGTTTTTCGTCAGAGAAATACCCGAAAGGTTCATCAAATGGAAATCAAACAATCCGCATCCGCCCCGGCATCCAGCCCTGGCACTCCCGGCAGCCCCGAAGAACTGATGGGCGCCGAAATCCTCGTGCGCGCCCTACAGGCCGAAAACGTGCGCTACCTCTGGGGCTACCCCGGCGGCGCCGTGCTCTACATCTACGACGCGCTCTACAAGCAAGACACCATCCAGCACGTGCTGGTGCGCCACGAGCAGGCCGCGGTGCACGCCGCCGACGGCTACGCCCGCGCCACCGGCGACGTGGGGGTGGCGCTGGTCACCTCCGGCCCCGGCGTGACCAACGCCATCACCGGCATCGCCACCGCCTACATGGACAGCATCCCGATGGTGATCCTCACCGGTCAGGTGCCCACGGCGGCGATCGGGCTCGACGCCTTCCAGGAGTGCGACACGGTGGGCATTACGCGCCCGATCGTCAAGCACAACTTTTTGGTCAAAGACGTGCGCGACCTGGCGCTGACGCTCAAAAAAGCCTTTTACCTGGCGCGCAGCGGCCGCCCCGGCCCGGTGGTGGTGGACATCCCGAAAGACGTGTCCTTCAAGAAAACCGCCTGGAGCGGCTACCCGGAGTCGGTCAGCCTGCGCTCCTACAACCCGGTGCGCAAGGGCCACGGCGGGCAAATCCGCAAGGCCCTGCAACTGCTGCTGGCGGCCAAACGGCCCTACATCTACAGCGGCGGCGGGGTGCTGCTGAGCAACGCCGTGCCCGAGCTGCGCGCCCTGTGCGAGCTGCTGGGCTTCCCGGTCACCAACACCCTGATGGGGCTGGGCGCCTACCCGGCGACCGAGCGCAAGTTCCTCGGCATGCTGGGCATGCACGGCACGCTGGAGGCCAACAACGCGATGCAAAACTGCGACGTGTTGCTGGCCATCGGGGCGCGCTTTGACGACCGCGTGATCGGCAACCCCAAGCACTTTGCCCAAAACGAGCGCAAGATCATCCACATCGACATCGACCCGTCGAGCATTTCCAAGCGCGTCAAGGTCGATGTGCCGATTGTGGGCGATGTGCGCGAGGTGCTCACCGAGCTGCTCGCCATGCTGCAAGAAAGCCCGGTGCGGCCCGATGGGCGCGCGCTGGCGGCTTGGTGGGAAACCATCGAAGGTTGGCGCAGCCGCGACTGCCTCAAGTACGAGCGCGGCAATTCGGACGTGATCAAGCCCCAATACGTGATCGAAACGCTCTGGAACATGACCCGCGACGCCGACGCCTACGTCACCTCCGACGTCGGGCAGCACCAGATGTGGGCGGCGCAGTTCTACAAGTTCGACCGGCCACGGCGCTGGATCAACTCCGGCGGCTTGGGCACCATGGGCGTGGGCCTGCCCTACGCCATGGGCATCAAGCTGGCGCGGCCCGAGAGCGAGGTCTATTGCGTCACCGGCGAAGGCTCGGTGCAGATGTGCATCCAGGAGCTGTCCACCTGCCTGCAGTACGAAACCCCGATCAAGATCATTTCGCTCAACAACCGCTACCTCGGCATGGTGCGCCAGTGGCAGGAGATCGAATACTCGGGCCGCTACAGCCACAGCTACATGGACGCGCTGCCCAACTTCGTCAAGCTCGCCGAGGCCTATGGCCACGTCGGCATGCTGATCGAGCGCCCGCAGGATGTGGAGCCGGCGCTGCGCGAGGCGCGTGCGCTCAAGGACCGCACCGTGTTCATGGACTTTCGCACCGACCCGACCGAAAACGTCTTCCCCATGGTCAAAGCCGGCATGGGCATCACCGAAATGCTGCTCGGCAGCGAAGACCTTTAAGGCCAGGCTCTGGAGTGCAAACCATGAAACACATCATTTCTGTCCTGCTGGAAAACGAAGCCGGTGCCCTGTCGCGCGTGGTGGGGCTGTTTTCGGCGCGTGGCTACAACATCGAGTCGCTCACCGTGGCCCCGACCGAAGACGCCTCCTTGTCGCGCATGACGATCCAGACCACGGGCTCTGACGAGGTGATCGAGCAGATCACCAAGCACCTCAACCGCCTGATCGAGGTGGTCAAGGTGGTGGACCTGACCGAAGGCGCCTACACCGAGCGCGAGCTGATGCTGGTCAAAGTGCGCGCGGTGGGCAAGGAGCGCGAGGAGATGAAGCGCATGGCCGACATCTTTCGCGGCCGCATCATCGACGTGACCGACAAGAGCTACACCATCGAGCTCACCGGCGACCAAGCCAAGAACGACGCCTTTTTGCAGGCGCTCGAGCGCAGCGCTATCTTGGAAACCGTGCGCACCGGCCCCAGCGGCATCGGGCGCGGCGAGCGCATCTTGCGGGTCTGAAGGCCCGCGCACCCGTATCATCACCCATCCCCCCCCTTCTTTTTTTGGAGCCTCGAGCATGAAAGTTTTCTACGACAAAGACTGTGACCTCAGCCTGATCAAGGGCAAGACCGTGGCCATCATCGGCTACGGCAGCCAGGGCCACGCGCACGCGCAAAACCTCAACGACAGCGGCGTCAAGGTGGTGGTGGGCCTGCGCAAGGGCGGCGCCTCGTGGGACAAGGTCGGCAAGGCCGGCCTGAAGGTGCTGGAAGTCAACGAGGCCGTGGCCGCCGCCGACGTGGTGATGGTGCTGCTGCCCGATGAGCAGATCGGCGCCGTCTACAAAAACAACATCGAGCCGAACATGAAGAAAGGCGCTTCGCTGGCCTTTGCGCACGGCTTCAACATCCACTACAACCAGGTGGTGCCGCGCGCCGACCTCGATGTCTGGATGGTCGCGCCCAAGGCCCCTGGCCACACGGTGCGCAACACCTACACCCAAGGCGGCGGCGTGCCGCACTTGGTGGCGGTGCACCAAGACCAGTCCGGCAAGGCGCGCGATCTGGCTCTTTCCTACGCCATGGCCAACGGCGGCGGCAAGGCCGGCATCATCCAGACCAGCTTCAAGGAAGAAACCGAAACCGACCTGTTTGGCGAGCAAGCGGTGCTGTGCGGCGGTGCGGTCGAGCTGGTGAAAATGGGCTTCGAAACCCTGACCGAAGCCGGCTACGCGCCCGAAATGGCCTACTTCGAGTGCCTGCACGAGCTGAAATTGATCGTGGACCTGATGTACGAAGGCGGCATCGCCAACATGAACTACTCGATCTCGAACAACGCCGAGTTTGGCGAGTACGTGACCGG
This sequence comes from Serpentinimonas raichei, assembly GCF_000828895.1. Lineage (NCBI taxonomy): Bacteria > Pseudomonadati > Pseudomonadota > Betaproteobacteria > Burkholderiales > Comamonadaceae > Serpentinimonas > Serpentinimonas raichei. The sequence goes on along the minus strand of NZ_AP014568.1, from coordinate 1,697,461 downwards.
CCCCGAAGTCATCAACGAAGAGTCGCGCAAGGCCATGCGCAATGCCCTCAAGCGCATCCAGAATGGCGACTACGCCAAGATGTTCATCCAAGAAGGCAGCCTGAACTACCCGAGCATGACGGCGCGGCGGCGCAACACGGCCGAGCACCCGATCGAGGTGGTGGGCGGCCAGTTGCGCGCCATGATGCCCTGGATTGCCAAAAACAAGCTGGTGGACCAGAGCCGCAACTAAAGCCTTGGCCGCTGCGGCGCCGCCGCGCACCCCTCCGCCTGTCTCGGGCTGACCATGCGCTGGCTGCACCGCCTGCCCTTGCCCACCCTGTGCGCCGTCTGCCGCACGTGGGGCCGCAGCGCCGTCTGCCCAGACTGCTGCGGCCAGTATGCGCGCCTGTTGCCACGCTGCCCGCAGTGCGCCTTGCCGCTGGCGCCCGGGCTGGCCCTGTGCATACGCTGCACCGAAGCCGGACCCGGCCCACTGACCCAGTGCGTGGCGCGAGTCAGCTACGAATGGCCGTGGGTCGATCTGGTGGCGCAGTTCAAGTTTCGCTCGCAACCGGCTTGGGGCCATGCGCTGGCGCAACTGATGCTGCAAAACCCGCAGGCGCACGATCTGCTCACCCAAGCCGACGGCCTGATCCCGATTCCGCTCAGCCCAGCCCGGCAAGCCGAGCGCGGCTTCAACCAGGCGTGGGAGCTGGCGCATGCGTTGCAGCGCGCCAGCGGCTTGCCGGCGCTGCCTGCGGCCCTGTTGCACCGCGACACCCGGCAGGTGCAGCACGAACTCGGCCGCGCCGCGCGCTTGGCGCACGCCCAGCAAGCCTTTGCCGTCAACCCCAGCCAGCGCAGCGCCTTGGCTGGCCAGCACTGGGTGTTGGTTGATGACGTGCTCACCACCGGGGCCACCCTGCAGGCCGCTGCGCGCCACCTGCTCGACGCCGGGGCGGTGCGCGTGAGCGCGCTGGTGTTTGCGCGCACCCCGGCCCCGCAACCGGTGATCGACGCCGACCAGGCCCAAACCCTGCTCAACCGCCTGGATTGATGCGGCCACAGCACCCACAAAGCACCGCGCCCCCCATGTTCAACCTCGTCCTGGTACACCCCGAAATCCCGCCCAACACCGGCAACGCGATCCGCCTGAGCGCCAACACCGGCTGCACCCTGCACCTGATCGAGCCGCTGGGCTTTTCGCTGGACGACAAGCTGCTGCGCCGCGCCGGGCTCGATTACCACGAATACGCCGCGCTGCGCTTGCACCGCGACTGGGCCGCCTTTATGGCACAGGAGCGGCCCGATCCGCAGCGCCTGTTCACCTTCAGCAGCTTGGCCCAGCGCTCGGCCTATGAGCCGCGCTACGCGCCCGGCGACTGGTTCGTTTTTGGGTGCGAGACGCGCGGCCTACCGCCCGAATTGCTGGCTAAAATCGGGCCGGCGCAGCAACTGCGCTTGCCGATGCGGCCGGGTCAGCGCAGCCTCAATCTGTCCAACGCGGTGGCGGTGGTGGCCTTCGAGGCCTGGCGCCAGCAGGGGTTTGCCGGTGGCGTGCCCGCCGCCGGCGGCGCGTGAGCGCGGGCGGGTTTCAGTGCTCCAGCCAGCGGCAGATCGGCAGCCACTGTTCGAGGTCGCGCTGCACCCGCCCCGGCGCCACATCAAACAGCGTCAGCCCTTGGCCTGCAAGGTGAATGTAGTTTTGCGTGTCGCGCAAATACGCCAGCACCGGCAGCTCCAAGCCCTCGACGAAGCTGCGCAGCTTCTCGGCCGAGTGCGTGCGAGCATCGACCCGCATCCCCACCACCCCGATCGGCAAGCCGACGCTGCGGCGGCGCTCTTGCAACTCGGCCACGAAGTCTTGCGTCGCCATGATGTCGAACACGCTGGGCTGCAGCGGAATCAGCAGCTTGTCGGCGCGTTTGAGCACCTCTTTGAGATCGCGCCCGTGCAGGCCGGCTGGGGTGTCGAGCACCACGTGGGTGGTGCCGGGGGGCGGCTTGAGGCTGTCGCCGTGGCTGGCATCCCATGTCACAATCGGCCGCGCCTGCTTGGGTCGCAGCGCCAGCCAGCGGCTGGCCGACTGCTGCCGATCCGAATCGCCCAGCAGCACCGTGTGCCCGCGCCGGGCCAGGTAGCCCGCCACCTGGGTGGACAAGGTGGACTTGCCCACGCCACCCTTGGGGTTGGCGACAACGATCACGGTCATGTGGTGGCTCCTGAAAAACGCGTTTGACAGACACTCTACCATTAGCCCCCTATGCAAGAACTGCTGCACTGGTTTCAACACTTGAGCGTCGTGATCGAATCCGGGGCCGTGCTGGCGGGCGCCTTGTCGGGCTTGCTGGCGGCGGCGCACAAGCGGCTCGATCTGGTGGGGGTGTTCACGGTGGCGTTTCTGACCGCCTTTGGCGGCGGCACCCTGCGCGATTTGCTGCTCGATCAGCGCCCCTTCTTTTGGGTCGAACATCAGCACTGGCTGTGGTTTTTGCTCGCCCTGTGCCTGCTGGCGGTGCTGTTCATGCGCCAGCGCCATTTTGAGCCCACCGAGCGCGCCATGCAGTGGCCCGACGCGCTGGGGCTGGGGCTGTTTGCCGCCATCGGCGTGAGCAAGGCGCTGGCGGTCGGCATGCCCGAGCTGGTGGCGGTGCTGATGGGGGTGGTGACGGGCGTGTTTGGCGGCGTGCTGCGCGACGTGGTGTGCAACGAAATCCCGAGCGCCTTCAACGACCACAAGCCCTACGCCATCTGCGCCTTTGTGGGCGGCTGGGCTTATGTGGGTTGGTGGCACTGGAGCGGTTCGTCCGAGCAGGCCATGCTGCTGTGCGTGGTGCTTACCTTTGGGTTGCGCGCGCTGGCGCTGTGGCGCAATTGGGTGGTGCCGGCCTGGAAAATCTGAGGGCGGCGCAGCGTCCAAGGCGCGCAGAGGCCACAATCGGGCCATGTTTGAACCCTCACAAGCCGATGTGCGCCGATTTTTCTGTGGCGTCTATGCCAAGCTGGGCCAGCCAGCCGCGATGGAACCGATCGAGGTGCTGGCCGGGCAGTGGATCGAGCGCCACCCCGAATACCACGCCGATCTGGCCGATCTGGACGCGGCCCTGCAAGCCATGGGCGTGCCAGAGCCGCAGCGCGACAACCCCTTTTTGCACCTTTCGATGCACCTGAGCATCAGCGAGCAGTGCTCGATCGACCAACCGCCCGGCATCCGGCAGGCAGTCGAGCTGCTGACGGCGCGCCGGGGCAGCGTGCACGCGGCGCAGCATGAGGTGATGGAGTGCCTGGGGCGCATGATCTGGGAAAGCCAGCGCAGCGGCACCCCGCCCGACGGGGCCGCCTACCTAGATCAGGTGCGCCGCCGCGCCACAGCCGACTGATTGCGTGGATGGGCAAGGCATGGCCCACGCCAGAGCCGACCTAGGCAGGGTTGGCACAGCAGCAGCAAACGAAACGGCCCCAGCGGGCTGCACCCACTGAGGCCGTTGGGCCGAAGGGACTTCGGGCCCGGTGACGCGGCGGAGTGTTGTCGTCACACCGCGTCGCAAGCAAGGGATTGCTTGCGTTTCAAATGCCGGGCGCCGAGGAAAACCCCGGCGCGGGCAGTGGTCGGCTCCGGCTGGTTAGATCAAAGCGCCGAAACAGACAGCCCCACTTTAGCGGCTCTGGCGGTGGGTGGCTAGAAAAATAAAACTATGACGAAAATTTTGTCGATGAATTTTTTTGTATGTCATCGGGTGCCTGTTTCCTCCCGCAAAGCCTGTGCCGCCCCCTTGGCAGGCTTCTGTTTATAGCTATAAATTTTGAAGTATTGGTTTTTAAGGCTTGACAAGGTATTTTGAGGCCCCTACCATCCGCGCATCTTCAGCCTGGTGTTTTCCCTTGAGTCGCTTCGGGCGACCGCACCAGATCCGTCCGAGCGCTGGCCTGTGCAGCCCGCCCTCGGCCCAACCATCGGGGCTGAACTGGCAATGACGATGGGTCTGCGCCGGTGTGCCCCCATGAGGAAAACCATGAACGCCATCTCTCTTTCTCCCGTTCCGGGCTCTGGCGCTGCTGTGTCGGCTGGGTCCGTTTGGACACCTTGGGCGGCGGCTGCGCTGGCGCGGCCTTTGCTGCGCCTGACGCGTGGCAGCCTGGTGCTGCTGGGCCTGTTGCTGGCCTTGGCGGCATTCGCGCTGGCCACCCAGCCGCAGTTGCGCGATGGCATCGAGAGCCGCGCCTTGGCTTGGTTGCTGGAGCGCCAAATGTCGGCCTTCGGGGTGGCCGTCGACCCACAGGCCATCGACCGCGTGACGGTGTCCGACCCGCAGGCGCTGCCCGATGAGCAAGAGCGGGTGGCCAATTGGCTCAGCCGCAAGTACCGCGTCGCCAAAGAGCCCATGAGCGCGCTGGTGGCCGAAGCCTTTGTGGTGGGCAAGCAGCTCGACCTCGACCCCAAGCTGATTTTGGCCGTGATGGCGATGGAGTCGCGCTTCAACCCCTTTGCCGCCAGCCCGGTGGGCGCGCAGGGCCTGATGCAGGTCATGACGCGCGTGCACAGCGCCAAGCTGGAAGATTTTGGCGGCAACATGGCGGTGTTCGACCCGCTCACCAACCTGCGCGTGGGGGCCATGATTCTGCGCGACACCATCCGCCGCTCCGGCTCCATCGAAGGCGGCTTGCGCCTCTACGTGGGGGCGGTGAGCACCGACGGGCGCTGGTACATCGACCGCGTGCTCTCGGAGCGCGACCGCTTGCACCGCGTGGCCGCCGGTCAGAACGTCGGCTTCAACGCGCCACAGCGCCGCACCGGCTTGAGCACGGCCAGCGCGAGCAACCCGCCCGCCGTCAGCGAAGCCGCGCAAATGCAAGCGCCCGCTCGGGAGTCCGATGCGGTGGCCCCGGCCAGCATGGAGCACCCTCCGATTCCAGCCGCCGAGCAGGCCGCCAAGGCGCCTCCGGTCAGCCCCAGCCCCGAGCCCGTGCAGCGGCTGGATACACCCTACCCGGGCACCCCTTACCCGGCCGCCTGATAAAATTCGGCCTGTGCGCAACTGGCGATAGGCCCGCTGCGCTGGCTGTGTTTAGCCGCTTCGCACCTGCACCGGTGGGCGGCGTTCGCGTCAGCGCGCATCACCCCATGGGGGGGCTGACGTGGAAACTTTCACCACGGGGGAGCGCACGGCGGCCCATCCAGGGCCGTTCTCAGCCGTTCGCCTGGGCAGCCCTTGGCCCGCCAAGGGTCCGATTCCTTAGCCTCCACCGACCGAACCCAAGGACTGCCTGCATGTACGACCGCCGCCACCTGATCGAACAATCCGACCCTGAAATCTGGGCCGCCATCCAAGCCGAACACGCGCGCCAAGAGCAGCACATCGAGCTCATTGCCAGCGAAAACTACGCCTCGCCCGCGGTGCTGGCGGCCCAAGGCACGCAGCTCACCAACAAATACGCCGAAGGCTATCCGGGCAAGCGCTACTACGGCGGCTGCGAACACGTGGACGTGGCCGAGCAGCTCGCCATCGACCGCGTCAAGCAGCTTTTTGGCGCCGACGCCGCCAACGTGCAGCCGCACTGCGGCGCTTCGGCCAACGAGGCCGTGTTTCTGGCCTTCCTCAAGCCCGGCGACACCATTTTGGGCATGAGTCTGGCCGAAGGCGGGCACCTCACGCACGGCATGGCGCTCAACATGAGCGGCAAGTGGTTCAACGCCATCTCTTACGGCCTGAATGCCGATGAAGCCATCGACTACGAGGCCATGGAGGCCAAGGCGCGCGCGCACCGGCCCAAGCTGATCATCGCCGGCGCCTCAGCCTACAGCCTGCGCATCGACTTCGAGCGCTTTGCCCGCATCGCCAAAGAAGTGGGCGCGATTTTCATGGTGGACATGGCGCACTACGCCGGGCTGATCGCCGCCGGGGTCTATCCGAACCCCGTGCCCTACGCCGATGTGGTCACTTCCACCACCCACAAGAGCCTGCGCGGCCCGCGCGGCGGCATCATCCTGATGAAGGCCGAGTTTGAGAAAGCCATCAACAGCGCCATCTTCCCTGGCCTGCAAGGCGGCCCGCTGATGCACGTGATCGCCGCCAAGGCGGTGGCCTTCAAAGAGGCGCTGCAACCCGAGTTCAAGCTGTATCAGCAGCAGGTGTTGCGCAACGCCCAGATCATGGCGCAAACCCTGACCGAGCGCGGCCTGCGCATCGTCAGCGGGCGCACCGAGAGCCATGTGATGCTGGTGGACCTGCGCGCCAAGGGCATCACCGGCAAAGAGGCCGAGGCGGTGCTGGGCCGGGCCCACATGACGATCAACAAAAACGCCATCCCCAACGACCCCGAAAAACCCATGGTCACCAGCGGCGTGCGCATCGGCACCCCCGCCCTGACCACGCGCGGCTTCAAGGACGAAGAAGCGCGCCTGACCGCCAACCTGGTCGCCGACGTGCTCGATCACCCGCGCGACGAAGCCCGGCTCGAAGCGGTGCGCGCCCAGGTACACGCCCTGACCACACGTTTTCCGGTCTATGGTTGAGCGGCTTGCGGCTGCGCCTGCCTGCGGCCCCGGCGCAAGCTGTGGCGCCTGCGCGCCATGAAGTGCCCCTTTTGCGCCCACCCGGACACCCAGGTGGCCGAAACCCGGGTGGCCGAAGACGGGCAGCACGTGCGCCGGCGCCGCCGCTGCCCGGCCTGCGACAAGCGCTTCACCACCTACGAGCGGCCCGAGCTGGCGCTGCCGCAGGTGGTGAAAAAAGACGGGCGCCGCATCGACTACGAGGCCGCCAAGCTGCGCGCCAGTTTTGCGCTGGCGCTGCGCAAGCGCCCGGTGAGCACGCAACAGATCGACGCCGCCATCGAGCGCATCGAAGAAGCGCTGCTGCAACTCGGGCAGCGCGAGGTGGCCTCGCAGCGGCTGGGCGAAATGGTGATGCGCGAGCTGAAAAAAATCGACCACGTGGCCTACATCCGCTTTGCCAGCGTCTATCGCAGCTTCCAGGACATCGACGAGTTCAAAACCCTGGTCGATGAAGTGCGACAATAGCGGCCTATGTTCACCGGCATCATCACCGGGGTGGGGCGCATCACCGCTGTCCATCCGCTTGGCTCTTCGGCGCAGCACGGCAAGCGCTTGCTCATCCAAACCCCACCGGGCTACTTGGCCGGGGTGGCCTTGGGCGACAGCATCGCCCTCAACGGCGCTTGCATGACGGTGACGGCGCTCGATCTGGCGGCCAACGAGTTCACGGTCGAAGTCTCGGCCGAATCGCTGGCGCACACCACCGGGCTCGATGGCCTGGGCGAGGTGAATTTGGAGCAAGCCTTGCGCGCCCAAGATCGGCTCGGCGGCCACATCGTCACCGGGCACGTGGATGCAGTCGGGCGCGTGTTGCACTTTGCCCCAGTGGGCGAGAGCTGGGCGCTGCACCTGCTGGCCCCGGCGGCGCTGGGCAAGTATTTGGCCACCAAGGGCTCCATCACCGTCAACGGCGTGAGCCTGACCGTGAACGCGGTGTGTGATCGCCCCGAGGGCTGCGAATGCCGCATCAACCTGATCGGGCACACCCTCACGCACACCACGCTGGGCCGGTTGCAAGCGGGCCAGCCGCTCAACCTCGAAATCGACCTGATTGCGCGCTACGTAGAGCGCATGCTCCCCACCGCCCCATGAACACACCTTGCCCCGAACCGGTTGCCATTGCACCCGTCTCCGAAATCGTTGCCGAACTGCGCGCTGGCCGCATGGTGATTTTGGTCGATGAAGAAGACCGCGAAAACGAGGGCGACCTGGTGCTGGCCGCCGACCACGTCACGCCCGAAGCGATCAACTTCATGGCGCGCTTTGGCCGTGGCCTGATCTGCCTCACGCTCACGCGCGCGCGCTGCGAGCGGCTGCAACTGCCGCCGATGGTGGCGCGCAACGGCACCAAGATGGGAACGGCGTTTACGGTCTCGATCGAGGCCGCCGAGGGCGTGACCACCGGCATTTCGGCCGCCGACCGCGCCCGCACCGTGCAAGCCGCCGTGGCCCCCGAGGCCCGCGCCGCCGATCTGGTGCAGCCGGGTCATATTTTTCCGCTGCAAGCGGTCGAGGGCGGGGTGCTGCTGCGCGCTGGCCACACCGAGGCCGGTTGCGACCTCGCCACACTGGCCGGCTGCAGCCCGGCGGCGGTGATCTGCGAGATCATGAACGACGACGGCAGCATGGCGCGCCTGCCCGATCTGCAGCGCTTTGCCGCCGTACACGGGCTCAAGATCGGCACCATCGCCGACCTGATCGAGCACCGCAGCCGCACCGAAAGCCTGGTGCAGCACCTGGGCAGCCGCAGCCTGCTCACCGCCAGCGGCGCATTCACCGCGCACGCCTTTCGCGACCAGACCAGCCCGGCGCTGCACCTGGCGCTGGTCAAGGGCACTTGGGCACCCGAAGACGAAGTTTGCGTGCGCGTGCACGAGCCGCTGAGTGTGCTCGATGCGCTCGAAGTCGGGCGCGCCATGCACTCGTGGTCGCTGGAGGCCAGCCTGCGCCACATGGACCAACAAGGGCGCGGCGTGGTGGTGCTTCTCAACTGCGGCGAGAGCGCCGAGCAGTTGCTGGCGCAGTTCGAGGGCACGGCGCGCGCCGCCCAAGCCCCGGAACGCGGCCGCAGCGGGCTGGATTTGCGCACCTATGGCATCGGGGCGCAAATTTTGCGTCACTGCGGGGTACACAAAATGCGCTTGCTGGGCACCGCCCGGCGCATGCCGAGCATGACCGGCTACGGGCTGGAAGTGACGGGTTTTTTGAACAAAGGACATTGAGATGCAAGCTGCCGACAAGGGCTGGGCCGGGAATGTGGCCGCAAGTGTGCCCGGGTATGGGGCCGCGCTCGATGGCAGCGGCTTGCGCGTGGCGCTGGTGCAGGCGCGTTTCAACCAGGGCGTGACCGATGCGCTTGCGCAGCACTGCCGCGCGGAGCTGCTGCGCCTGGGCGTGGCGGCCGGGCAGATCGAGCACCTGCAAGTGCCCGGCGCGCTGGAGCTGCCGCTGGCGCTGCAGGCGCTGGCCGCCAGCAAGCGCTTCGATGCGCTGGTGGCGCTGGGCTGCGTGATCCGCGGCGAAACCTACCACTTCGAGCTGGTCTGCAACGAATCGGCCGCCGGCATCAGCCGGGTCATGCTCGATTGCCGCATCGCGCTGGCCAATGCCGTGCTGAGCACCGAAAACCTAGAGCAGGCGCAAGCGCGCCAGCTCGAAAAAGGCCTCGATGCGGCGCGGGTGGCGGTGGAAATGGCGCGCCTGTTGCAAAGCCAGGGGCGCGCATGAACGAGCCCACCCAAGCCAACCCGGCCTTGGTCCCGAAACCGCGCAAGGCGGCCGACAAATCGGCGCGCACCCGCTCGCGCGAGTTCGCCGTGCAGGCGCTTTACCAGCATTTGGTCGGGCGCAACGCCGCTGCCGAGATCGACTTGTTCACGCGCGAACTGAGCGGCTTTCACAAGGCCGACAGCGCCCACTACGACGCGCTGCTGCACGGCTGCATTGCCAGTGCCCAAGAGCTGGATGCCGCGCTGGCCCCGCTGCTCGACCGGCCGCTGGTGGAGCTGTCACCGATCGAGCACGCGGTGCTGTGGATCGGGGCCTACGAGCTGCAGCACTGCCTCGACGTGCCCTGGCGCGTGGTGCTCAACGAGTGCATCGAGCTGGCCAAATCGTTTGGCGGCACCGACGGCCACAAATACGTCAACGGCGTGCTCAACCAACTGGCCCCGCAGTGGCGCAACGCCGAGGTGCAGCGCGACGCCGCCAACCGCCCGGCCCGCCCGGCCCACGCTCCCAGTGCCAGCGCACCCGAAGCGCCGCACCCTTGAATCGACCGCCACCATGTCACAAACCTTTCGCTGGCCGGTGCGCGTCTATTGGGAAGACACCGACGCCGGTGGCATCGTTTTTTACGCCAACTACCTCAAGTTCTTTGAGCGCGCGCGCACCGAATGGCTGCGCAGCTTGGGGCTGGAGCAGCAGCGCCTGCGCGAGCAGACCGGCGGCCTGTTTGTGGTGACCGAAACTGCGCTGCGCTACCACCGCCCGGCGCGGCTCGACGATTTGTTGCAAGTGAGCGCGCGCGTCACGGAACTTGGGCGCGCTTCCATGACACTGCAACAGAAGGCGCGCCTGTTGCCGCCGCATAGCAGCCTAGCAGACCCGGGCGCTGCAGCGGCCCGTGCCGCGGAGGCCCTAGAGCCCGCCGTCGCCGAGCTGCTGTGCGATGCCAGCATCCGCATCGGCTGGGTCGATGCCGCCACCCTGCGCCCGCTGCGCCTGCCGCCGGCCCTCGTTCATTTGCTGAATCAATCATGAAACCGGAATTTTCCGTCATCCAACTCATGCTCGAAGCCACTTGGGTGGTGCAGGCGGTGGTGCTGCTGCTCATCTTGGCCTCGATCCTGAGCTGGGCCGCGATTTTTCGCAAAGGCTTGCTGCTGCGTCGCGTGCAGCGCCTGAGCGACGAATTCGAGCGCGATTTCTGGTCTGGTGGCCAGCTCAACGAGCTCTACCAAGCGGCGCTGCAGCGCGCCCCCGAGGCCAGCCCGACCGAGCGCATTTTTGCCAGCGGCATGCGCGAATTCCACAAGCTGCGCGACCGCCGCGTGACCCAGCCCGACGCGCTGCTCGACGGGGCCCGGCGCGCCATGCGCGCCAGCCTGCAGCGCGAGGTCGATGCGCTGGAAGCGAATATGTCTTTCTTGGGCTCGGTCGGCTCGGTGGCGCCCTACGTTGGGCTGTTCGGCACGGTTTGGGGCATCATGCACGCCTTCACCGGCATTGGCGCCATGGCGCAGGTCACGCTGGCGGTGGTGGCACCCGGCATCGCCGAAGCGCTGGTGGCCACCGCCATCAGCCTGTTTGCTGCTATCCCGGCCGTGGTGGCCTACAACCGCTTTGCGCACGACATCGACCGCGCCGCCAACCGCATGGAGAGCTTCATCGACGAGTTCTCCAATATCCTGCAGCGCAACGTGGCCGCACTGGGTCAGCCCGGCGCTCCGGGTGCCAGCGGCGCATCGATGTCCACTGCCACGGCAGGCCCGCGCTAAGGCGCACGGAGCACAGAGCGCCATGCCCGCCGTCGCATCCCGTGGCCGAGGCCGCCGCACCATGAGCCAGATCAATATGGTGCCCTTCATCGACGTGATGCTGGTGCTGCTGATCATCTTCATGGTCACCGCCACCCTGATCGTGCCGGGCCAAATCGAGCTGCCCAGCGTGGGCCAGGCGGCGCGCCAGCCCGAGCGCTTCATCCACATCGTGATCGACGCCCAGGGCCAAATCGAGCTGCGCGACAGCGCCGCCGCCGGCCCGGCGCAACCCGTTGCGCTGGAGCAACTGCCGGCGCGGGTGCTGGCCTTGCAAGCGGCTGCGCCCGCTGCAGCCCCAGGTACCGCTCCGGGTGCCGCAGCCCTTGAGGCCCCCGCACCTGGCGCCGTGCCGGTGCTCATCAGCGCCGACCGCAGCGTGCGCTACGAAGCGGTGATCGATGCCATGGACGCGCTGCAGCGCGCCGGGGTGGCGCGCATCGGCTTGGCGGTGCAAGAAGCCACGCCCTGAACACCACCGCCCCCCTGAGCACAGCCTGGCAGCGCGGGATGCACCCAACCCCACCCGACCTCAACCCTCCCGCCCCGGGCCATTGGCGCCTGCCTTTGGCGCTGGCGCTGGGGATACACGCGCTGCTGGTGCTGGCCTTGAGCGCCAGCGTGAACTGGCAGCGCGAGCCCGCCATGCAGGTGGTGCAGGCCGAGCTGTGGGCGCAATTGCCGCAGGCCGCGCAGGCACCCCCAGCACCCACACCGGTACCGGCGCCTGTGCCCCCTGCACCGCCAGCGCCACCTCCGCCAGCGCCGCCCGTGGTTCGCCCGCCCACGCCTGCACCGCCTGCGGCCCGAGTTCAGACGCCCACGCCCGCTCCCGCTGCGACCATCGCCATCGAGCAGCAGCGCGAGCGCGAACGGATCGAGCAACGCCAAGCTCAGCTGGCCGAACGCGAACGGCGTGAGCAAGAGGCCCAGCGCGAGGCCGAGCACCAGCGCAACATCGAGCGCATCATGGGCCGCGCGGCGGCCACTGCGGCGGCCAGCCCAGTGGCCGCTGCGCCCGCTGCCAGTCCATCTCCCGGCTACGCCAGTCGCTTGGCGGCTGCGATCCGGCCCAACATCGTGTTTACCGAGGTGTTGGGCGCCAACCCGCGCGCCGAGGTCGAGCTGCGTGCGCTGCCCGATGGCACGATCCTGAGCACCCGCTTGCTGCAATCGAGCGGCCATGCCGGCTGGGATGCGGCGGTGCTGCGGGCGATCGAGCGCACCGGGCGCTTGCCGCGCGACACCGACGGCCGGGTTCCCAGCGTCCTCATCCTAGGGTTCAGGCCGCAAGACTGAGCGGCGCCGCTTTTTAAGTCGGCATGGGGCGCGGCTTCAGTGGTGGGCCGCCGCATCGGTCAGGCCGTGGCGCTGCATCCAGTAGCGCAGTTTGGCCAGCGTCCAGCCGAGCTGGCGTGCGGCACGCGACTGGTTCCAGCGGTGCAGGTTGAGCCAAGCCAGCAGTTGCTCCCGGGTGGGGGCGTGCTCATCGGGGGCTGGGGCAGGCCAGCCGTCTGCAGGCGGCTGGGTGGGGCTGAAATCCGCCGCATGGCCGTTGCTGGCCTCGGGCAAGGCGCGCTGCGCTGCGGGCGGCGGCGTCCAGACCGCTTCGGCGTCGAGCACGGGGCCGTGGTGCAGGGCGAGCGCGCGTTCGAGCAGGTTTTCCAGTTCGCGCACATTGCCGGGGAAGGGATGCTGGGCCAAGCGGGCCAGCGCGGCGGGGCTGAGCACGGGTGGCTCGGGGTTGCCGTTGCGCTCGCTCAGACGTTGCAGCAAGGATTGCGCGAGTTCAGTCAGGTCTTCGAGGCGTTCGCGCAAGGGGGGCAGGTGCAGGTCGATCACGTTCAGGCGGTAATACAAATCTTGCCGAAAGCGCCCCGCAGCCACCGCCCGTTCGAGGTCGATGTGGGTGGCGCTGATCAGCCGCACATCGGTTGCTTCGTCGTCGGTGGCGCCGAGGCTGCGCACGCGCCGCTCTTGCACCGCCCGCAACAGCTTGACCTGCATCGGATGCGGCAAATCGCCGATCTCGTCCAGAAACAGGGTACCCCCACGCGCGGCCTGAAAGTAACCTTCGCGGTGCGCGCTGGCGCCGGTGTAAGCGCCTTTGCGCACGCCAAAGAACTCGGCTTCAAGCAGGGTATCGGGGATGGCGCCGCAGTTGACGGCAACAAAGGGGCCGTCGCTGCGGTGGCTGCAGTGGTGCAGGGCGCGCGCCACCAGTTCCTTGCCGGTGCCTGATTCGCCCAGCACCAGCACCGGGGCCATGCTGCGCGCGACCCGCAACACGCGCTCGCGCAGCGCGCACATGGCGGGGCTGCGGCCCACCAGTTGTTGCAGCGCGCCGGTGGCGGTGGCGGGGGCCGGGCTGGGCCGGGGTTCGTCAGTCACACGTTCCGATTCCTCACCCCGGCCCAGCCCGGCCCCCGCCATCGGGCCTAGGGCCGTGACTGTGTTGCGCCGGGGTTCGTCAGTCACACGTTCCAATTCCTCACCCCGGTCCAGCCCGGCCCCCGCGGCTGTGGGTTTGACCGGGTTGGTCTGCGCCGCGCTGCAAGGCGGCCGGGCGGCTTGCAGCGCATTGGCCACTGCCGCGCGCAGTTGCGCCGGGGCCACGGGTTTGGTGAGGTAGTCAAAGGCGCCGGCTTTGAGGGCTTCGACGGCGTTGTTGGCTGATCCGTAGGCGGTCACCACGATGGTTTTTTCGGACCGGCCAGCCTGGGTCAGTTCGCGCACCAGCTCCAGCCCCAAACCGTCGGGCAGGCGCATGTCGGTGATCAGGGCGTCGAAGCGCTGCGTGGCCAGCAGGGCGCGCGCCTGCGCCAGATCGCTGGCGGCGGCCACTTGATGCCCGCTTTTTCGCAGCGTCAGCTCATAGAGCGTGAGCAAATCGGGTTCGTCGTCGACCACGAGCAGGCGCGAGGGGGTGGGGGCAGCAGCGGACATGGCAAGGGGTCGGGTTGTGGCGGGCGCTTACAAGGTGAAGTCGAGCTGGGGCAGCCGTCCCTCGTTGGGATTTTGGCGCACGTTCCAGCGCAGCACGAAGCAGTGGCCGTTGCTGCCTTGCCGGGTCTGCTGCTGGTAGTCGAGCTGCGCCCGATAGACTTGGCACAGTTGACGCGCGAGGTACAGACCGAGTCCGCTGGAGCGGCTGTGGGATGAGTTGAAGGGCTCAAACAGGTGTGCCTCGACTTCGTCGGGCATCGGAGGGCCTGCGTTCCAGACTTCCAGCCAGACCCCATCGGGGCTGTCGTGGGTGCTGACTTGCAGCGCGGGGGCGTTGGGCGTGGCATTTGGTGGGGCATGGCGGCGCGCGTTGTCGAGCAAATTGATGACCACCCGGCGCAGGTGCTCGGCCTCAAAGTGCACCGCGGTCGCGGGCGCACCGGGTTGCCAGACCAGGTTGCTGCTTGGGTTGATCGCTTGCCAGTCGGCCACGATGTCGGATGCCTCGGCGTCGAGCTGCAGCAGCGGCAAGGCCAAGTCGGGGCGCGCCGGCAGCTTGGCCAGCTCCAAGATGTCGTCCACGGTTCGGCCCAGCCGTTTGGCGTTTTGCCCGATCATGGTGCTCAGGCGCTGTTGTGCGGGGGTCAGCGCCTCTTCGGTCAGCAGGGCGTTGGCTTGGCTGATGGCCGCCAGCGGGTTGCGGATTTCGTGCGCCACCGCCGCCGACACCCGGCCCATGGCGGCCAGTTTTTCGTTGCGCACGCGGGCTTCGACGTCGCGCAGGCTTTCAATGAAGATGACGCAAGCGGGCTGCGCCGGGCTGTGTGGCGCCGGCCAGTTGATGTGGGCGCGCAACTGGACCTGCAGCGCTTCTTGGCTAGGCCGGGGCAGGCGCATGGTGCAATCCATGTGGCTCCCCTGTGCCAGCAAGGCGCGGGCCCAGCTCGACAGCAGGGGCCAGGCGGGCAGGGTGGGCAGCAGCGCATAAGGCGGTCGCTCGCCCGGGGCACCCAGCATGGCGCAAGCGGCCGGGTTGGCGTGCCAGATTTGGCCGCGCGCATCGATCACCAACACCCCCTCACTCAGGCCGGTGGCGATAATCTGATTGACTTGGGCTTGCGCGTCGGCCATGGCGCGGTGGCTGCTGGCTTGGGCTTGTTCGCGCCCCAAGCGGCGCGCCAACTGGTGCACCAACAGGGCCACGATGAACAGCCCCGCCCCTGAGATGGCGCCCTGCACATAGGTGGTTGCCTGCTGGGGGCCGAGCAGATCGCCCGCCAGCGCATCGAACAGCAGCACCAGCGTGGCAAAGGCCGCGCTGCCCAGCGCCAGCCGCAGCGGCCCCAGCACCGAAGCCAGCAACACGGGCAAGATGAACAAGGGCATGTAGTTGATGACACCGCTGTGCAGGGTTTGCAGCAGGCCAAAAAAAACCAGATCGATCCACAGGGTCAGGCCCCAGCCGATCGACCAGAACGAGTCGGCGCTGGCCGGCCGGCTCCAGCGCAGCACCGCCGCCGTCGAAAACAAATAGACCCCGCACGCCAGCAACAGCCACAGGGGGGTGCCGGTGTGGAGGTAGGACCAGAGCATCCAGCCCGTCAGACCAAGCGCCACCAGCAGGCGCACCAGCATGAAATAGCGCCAGAGGCGGGTGCTCGATTCGAGGGGGGTGGAGTCGGCGCCCAAGGCATGGAGCGCTGCCGCATCGGGGATGGGCAAAAACCAAGTTGGGGCGAAGTCGGTCACACCCAACGGCGCAGCGGGCTCAGTCTTCGGCGCGTTGGCGGTGTTCTGGCCCACAGTAGTGCCCCAGTTTGCCTGCGGTGGCATCGGCCAGTGGCAGGTGCAGGCCGCAGTGGCGGCAGGCGGTCATGGGCACCGGCCGCCCCAGCTTGCGCTCACGCTCGGCCGCCTCGCGCTGCGTTTGCTGCTGTTGCAGCTCGCGTTGGCGCTGGCGGCGCTTGTGGCGCCAGATGAAAAAAGCCGCCAGCAGCACCACGGCCAGCAAGGCGTACTTCATACCGGTACCCGTTGCAACAACACTTCGATCACGAAGCGCGAACCCACATAGCCCAGCAGCAACAAGCCTGCCGCCAAATAGAGCATGCGCGCCGCCCGCCAGCCGCGCCAGCCGTAGCGCCAGCGCCCCAGCAGCAGCACCCCCAGCACAGCCCACGAGAGCAGGGTGAAAACGGTTTTGTGCGTCCAAGCCCAGCCGCTGGCGTGCAGCAGCCAAGAAAAATACACCCCGGCCAGCAAGGTCAGGGTGAGCAGCACGAAGGCCGCGGCAACGAAGCGAAAGGTGATGCGCTCCAGCATCAAGAGCGGCAGCACCTGCGGGGCGGGCTGGCCGCTGCGCATCAGTTGCTCGCTGCGCTGCATCATCCAAGCGTGCGCCACCGCCACCCCGAGCAAGCCGTAGGAGGCCACGCCAAACGCCCAGTGCAGCGGCAACCAGCCCGAGAGCAGCACCGGCAAGGCCTGCCCCGGAAACAGCAGCGCCAGCAGCACGGCCGGGGCACCCAAGCCGGCCAGCGTCCAGCGCGTGGCCAGTTGCGGGTAGAGCCGGGTTTCGATGGCATAGACCGTGAGCACCAGCCAAGCCGTGACCGAGAGCGTGGTGGCAAAGCCAAAGCGCGCCGGCGTCACGCCCAGCGCCGCAAACAGCGCCAGCCCATGCAGCGCCCACACCACCAGCATCAGCGCGCTGATGGCGCCGCGTTCGAGCCGCTGCGAACCCAGCGCCAGCAAGAGGTAGCCCAGCGCCGCACCCAGCGCAGGGGCGGTGCTCCACCATGGGCTTGTGGCGAGTATCATGCTCGGAGTTTAAACCCGCTCACGATTGTTCGCATGGCCTCTGCCCTTACCGAAAAACTCTCACGCTTGGTCAAAGAATTGCGCGGCCAGGCGCGCATCACCGAAGACAACGTGGCCGAGATGCTGCGCGAGGTGCGGCTGGCGCTGCTGGAGGCCGACGTGGCGCTGCCGGTGGTGCGCGACTTCATTGCCCGCGTCAAGGGCAAGGCGCTCGGTGCCGAGGTGGTGGGTTCGCTCACGCCGGGGCAGGTGCTGGTCGGCATCATCCACAAAGAGCTCGCCGCCACCATGGGCGCGGGCACAGCGGGCGAGCTCAATCTGGCGGCGCAACCGCCCGCCGTGGTGCTGATGGCCGGTTTGCAGGGCGCGGGCAAAACCACCAGCACCGCCAAGCTGGCCCGGCACCTGATCGAAAAGCGCAAGAAAAAAGTGCTCACCGTGTCGGGCGACGTCTATCGGCCGGCCGCCATCGAGCAGTTGAAAACCGTCACGGCGCAGGCCGGGGCCGAGTGGTTCCCGAGCACGGCGCAGCAAAAACCGCTGGACATCGCACGCGCCGCGCTCGACTACGCGCGCAAACACCACTTCGACGTGCTGCTGGTCGATACCGCTGGGCGGCTGGCGATCGACGCGGTGCTGATGGACGAAATCAAGGAGTTGCATGCGGTTCTGAACCCGGTCGAAACGCTGTTCGTGGTCGATGCGATGCAGGGGCAAGACGCCATCAACACCGCGCGCGCCTTCAAGGAGGCGCTGCCGCTCACCGGCATCGTGCTCACCAAGCTCGACGGCGACGCGCGCGGCGGCGCGGCGCTGTCGGTGCGCGCCGTGACCGGGGTGCCGATCAAGTTTGCCGGTGTCAGCGAAAAGCTCGACGGGCTGGAGGCCTTCGACGCCGAGCGCCACGCCGGGCGCATTTTGGGCATGGGCGACATCGTGGCGCTGGTGGAGCAGGTCACGGCCGGGGTCGATGTGGCGCAGGCGCAGAAGTTTGCCGCCAAGATCAAGAGCGGCGAGGGCTTTACGCTGCAAGATTTTCTGGAGCAGATCCGGCAGATGAAAAAAATGGGCGGCTTGGCCAATTTCATCGACAAGCTGCCCGCACAGTTTTCGGCCAAAGCCGGTGCCGCCGACATGGACCGCGCCGACAAAGAGGTGCGGCGCAAAGAGGGCATCATTTGCAGCATGACGCCCACCGAGCGGCGCAAACCCGAGCTGATCAAGGCCACGCGCAAGCGCCGCATCGCCGCTGGGGCCGGGGTGCAGGTGCAGGAGGTGAACCGCTTGCTCAAGGAGTTTGAGCAGATGCAGGGCATGATGAAAAAAATGAAAGGCGGCGGCCTGATGAAGATGATGAAGCAGCTCGGCGGCGGCATGGGCGGCATGGGCATGCCCAAGCTGCCGGGCATGCGCGGTTAGGCCTAGTTTCATAAAAGCCAGTCCATGGAAGATGCAGCCTGGACCGCGCTGACTTGGCTGGAGGCCAGCGTCGGCCTGCTGGCGCTGGCGCTTGCGCTGGCCATGCGGCCTTGGCGCCTGCTGGTCGGGGGTGCCTTGCTCACGCCCACCTTGGCCACGCTGGTGCTGCTGCCTTGGCTGTGGCTGATGCCACAAAATTTGCCACAGGGGCTGGCCTTGCAGTTTTCCGGGGCCCCGCTGGTGCTGCTGCTGCTGGGTTGGCCGTTGGCGGTGCCGGTGCTGGCGCTGGTGGCGCTGCTGGTCGGGCTGCTGGGCGAGGCGCCGTTGCCCGAGCTGCTGTCGCAGTGGTTCTGGATGGGGCTGGTGCCGGCCACGCTGGCTTTGGCGGTGGGGGCCGGGTTGCGGCGCTGGTTGCCGCCCAATATTTTCATCTACACCCTGGGGCGCGCCTTTCTGGGCACGGCGCTGGCGGTGTTTGTGGCCGGGGTGGGGTTTGAGCTGATCCACCACGCGCTGGGTCAGCAAAATCTGCAACATGCGCTGGTGGCGCGCTGGATCATGGCCTGGGGCGATGCCTTCCTGACCGGCCTGATCGCGTCGGTGTTCGTGGCCTTTGCGCCACAGTGGCTGGCGACTTGGTCCGATGCGCGCTACCTGCAGCCGCCACCCAAGCTGCCGGCAAAAAAGCCGCCGACCCAACCCGGGCCCTAAACGGTGGCGGGCAGCGGCTGGCGCTGGTAACAAACAAAATCCAGCCGCAAGCCGCTGGCGCTGGTGACGGGCTCGCGGCTGCATTCCTGCCACTCCGGGCCCAGCGAAGGGGCGTAGGCGTCGCCCTCGAAGTCGGCCCAGATTTCGGTTGCCAGCACCCGGCTGGCCAAGGGCAGCGCCTGTGCGTAGAGCTGCGCGCCGCCGATCACCCACACCTCGGGCGGCGGCGGCTGCATCTGGGCGCACTGGGCCAGCGCGTCCTCTAGGCTGGTGCAGGGCAGGGCCCCTTCGGCCTCTAGGGCAGCGGCGCGCTCTGGGTGGCGTGTGAGCACCAGATTGGGCCGCCCGGGCAGGGGCTTAAAGCGCGGCGGCAGGCCATCCCAAGTGGCGCGGCCCATGAGCACCGGGCAGCCTAGGGTGTGGCGCTTGAAGTGCGCCAAATCTTCGGGCAAATGCCAGGGCAAGCGGTTGTGCAGGCCAATCACGCCATTGGCGGCGCGGGCGTAAATCAGGTTCAGGCGCATGGGCGTGAGCATAGCGCAGGCGAATAAAATTCAAGGTTTAACCGAGCGCCCGACCATGACCTCCAGCACCCTGACCCCGCCCGTGGCCTCCGTGGCCGAGATTCGCCAGACCTTTCTGGACTTCTTTGCCCAGCGCGGCCACAGCGTGGTGCCGTCGAGCCCGCTGGTTCCCGCCAACGACCCGACGCTGATGTTCACCAACTCCGGCATGGTGCAGTTCAAGGACGTGTTCCTCGGCACCGACCGCCGGCCCTATGTGCGTGCGGCTTCGGTTCAAGCCTGTTTGCGCGCCGGCGGCAAGCACAACGATCTGGAAAACGTGGGCTATACCGCACGGCACCACACCTTTTTCGAGATGCTGGGCAACTGGAGCTTTGGCGACTACTTCAAGCGCGAATCGCTGCACTGGGGCTGGGAGCTGCTGACGCAAGTCTATGGCTTGCCCGCCGATCGGCTCTGGGCCACGGTGTACATCGACGACGACGAAGCCTACGAGATCTGGACCCAAGAGATCGGCCTGCCGCCCGAGCGCGTGGTGCGCATCGGCGACAACAAGGGCGGCAAGTACCAGTCCGACAACTTCTGGATGATGGCCGACACCGGCCCCTGCGGCCCCTGCTCCGAGATTTTCTACGACCACGGCCCCGAGGTGGCGGGCGGCCCGCCCGGCAGCCCCGAGGCCGACGGCGACCGCTACATCGAAATCTGGAACCACGTGTTCATGCAGTTCGATATGCAGACCGACGGCACGCTCAAGCCACTGCCCGCGCCCTGTGTTGATACGGGTATGGGGCTGGAGCGGCTGGCGGCGGTGTTGCAGCACGTACACAGCAACTACCAGATCGACCTGTTTCAGGCGCTGGTGCAGGGGGCGGCGCGCGTCACCGGCACGACCGACCCCGGCAGCCCTTCGCTGCGCGTGATCGCCGACCACCTGCGCGCCAGCGCGTTTTTGATCGCCGACGGCGTCTTGCCCGCCAACGAGGGGCGCGGCTATGTGCTGCGGCGCATCATCCGGCGCGCCATCCGGCACGGCTACAAGCTGGGTTGCATGGTGCCGTTTTTGCACCGGCTGCTGCCCGAGCTGGTGCAGCAAATGGGCGCTGCCTACCCGCACCTGGCCGCCAGCGCCGCGCGCATCGCCGGGTTGCTGCAGATCGAGGAGGAGCGCTTTTACGAGACACTGGAAAACGGCATGCAACTGCTGGAAACCGCGCTGGCTGGCGGAAGCACGGTGCTGCCCGGCGACGTGGCTTTCAAGCTGCACGACACCTACGGTTTCCCGCTCGACCTGACGCACGATGTGTGCCGCGAGCGCGGCCTGGCGGTGGATGAGGCCGGTTTCCACGCCGCCATGGAGCGCCAGAAAACGCAGGCGCGCGCAGCGGGCAAGTTCAAGATGGAGCGCGGGCTCGACTACACCGGCCACGGCAACGAGTTCGTGGGCTACGGCGCGCTGCAGGCCAGCGCCAAGGTGCTGGCGCTCTACCGCGACGGGCTGCCGGTACCCGAGCTCAAACACGGGCAAGCCGGGGTGGTGGTGCTCGAAGCCACGCCTTTTTATGCCGAATCCGGCGGCCAAGTGGGCGACAGCGGCCGCCTGCACAGCGGCTCGGCGCACTTTGCGGTGCAGGACACACAAAAAATCAAGGCCGATGTCTATGGCCACCACGGGCAACTGGAGGCCGGTACGCTGGCCGTGGGCGACCACGTGCTGGCCGAGGTGGACGCCGCGCGCCGCGCCGCCATTGTGCGCAACCACAGCGCCACCCACTTGCTGCACCTGGCCTTGCGCGAGGTGCTGGGCGAGCACGTGCAGCAAAAAGGCTCGTTGGTCACGCCCGAGCGCACGCGCTTTGACTTTGCGCACCACGCACCCCTGACCGAAGCCGAATGCCGCGCCATCGAAGAGCAGGTGAACGCGCAGATTCTGGCCAACCAAGCCACCGAGGCGCGGCTGATGGACTTGGAGCGTGCCCAGCAGTCTGGCGCGCTGATGCTGTTTGGCGAGAAATACGGCGAATTCGTGCGCGTGCTCGACATCGGGCGCAGCCGCGAGCTCTGCGGCGGCACCCACGTGCGCGCCACCGGCGACATCGGCTTGTTCAAGATCGTCTCGGAGGGCGGGGTGGCGGCCGGGGTGCGGCGCATCGAGGCCGTGACCGGCGCGCACGCGCTGGCCTACCTGCAGCAGATTGAGGCCAGCGTGGCGGCGGCGGCCGAGGCGCTCAAAGCCCCGGTGCCCGAGCTGGTGCCGCGCCTGCACACCGTGCTGGAGCAGATGCGGGCGCTGGAAAAAGAGGTGGCGGCGCTCAAGGGCAAGCTGGCGGCTTCCCAAGGCGACGAGCTGCTGGCGCAGGCAATCGAGGTGGGCGGGGTGCAGGTGCTGGCCGCCAACCTGCAGGGGGCCGACGCCAAGGCGCTGCGCGAGACGCTGGACCGGCTCAAGGCCCGCTTGGGCAGCGCCGCCATCGTGCTGGCCACCGTCGAGGGTGGCAAGGTGCAGTTGGCCGCAGGCGTCACGCCCGACTGCATGGGCCGCCTCAAGGCGGGCGAACTGGTGAACTTCGTGGCGCAGCAGGTGGGCGGCAAGGGCGGCGGCAAGTCCGATCTGGCCATGGCCGGCGGCACCGACGCGCAGGCGCTGCCGCAGGCGCTGGCCAGCGTGGCGGGCTGGGTGCGCGAGCGGGTTTGAGTTTGGGGTTTTGGGTCAAACCGCGCTGGGCCAATCCAGCGTGAGCGCGCTCTCGAAGCAACGCGCCTGCCCGGTGACGGGGTCGGTGAAGGCGATCGCGCGTGCCAGCAGGCGCAGCGGTTCGGCGTAGTCTTCGGCCGCGCCGGGCGCGCGCCGCACCTCGGGGTAGAACTGGTCGCCCACAATCGGCAAGCCCAGCCCCAGCATGTGCACGCGCAATTGGTGCCGGCGCCCGCTCACCGGTTGCAGCCGGTAGCGCGCCCAAGGCCCGCGCTGCTCCAGCGGCTCGATGCGGGTTTCGCTGTTGTCGGGCCAGCCCTCGTGCGGCAGGGCTTCGCGCATCTTGTAAAAAGCGCCTTCGCATTCGCGGATGTGGCTGCGCCGCACTTGCGGCCAATCCAGGTGCGGGGCAGCGGCGGCGATGGCTTCGTAATCTTTGTGCACCTGGCGCTGGCGAAACAGGCGCTGGTAGGCGTCGCGCTCGGCCGGGTTGACGCAGAGCAGCACCAGCCCGGCGGTTTCGCGGTCCAGCCGGTGCAGCGGGCTCAAATCGGGCAGGCCGAGTTGCTGCTTGAGGCGCACCAGCAGCGTTTGCTGCACGTAGCGCCCACCTGGGGTCACGGGCAAAAAATGCGGCTTGTCGGCCACCACCAGGTGCGCGCAGCGGTGCAGCACCGTGGCTTCGAAGGGAATCGGGGGCTCGATGGCCAGATCGCGCCAGTAATAGATCCGGCTGCCGCCCAGGTAGGGGCTGTGGGGTGGCAGTGCGCGGCCGTCGTCGGCGCACACCAGGCCGTCGGCCAGGCGCTGTTGCCACTGCGCGCGCGGGATGCGCGGCAGGCGCTGGGCCAGGTAGTCGAGCAGCGTGGGCCAAGGCGGCTGGCGCATCTGCGGCAGCGCCAGGCAACTGGGCGAGACGCCGCCGCGCATCGGGATGGCGGGGTTTTTGGGGACGTGGGCCACGGCTTCACTGTCCGGCGGCGACGCCGCCCGCAGGCCTAGGCAGCACGCGGGCGCGGATGCGCAAGTCGGGGCCGATGGCGCTGCAGTCGGTGAAAGCCAGCGGCAGGCCGCCACTGAGTGCGTGCAGCGCGTCGAGCTGCGCCAACGGGGCACCGGGCCCGAGCAGGGTCGGGGCCAGGTAGAGCAGCAGTTCATCGACCAGACCAGCGCGCAAAAAGGCCCCGTTCAGGCCCGGCCCGGCTTCCAAGTGCAGCTCGTTGATCTCGCGCGCCGCCAGGTCGCGCAGCAGGTGCTCCAAATCGAGGCGCAGCGGCGCGCCTGCGGCTGGGCAGGCTAGCACCTGCACGCCCAGCGCTTGCAGGGCGGCGCGGTGGGGGGTGTTGGCGGAATCGCTGGCGCAATAGAGCCAGACCGGCCCCGGTGGCTGCAGCATGCGCGCTTGGCGGTCAACGGCCAGCTGCGCATCGAGCAGCACCCGCACCGGCTGGCGCGCCGTGGGCACCAAGCGCACGTCGAGCCGGGGGTCGTCGGCGCGCACGGTGCCGATGCCGGTGAGCAGCGCACCGGCGCGGCGGCGCCAGCGGTGGCCGTCGGTGCGCGCTGCGGCGCCGGTGATCCACTGGCTGGCACCGTTGGGCAACGCGGTGCGGCCGTCGAGCGAGGTGGCCACTTTGAGCCGCACCCAAGGCCGGCCGCGCTCCATGCGGCTCAAAAAACCCAGATTCAATTCGCGTGTGGCCACGGCCAGCGGGTGCGCGGGGGGTAATACCTGCACCTCGATGCCTGCAGCGCGCAGGCGCGCGATGCCGCGCCCGCCCACCAGCGGGTTCGGGTCGGGCAGCGCCACCAGCACCCGCGCCAGCCCGGCTTCGATCAGCGCCTCGCAGCAGGGCGGGGTGCGGCCGTGGTGGCTGCACGGCTCCAGCGTGACCACGGCGCTGCCCCCGCGCAGATCGGCCCCGGCCGCAGCCGCCGCGCGCAGTGCCATCACCTCGGCATGCGGCCCGCCGGCGTGCTGGGTGTGGCCCTCGAAGGCGCGCCCGTCTGGGGCGATGATGCGGCAGGCCACGCGCGGATTGGGCTCCGACAGGCCGATGGACTGCTCGGCCAAGGCATCCAGCCCGACTAGCCAGCGCGGGTCAAAGGTGCTTGGGGGTGGGTTCATGGGATGTGTGGGCGGCGCACGAACACCAGATCCCAGACCCCGTGCCCCAGGCGCAAGCCGCGCTGTTCGAACTTGGTCAGGGGGCGGTAGTCGGGTTTGGGGGCGTAGCCGCCCAGGGCGGGATCGCTGGCGGTGTTGGCCAGCAGCGGTTCGGCGCCCAGCACCTGCAGCATCTGCTCGGCGTAGGGCTGCCAGTCGGTGGCGCAGTGCAGGTAGGCACCGGCTTGGAGGCGGCTGGCCAGCAGCGCCACCAGCGGCGGCTGCAGCAGGCGGCGCTTGTGGTGGCGCA
This sequence comes from Serpentinimonas raichei, assembly GCF_000828895.1. NCBI lineage: Bacteria > Pseudomonadati > Pseudomonadota > Betaproteobacteria > Burkholderiales > Comamonadaceae > Serpentinimonas > Serpentinimonas raichei. The sequence goes on along the minus strand of NZ_AP014568.1, from coordinate 1,672,853 downwards.
GCTTGTGCCAAGGGTCGGGGAAAAAAATATGCACGCCAGCCAGCGTGCCCTCGGGCAGCATGTGCTGCAGCACCTCCACCGCGTCGTGCGCCACGATGCGAACGTTGCCCAGGCCTTGCTCGCTGATGCGCCTGAGCAGCGCCCCCACGCCGGGCGCATGCACTTCGCAGCACAAAAAATCGTCGCCGGGGCGCAGCCGGGCGATGTGGGCGCTGGCCTCGCCCATGCCAAAGCCAATTTCCAAAATCAGCGGCGCGCGGCGGCCAAACACCGGCTCGGGTTGCAGCGGCTGCGGAGCAAAGGGCAGCAGGTAGCGCGCCCCCAGCTCGGCCCAGGCACGCGCTTGGGCGGTGGTGGTGCGCCCGCCGCGTTTGACGAAGCTTTTGATTCGGGGGTGCGAGGCGGGGTAGTCTGAGGCGGGGGCGGCATTGGCGGCAGAGGCCGCCTCTGCAACGGGTGCCGTGGCGGTTGCGGCGGCCGGTACGGGCGCACTCAAAGCGGTGTCAGTGCAGTCAGGGGTAGGGCTATCGGGTTTCACGCGCCCGATTGTAGGCAGGTGGCACCTGAGGTGGGCTAAGGCTTGCCCTGGATCACAGTGACGACTGTGTCCCTGATGCGCTTGAGCGACGCGGCAGTGAGCACACCTGGTTCGGAAATAAATAAACCCTCATGCGCGGTGAAGAGCTTGGCGGGTCGGGCATGGCTCTCGATGCGAAGGCTGCCGCATTCAAAATCATCGTCTGTAAGCAGAACCGCACGGCTGTCTGCATACGCCTTGCTCGTGATTTGGCACAAAATCCAGTCGCCGCGGCCTGCCTCGGCGAGCACGACCGCAGGACGGCGCTTGGATTGCGACAGGTCGGAAAAGGGGAAGGGTACGAGAACTACCGAGCCTGCTGCAGGTGTGCCCACGCGGCGTCCTCCTCGGGGCGGAGCCAGTCTTGAGCCAGCGATGCCTCGCTCAGCAGGGCCGCCTCGTGGTCGGCAGCAGGCTCGTCTGCCAAAACCGTGAGGAATGCCCGATGGCGTCGGGCTAGGTGCAGCGGTTCGAGCAACCGGACCACACCGCACTCGTCAACGATGGCTTCAACGGTTTGAATCATGAGCGCAAAATTCCTTGCTTGAGCCGAAAACCCACCGCCCTGCAGGGCGCAAGCCATTGTGGCACAAACGTTGTGCCATAGCAAACCGGATATCAGTGCTTGTGAGGCTCTGCAATAGCCTCGCTATGCGCGCTGGCCCCAGCGGCGCGCCCAGTGCCCGGTCCAGTCGGCCAGCGCCTGCGGCAATGGGCCGGCGTGGGCAGGCAGGCCGAGTACGGTGGCGGCTTGGTTGAGGGCGGCCAGCGGGTCGTGCAGGTCCAGCGCGGCGGCGCCGTTTTGCTTGGAGAGTTTGCTGCCGTCGGCGCCCAGCACCAGCGGGGTGTGCAGGTGCTGCGGCGAGGGCAGGCCGAGCGCGGCTTGCAGCAGCAGTTGGCGTGCCGTGTTGTCGGCCAGGTCGGCACCGCGCACCACGTGCGTGATGCCTTGCGCGGCGTCGTCTACCACGACCGCCAACTGGTAGGCCCACAGGCCGTCGGCGCGGCGCAGCACGAAGTCGCCCACCTCGTGCGCCAGCGCCTGCTGCTGGGCCCCAAGGCGGCGGTCGTGCCAGTGCGTGACTTCGGGCAGGCCCAGCGCCTGCTGCACCCGGCCCACATGCAGCCGCCATGCCGGGGTGTTGGGGGTGCTTGTCTCAGTGCCCGTGGCTGCAACCAGGCCGGAGCTGGCAAAGACAACCGAACCTGGCGAGGTTTTGGGGTCTTCCAAGACTTGGGTGCCACCCGCCAGCCGCTCGGGCCGGCAGGTGCCGGGATAGACCAGCGGCGCATGGCGCTGGCGCAACAGCCCGGCGGCGGCCTGTGCGGCTTCGATGTGTTTGCGGCTGCAGTGGCAGGGGTAGGCCCAGCCGCGCTCGGCCAGCGCGTGCAAGGCTGCGGTGTAGCGCGCTTCGTGGGCGCTCTGCCAAGTGGGGGGCTGGTCGGGCAACAGGCCGCAGGTGGCGAGTTGCTGCACGATCAGCCGGTCGGCGCCGGGCACGCAGCGCGGGCGGTCCACGTCCTCCAAGCGCAGCAGCCAGCTGCCGTGGTGCGCGCGCGCATCGAGCCAACTGGCCAGCGCTGCCACCAGCGAGCCGGCGTGCAGCGGCCCGCTGGGGGAGGGGGCGAAGCGGCCGCGGTAGCCGCTGGGGGTGCGGATCGAGCCGCGTGGGCCAGTCAAGAGCAGCCGCCCGATGCGCTCAAGTCGCAGCCAGGGCCAGCTCCAGACCCGAGACGAAAGCGTTTTCTACCCGGTGCCCCAAGCACCAGTCGCCGCTCAGGCCCAAGCCCAGCGCCGGGTTCCACAGGCAAGGCTGGCCAAGCGGACGCAGCGTCTGCGCGTAGCGCCAGCGGTGCACCTGCGCCAGCGTGGGCTCGGCGCGGATGCCGGTGACTTCGGCAAAGCCCTTGAGCAACTTGGCCTTGACGCGCTCGGCGTCGTCCTCTAGGTGCTCGGCCGACCACTGCGGGCTGGCCTGCACGGTCCAGCGCTCGATGGTGGAGCGCCCGGGCTTGCTGTTTTCACGCGCCACCCAGCGGATGCGGTGGTGGTCGCTGCTGGCGGCGTGCCAGTTGGGTCCAAAGGGCTCAGGGCCGCCGGGGGCCGCTTGGGCAAAGGCCAGCAGCAGCGTCCAGCAGGGGGCGGTTTCGACCGCATCCAGTGCCGCCACCCATTCGGGCACCAAGGCGCTGGCGCACAGCAAGGCCTGCGCCTGCGGGGCGGGCAGCGCCAGCAGCACCTGGTCGAGGCCAGCGATCACTTGTTGCGAGCCCGCAGCACCGGCGCAGCGCAACTGCCACTGCTTGGGGTTCAGGGCGTCGGGCTCGATGCCCACCACCTGGGTGTTGTAGTGGCTGCTGGCGTTGAGCGAGCCATCCGACAGCGGCAGCGCCCACTGGCGCAACAGCTCGCTCATGCCACGCACGCCGACCCAGCGCGCTTTCTCGATGGCGCTGGCGCTGGCCAGTGTTTGTCCCAAGGTGTCGAGCACGCGCACGGTGGGCACCTGCCACTGGGCGATCAGCTCGGGTTGCAATGCCAAGGCCTTTTTGAAACGCTCGTCGGTGACGGTGAAAAACTGCGCCCCGTGGTCAAAGCCGCCAAATTCGGTCAGGCGCGTGGCCATGCGCCCGCCGGGGCTGTGGTGTTTGTCGAGCAGCAGCACCTCGTGGCCGGCCTGCGCCAGTGTGCGTGCGCACACCACACCTGCCATGCCCGCTCCCACGACGGCGGTGCGGCGTGCCCGTGGGGCCTGATCGGGCGGGGTGGTGCGGGGGGTGCCGCCCTCGCGGCGTGGTTTTCGGCTCATGGTGATCTCCTGTTGTGCTCACAGTGTAGCGAAGCCGCCAGCACAAGCCACCGAAAACGGGCGCTCGAGCCGGGCCCGGCTTGAAAATTCAAGAAAAAAGCCAGCGGCGGCGCATCGCCCCCAGCCCAAGGGCTCAGGGCTGTGTGATGAACACCAGCCGCTCGATGCCGGCGCGCTGCGCGGCGGCCAAGGCCAGTGCCACCCGCTCGTAGCGGGCGGCGGCGTCGCCTTCCAAATGCAGCGGGGGTTGCGGCACCTGCTGCGCCAGCGCGTGCAAGCGCTGCATCAGTTCGGCATCGGGCACGGCGGCGTCGTTCCAGTGAAAGCCGCCCTGCGCATCGACGCTCAGGCGCACCGCCTGCGGCTGCGGCGCACTGGCCTCGGTGGCGGCGCGCGGCAGTTGCACGTCGATGGAGTGCGTGATCACGGGCACGGTCACGATAAACACGATCAGCAGCACCAGCATCACGTCGATGAGCGGAATCATGTTGATCTCGCTGTGCAGTTCGCCCTGGTCGGGTTCGAGGTTGGAGGGGGTCATGGTGCGGGTGCCTCGTGTCGGAGTGGGCTGGCCGGCGCCGCTGCTGGGCTGGCAGCGCCGGGGCGGTTCGAGGCCACCCGGTGCCCGGTCACGAAGTAGGCGTGCAGGTCGTGGGCGAAGCGGTTGAGCCGGTGCTGGATGGCTTTGTTGCCGCGCAGCAATGCGTTGTAGCCCAGCACGGCCGGAATGGCCACCACCAGCCCGAGCGCGGTCATGATTAGCGCGGCACCAATCGGCCCGGCCACTTGGTCGATGGTGGCGGTGCCGCCCGCCCCGATGCCGATCAGGGCGTGGTAGATCTTCCAGACCGTACCAAACAGCCCGACGTAGGGCGCGGTGGAGCCGACCGAGGCCAAGATGGCCAGGCCAGACTGCAGGCGCGCGCTGCTGTCGTCGAGCGCGTTGCGCAGGGAGCGCGTAACCCAGTCGCTCACGTCGAGGTTGTCGTGCAGTTGGCGTGGGTGTTCGCCGTCCAGGTGCAAGATGTGGCTGGTGGCTTCGCGCCCTTGCAGCGCCAGCAGGTAGAAGGGGTTGTGGCCGTCGGGGCCGAGTTTGTGGAGGCCTTCGGCAAAGTCTTTGCTGTGCCAGAAGTTTTCCAGCACTTGCGCACGCGCACGCAGTTGGCGCAAGTGCAGCGCCTTGAGCACGATCACCACCCAAGTGGCGATCGACATGCCAAGCAGCACGAGCGCGGTGCCGCGAATGATCCAGTCGCCTTGGTGCCAGACGTAGGTCAGTCCAAAATGGGTTTCCATGCTTGCTTTTTACTCCAGTACGAAATGAATGGGGACGAGGAACCACATCGCTTGCGCCTCGCCGTTGCGGGTGCCGGGCACAAAACGCCAGCGCAACACCGCCTGCTGCGCCGCTTGGTCGAGCCGCACAAAACCGCTGGATGCGTAGATTTGTGCCGCCGAGGCGCTGCCGTCGGCCTCGATGCGCACCCGCAGCAGCACGCGGCCTTGCTCGCCCAAGCGGCGGCTCAAGACCGGGTAGGCAGGGGCCGGGTTGTGCAGGTGGGCGGCGCTGCTCGAGGGCAGTACGATCTGCGGTGCGGCGGGTGCGGCTGGTGCGGCGGGCGCTCGGCCCGCTGCCGCTTCGGTCGAGCCTTGGGCGGCGGCGCTGCTGCCTTGGGCACTCGCAGCGCTGCCCGGCAGCGCGTGGCTTGGGGCGGCGTTGTGTAGGGTCTGCTGCGGGCTGGCTTCGGCAGCCGCTGCCCCTTGCGGGCTGGGTGGCGCCGGGGCCGCTTGCGGCACGCGCTCAGACGCCGGGCTGGGGCTTGCCGGTGCGGGCTGTATCGGCGTCGGCCTCGGTGCCGGAGGGCGCGGTGGTTCAGGGCGGGGTGGTTCAGGTCGTGACGGGCGCTCGGGCGCGGCGCGCGGTGCAGCCCCATTGGGCGCGCTGGCAGCGGGGGCCGGGGCTGGCGCCGTAGCGGCGACGCCAGAGGCCTGGGCGCGCAATTCGACCTCCACCCGCACCACCCCCACCCCGGCGGGCGCGGGCGGACGCCAACCGCTGTGGAAGGCCCACAGCGCCGCCACGTGCGCCAGCAGCACGGCGGCGGTCACGCTGACGGGGCGCACAAGGGCGCGCCAAGGCCGATGGAGCAGGGGCATGGGTTTGTTGAGGGCGGCGGGGTACCCGGAAAGGGTCCGGGTGGGCGAAGCAGCATAGCAAACAATGGGCGCTGCGTGTCAATTATAAATGGGAATCATTCGCACAATTTGGGCGTCTTCTGGCGGGTGTGCGCCGCAAATCGGGCCTGATGGCGCTGGCGGCGTGCCCACCAAAGCGATGCGTGCGCGGGCGCTCAGCCCCCGGCCGCATGGTGCAGCAGCGCGCTGGTGCTGGCCGGGTTGGCCAGCCGATCCAGCCACCACTGCAGGGCCGGGCCGGGGCCGGGGCTTTCGGCGCTGCGCCAGGCGTAGCCGATGCGGTACACCCTGGCCGGCAAGGTGGTGCGCTTGCGCAGCAGGGCGCCCGTTTGCAAGTGCCCTTGCACCAGCGGCAGCGGCAAGGAGCCGCAACCCAAGCCGCGCAGTTGCGCCGCCAGCTTGTGCTGCATGGTGGGCACGGTGAGCACGTCTTGCCCTGGCAGCAGGCCCACGCTCTGGCCGCGCCCAGGCGGCGCGGTGTCGGCCACCGCCACCACGCGGTGCGGCTGGATGGTGGCCGGGGTGAGTGGCTCGGTGGCGCCGGCCAGCGCATGCTGGGGTGCCACCACGAACACAAACTCCACTTCACCCAAAAGGCCGCTGCGCAGCCCCGGCAGACCGCTGCCATCGAGTGCCACCCCCAAGGCCAGATCGGCCTGCCCGTTCAACAAGGCTTCGAGCGTGCCCGACAGGGTTTCGGTGCGCAGGCGCAGCCGCGTCGGGGCCGCGAGGGCGTAAAAATCGTGGCACAGATCAAACAGCGGCGCGCTGGCGATCACCGCATCGGCCGCCAGCGTGAGTTCGGGTTCCCACCCGGTGGCGATGCGGCGCACGCGCAGTGCCACCGCGTCGAGCTCGCGCAGCAGGTGTTCGCTGGCGCGCAGCAGCTCCTGCCCGGCGCGGGTCAGGGTGGCGCGGCGCGAGCGGCGGTCGAACAGCAGCACATCGAGCGCGTCTTCGACTTGGCGCACGCGGTAGGTCAGGGCGCTGGGCACCATGCCCAGCTCGCGCGCCGCCGCCGCCAGGCTGCCGCAGCGCGCCACGGTGCCGATCAGGTGCAGGTTTTCGGGCGACAAGGCGTTGCGGGGGCTGGGCATGGGGTGACCTGAGTATTCAAATTATTCGAATGATGCCATCAAATCCTTGCGCCCTTCAAGCCTGCCCTAGGGCCTACAGTCTGGCCATGGCCCCAGCGCTGGCCCTGCTACCCCAAACCGGCAAGGCCTAGCGGCTGGATGGCCTGCTCCAAGGCCCCACACCTGATGAAAGAATCGCCATGATGCACATCCGCCGCAGCGCCGAGCGTGGCCATGCCGACCACGGCTGGCTGCAAAGCCGCCACTCCTTCTCTTTTGCCGACTACTACGACCCGGCCCACATGGGCTGGGGCAATCTGCGCGTGATCAACGAAGACTGGATCGCGCCCGGAACCGGTTTTGGCACCCACGGGCACCGCGACATGGAGATCGTCACCTACGTGCTGCAAGGCCGCTTGGCGCACCGCGACAGCATGGGCAATGTGGAAACCATCGCCCCCGGCGAGGTGCAGCGCATGAGCGCGGGCACCGGCGTGCGCCACAGCGAGTTCAACCACGAGCCCGGCGGGCAGACGCATTTGCTGCAAATTTGGATTGAGCCCAGCCTCAAGGGCGTGGCGCCCAGCTACGAGCAAACAACCTTTGCCGATGAACAAAAGCGCGGCCGCCTGCGCCTGGTGGCCAGCCATGGCGGGGCCGAGGGATCGGTGCACATCAACGCCGATGCGGCGCTCTACGCCGGCCTGTTTGATGGCGCCGAGGCGGCCGAGCTGGCGCTAAGCCCGGCCCGCAAGGCCTATGTGCACTTGGTGCGCGGCGCTTTGAGCGTGAACGGCACCGCCTTGCAAGGTGGTGATGCGGCCCTGTTGCAAGCCGAGACCCAACTTAAGCTGAGCGACGGCCAAGATGCCGAGGTGCTGGTCTTCGATCTGGCGGCCTGATTTTTGCATCTTTTTTTAACCTGAGTCAATATCCATGAACGCACTGCAAAACCCCCTCGCCCTGCTGTCCCGCCTCTTGTTGGCAGCCTTGTTTCTTCCCGCTGGCATCAACAAGATCGGTGGCTTCTCCGGTACGGCGGCCTATATCGGATCAGTCGGCTTGCCCTTTCCCGAACTGGGCGCAGCCCTTGCCATTGCCATCGAGGTGTTGTGCGGCATCGCCCTGATCTTGGGTTTGGGCACGCGCTATGCGGCGCTGGTGTTGGCCGGATTCACTTTGGTGGCCTCCTTTTACTTTCACGCCTACTGGGCCATGCCGGCTGAGCAGCAAATGATGCAGCAACTGATGTTTATGAAAAACATAGGTGTAGTTGGTGGTCTGTTGGCCTTGGCCGCATTGGGCGCCGGTGCATACAGCCTTGACGCGCGCCGCAAGACATAAGGGCAGCGTAGTATCTCGATTTCCCCTCAACCCGCGCTGGCCCATCGGTCGGCGCATTTTTGAAAGCCATCCCATGAGCAAAGTCATTGTTGTTTACCACTCCGGCTACGGCCATACGCAGCGCATGGCGCAATCGGTTGCCGAGGGCGCCGGGGCCCAACTGCTGGCCATCGACGCCGATGGCAACCTGCCTGAAGGCGGCTGGGAGGCGCTCGACGCCGCCGACGCCATCGTCATGGGCTCGCCCACCTACATGGGCAGCGTGAGCTGGCAGTTCAAGAAATTTGCCGACGCCTCCAGCAAGGCCTGGTTTGCGCAGCAGTGGAAAGACAAGCTCTTTGCCGGCTTCACCAACAGCGCCACCATGAACGGCGACAAGCTCTCGACCCTGCACTACCTCTTTACGCTGGCGATGCAGCACGGCGGCGTTTGGGTGGGCACCGGCATGATGCCCAGCAACAGCAAGGCAGCGCAGCGCAACGATGTGAACTTCGTCGGTTCATCGAGCGGTGCCATGGCCCAAACCCCGTCGGATGCCGGGGCGCACGAAATGCTCAGCGGCGACCTAGAAACCGCGCGCCTGTTTGGCCAGCGCGTGGCGGCGGCGGCGGTGCGCTGGCGCGGTTGAACCGGATTGACCAGGCGCAGGTTGTAGCGGGGGGGCACCGCACCCGGCATATCATCGCCCCATGTCTGATTTGCCCGATTCACCCGCTGCTCCCGCCTTCGTCCACTTGCGCCTGCACACCGAGTTTTCGGTGGTCGATGGCACCACGCGCATCGACGCGGTGGCGGCCGCCGCCGCCGCCGATGGCCAGCCGGCGCTGGCCATTACCGACCTCAACAACCTCTTTGGCGCCGTCAAGTTCTACCAGGCGGCGCGCAGCCAAGGCGTGCAGCCCATCCTCGGGGCCGAGGTGCTGCTGCAGGGGCTGGGCCCGCCGCCCGCTGCGGGTGCAGGCAGCGCCGCGCCGCCTATTTGGCCGCGCCTGCTGCTGCTGGCGCAAAACCACACCGGCTACCTGAACCTGTGCGAGCTGCTGGCGCGTGGCTGGAGCAGCAACCTGCTGCGCGACCAGGGCGTGCTCAAGTGGGACTGGTTGCGCCAGCACCACGAGGGCCTGATCGTGCTCAGCGGGGCTGCTGCCGGGCCGGTGGGGCAGGCGCTGCTGGCGGGCGATGAAGCCGCCGCCGCCGCGCTGGCGCAGCAACTGGCGGGCACCTTTGCGCAGCGTTTCTACCTCGAAGTGCAGCGCGCCGGCCGCGCCGACGACGAACGCCACCTGCGCGCCACCGTGCCCTTGGCGGCGCGGCTGGGGTTGCCGCTGGTGGCCACGCACCCGGTGCAGTTCCTGCAGGCCGACGATTTTCAGGCGCACGAGGCGCGCGTGTGCATCGCCGAAGGCGAGATTTTGGGCAACCCGCGCCGGCCCCGGCGTTTCACGCGCGAGCAGTATTTCAAGACCGGTGCCGACATGGCGGCCCTGTTTGCCGACCTGCCCGGCGCGCTGGCGCAAACGCTCGAGATCGCGCGCCGCTGCAGCCTGCGGCTCACGCTGGGCAAGCCGCAGTTGCCGGCCTTCCCCATTCCGCCCGTAGATGGGCAGCAACTGGGCACCGAAGACTACTTTCGCCACGTCGCGCAGCAAGGCTTGCAGCAGCGCCTGCAGCAGCTTTACACCGATGCAGCCGAGCGCGCGCGCCAGCAGGAGCGCTACCAAGAGCGGCTTGAATTCGAGCTCGGCACCATCGTCAAAATGGGTTTTCCGGGCTACTTTCTGATCGTCTCGGACTTCATCCTCTGGGCCAAGGCGCACGGCTGCCCAGTCGGGCCGGGGCGCGGCTCTGGGGCCGGTTCGCTGGTGGCCTACGCGCTGCAAATCACCGACCTCGACCCGCTGCGCTACCAATTGCTGTTCGAGCGCTTTTTGAACCCCGAGCGCGTCTCGATGCCCGACTTCGACATCGACTTCTGCCAAGCCAACCGCGACCGCGTGATCGACTACGTCAAGGGCAAATACGGGCTGGCGGCGGTGAGCCAAATCGCCACCTTTGGCACCCTGGCGGCGCGCGCGGCGATCCGCGACGTGGGGCGCGTGCTCGATTTCCCCTACGGTTTTTGCGACGGCATCTCCAAGCTCATCCCCAACAAACCCGGCCAGAGCGTGACGCTGCAATACCCGCCCCGGCCCAAGCCCGAAGGCGATAAAACCCTGTACGCGATCGAGATGGAGCCGCTGCTGGCCGAGCGCATCGCCAAAGAAGACGAGGTGCGCCAACTAATCGAGCTGGCGCAAAAGCTCGAGGGCCTGACGCGCAACGTGGGCATGCACGCCGGCGGGGTGCTGATCGCGCCCGGCAAACTCACCGATTTTTGCCCGCTCTACCAGCAGCCCGGCAGCAACGCCGCCGTGAGCCAGTACGACAAAGACGATGTGGAAGCGATCGGTCTCGTCAAGTTCGACTTCCTTGGCCTGGCCACCCTCACCATTCTGGAGCAGGCCAAAGAGCTGATCGTGCAGCGCCACCCGCAGCAGGCTGATTTTGCCTACGAAACGCTGGCGCTCGACGATGCCGCCACCTACCGCTTGTTCCAGGAAGGCAAAACCGAGGCCGTGTTCCAGTTCGAGAGCCGCGGCATGCAGGGCATGTTGCGCGACGCCAAACCAAGCCGGCTCGAAGACCTGATCGCCCTCAACGCGCTCTACCGCCCCGGCCCGATGGACCTGATCCCCAGCTTCGTGGCGCGCAAGCACGGGCGCGAGGTGGTGCAATACCCGCACCCGCTGCTGGAGCAGGTGCTGTCCGAGACCTACGGCATCATGGTCTATCAAGAGCAGGTGATGCAGACGGCGCAGATCCTGGGCGGCTACAGCCTGGGCGGCGCCGACCTGCTGCGGCGCGCCATGGGCAAGAAAAAGCCCGAAGAAATGGCGCAGCAGCGGCTGGTCTTTCGCCAGGGGGCGGCCGGCCAGGGCCTGAGCCCGGCGCAGGCCGACGAGGTGTTTGACCTGATGGAAAAGTTCGCAGGCTACGGCTTCAACAAGTCGCACGCCGCCGCCTACTCGCTGCTGGCCTACCACACCGCCTGGATCAAGGTGCACTACACGGCCGAATTCTTCTGCGCCAACCTGACGCTGGAGATGGACGACACCGACAAGCTCAAGCTGCTGGTGGAAGACGCGCAGCGCTTCAACATCACCTTCGAGCCGCCGGACGTGAACCTGGGCGGCTACCGCTTCGATCCGGTGAGCGCGCAGTGCATCCGCTACGGCCTCGGGGCCGTCAAGGGCACCGGGCAGCAGGCCATCGAGGCCATCGTGGCCGCGCGCCAAGGCCATGGCGCGGGGCCGCGGGCCACGGTGGTGGGGCCGTTTAGCAGCCTGTTCGATTTTTGCGCCCGCATCGAACGCGGCCGCCTCAACAAGCGCACCGTCGAGGCGCTGGTCAAGGCCGGCGCCTTCGACCGCCTGCACCCGGATCGCGCCGCCGCGCTGGCCTCGGTCGAGCTGGCCTTTGATTTTGCCCAGGCGCAGCAGGCCAACGCCTTGCAGGGCGGCTTGTTCGACCTGCCCGGCCAAGCCGGCGGCCACGGCGCCAGCGACCAAGAGCCGGCGCTGGCCGAGGCGCCGCCGTGGAGCGTGCGCGAGCGCCTGACACACGAAAAAGCCGCGCTCGGGTTTTACTTTTCGGGCCACCTGTTCGACCAAGCCGCCGACGAAGTGCGGCGCATCGCCCGCACCCCCTTGGCCGACGTGACCGAAAGCCGCGAGCCGCAGCTGCTGGCCGGCATCGTGGGCGATTTGCGCGTGATCAACGGCCAGCGCGGCAAGGTGGCACTATTCAAGCTCGACGACCGCAGCGCCGTGCTAGAAGCCAGCGCCGACGACGCGCTGCTGCAGGCGCACCGCCACCTACTGCAAGACGACGAACTGGTGCTGCTGCAAGTGCTGGTGCAGCCCGACCGTTTTTCGGGCGGGCTGCGCCTCAAGGTGCAGCAGGTGTGGGACTTGCCCGCTGCCCGCTGCCGCTTTGGCAAATACCTGCGCGTGGCCGTGGGGCCCACCCAGCGCCCCGAGGTCGCTGCGCTGCTGCAAGCGCACCCGCCCCGGCGCCACCAGACAGAGCTGGGCGAGGTGCTGCGTGGCCTGCCGCTGCGCCTCGAAGTGGAATTCGAGACCGTGCGCGCCACGCTGCAGCTCGACCCTCAGCGCGCCCAGTGCTACCCCTGCGACGCCGCGCTGGCCGCCTGGCGCACCCAAGCGCACCAGCAGCGCGCCGAGGTGGTGTACGACTGATTGAGGCTCTGCGAGCCTGGCAGAGGGCTTGCAATCACCAGCAACCCGCGCTCGCCGCATTGGCGCTGTCCAACGCCGTTTGGGTGCCGCGCTGATCGAGGCGCAGCGTCAGGCAGGCCGCATCGCGGGTGGCTTGGCCGCCTTGGGCCACGGCCTCAAGGGTGTAGCTGCGCGCGTTGGGCACGACGATACTGAAATTGTAGAAGGCGGCCAAGTCGGTGCGGCACTGGGTCATGGGCAGCGGCACACGTTCGTTTGCGACCGGGAAGTTTGGGTCTAGGCGTTCGTAGCTCATGCGCGTGGTGTAGTGGCGCTCGGCAAACTGCGCCAGCTCCAGCAGGCAGGCGGTGGCCGCGTCGCGCCGCGTTTCGGTGACGTGGCGCTGGTAGCTCGGCAGGGCGATCGCCGCCAGAATGGCGATGATGGCCACCACGATCATGAGTTCGATCAGGGTGAAGCCTGCGAGCGCTCGGCGCAGCGGCAAAGGTTCGCGGCGGGGGCGGGCTGCGGCCGGTGCTGGGGCAATGGGTGTGGGTGCTTGGAGCATGGCAGCTGTGGGCGTGGTCGGTTTGGGGGGTGTGACGAGACGAGTTAGCGGATGATCTCACGCCACGAGATGCGGCGTGGAACGGCAGAGCGTTGCACGCGCACATCGGCCACGCGTGCCTCGGAGCCGCCCACCACCAGCCGGTTGCCCACCAGCACGGCCTCGCTCACGAGCCCGACGCCGGGGTCAAACGAGGAAATGAACTGGACGCCCTGTCCACTCCCCAGCACATCGTTCGCAAAGTTGTCGTCGCGGTTGACGTCGAACAAGCCAGCGGTGATCGAGCCGCCGGTAAAGGGGTTGAGCAGGTTCACAAAGCCGGTACCTCCGGGCACACACGGGTCTTGCACCGGGATGATCGAACTCACCAACAGCGCTGGCCTGGCCGTGGGGATGATACGAGCCGCACTCACCACGCGCTCGCCGCGCGCCGTGCCAGGCGGGTGCGGCGGCTCGACCCAGTCGAGGAACCAGCCTTGCCGACCAACCATATCGCCCGCTTCGGCAAGCGTGAAGGTGCGCACTGGGCGCCCAGCAAAGGTGCCGGCCTGGTTGATGCTGCGCTGGCGCAGGTTCGCCCGCCCAGTTGCGATCGGCGCGCCTTCGTCGATCAGGCCATAGAAGGACTGCACTTGCCGGTCGGCCGGGTCGGTGGCGCGCATGTAGCTGCCGGTGCCAAAAAAGACGAAGCGCTCGCCCACGTGCGGGTCGCCGGCCACGTTGTTGGTGGCCACCGTGATCGGGGCCGTGATCGGCTGGCGCTCCCCGGCGGCGTTGGTGGCGACAAAAAACGGCGCGGGTACGGATGGGCTGCCGCTGGTAAAAGACGACCGCCAATCTGTCGGTGTGTGGCTTGTGAGGTCAAATTTCCAGACGTTGCCCTCCAGGTCGCCGGCGTACACGTACTGCACCACGCCGTCGGCATCGAGCGCCAGCCCTGGGCTGGCCAGGCCGTTGGGGTTGGTTGCGCTGCCCACGCCGGTGTCCAGCTTGCGCAGCACGGCCCCAGTGTTCAGGTTTTTGACGTACAGCACCGCCCGGCCGCTGGTGCTGTTGTAGCCGTTGCCAAAAATCACCACGTCTATGGGCGGCGCGCCCGCGCTGGCGCCGCGCACCTTGGCGATTATCGGCCGCCCGAGTAGGTGGCCCATGTCGGCATCGCTGGCACCGTAGGCCTCCCACAGCGCCCGGCTGGGGTTGCCCGTGGTGCCAAAGTTGGCCGGGTCGGTGACGTCGAGCGCAAACAGGCCGCGACCACCGCGGCCCAAAAAGCCGACCAAGATATTGCGCCCACCGGTGTGGGCGCGTTGCGACACCGCCAGCTCGCCATCCACAAAGTAGCGGCGCACGTAGTTGGGGTCGCTCAAGCGCGGCATGTGCGCCAGCAGGCCGCTGGGGGCAAAGGCAAAGCGCTCGTCGCCGGTGCGGGCGTCAAAGGCGTGCAAAAAGCCGCTGTTGGAGCCCACGAACAGGGTGGAGTTGTCGCCCACATACACCGGCGACGAATGGATGATGTCGCCCAGCACCGTGGTGGGGCGGTTGCGCAGCGGGCCGCCGTTGCGCACCTCGCGGCTGGGGTCGCCGCGCAGGTGGTTGATCACCTCCTGGCGTGCGGGGTCGGTGGCGCCAAACAGATTGCGCTGTGCGGTCGAGAGCCCAGACCAGTCGAACGTCACCGTGGCCGGGCTGGCGGCGGCGTTGGTGGTAAATAAGCGCCGGCTGGCAAAAGCCGGCAGGCGGTCGCTGGCCCGCCACAGGGGCACCGCACTCACCCCGCCGGCAGCAGTAACGGGCAGCGCAACCAAATCGCCCGACCAGTTGGCGCTGTTGAAGGTGGCTTGGAACACCGCGCTGTCGGTGGTGATGAAGGTGCTGTTGGCCGACACATTGCCGGCTGCTGCGTTGCGCTCGAGGATGGTGGTGAAGGCGCGCGCCAGCTGGTCGCGCAGCAGTGTCGGGTTTTGCACCAGGTGAAAGGTGTCGGGCACGCCGTCGCGGTTCACGTCCCACTCGGCCTGCAGGTCGGGGCGCTGGTTGTTGTTCAGGTCGGTAAAGCCCCCCCACTTGGCCGCCAGCCACAGCGGGCTGGGCAGCACGCTGGCCGCCGGGGTGGTGCTGGCGGTGAAAAGGCGTATGGAGCGGTCGTTGCCTGCTCCACCGCCGATTCGGGGCAGGGTGCCACAGCCGGCAGGAAACGGCGTGGCATCACAAAAACCCGGCGACCGCTCGGGGGGTACGTTCAGGTGGAAGGGGCTATCCACGTTGTCGTCTTGCGCCACCAGATACACTCCATCGGCGGTGCTGCCTGAGATCACATAGCCAAAGCTGTGGTGGATATCGCTGGCTTGGTATTCCGGGATCACAACAACGCGCAATTGGCCGTTGGCCTGCATCGAAATTTCATAATTGGCGATGATATCCATATCGTGGTTGCCGCCTTGTTCCACGTTTTCAAAGGTGACGCGAAAGCGCGCAAAGTAGCGCCCGTCGTTTTCGTCTCTGTCAAAGTCGTCGCACATGCTGGCCACGCCGCCACCCGCTGCTGGGCAGGAATTGGCAATTTTTTCGACAAAAAAATCGATGATCGGATTGGTGGGTTGAAAAGCCCCCTTGACGTTGCTGACGATTGGTGTGGGTGGTGTTGATCTTAACCATCCGCCTACCGATTTGCCAAAAGGCACGAGCGAAAACGAGCGCCCGCCCGGGGCAGCCACCGCAATCGTGGGCAGGGGCGAACTGAGCGCGACCACGTGCGTGTCCACGCTTTGGTGGCCTTGCAGGTCTGGGCGCAAGTCGGATATGCGGCCAAAGTGCGCTACCGAGGCGGAGTAGAAGCTGCCCTGCTGAGTTGGGGCTTCGGGCAGACCGCGGATATTGCCCAGCGAGCTCACGTTTTTGGCCGTGGGTGCGCCGTCAAAGTTGGTCCCCACCTGACCGATGAAGCGCATGCCTCTAATGCCCGGCTCGTGTGTGGCGATGGTTTGCCCGATATTGGCCACATGCAAAGAAGTATCGGCCCTGGTCCCTACATGGTCGCCCCTTAGGTCGCCCGTAATGCCACCAAAAGCACTACCCGGCAGTTGGTCTGAGTCGAACGAGGGGTTGACGCCCGAAATCACGAGCTGGTTTGGCCGTGCGCACCAGTGTGCCCGTGCGGCACTGTTCTGGGTGTCGAAGGGGTCGTCCCAAGTGGCTACTGGCAGCCCGAGGTGGCCATCGACCCCGCCGCTGGTGGCAAAGGCCGATGTGGCGCCGCGACGGCCGTCAAAATAGCGCAAGCCCTCGTACATCATCTCGGCCACCGGGTTGCCCCAATCGACGAACTCGCCTTGGTTCATGGGCCGATCCACTATCCAGCCGCCGCGGTAGTAATTTGTTGTGCGGCCGTCGTTGAAGCCGCGTATGCGCAGCGCGTCAATCGCATTGACGATGGTGGCATTGGCTGTGAAAGTGCCGTCGGTGGGGTTGACTTCGGTGGCAAACGACGACACCACCTTGCGCAAGACACCGCCCGATAGGTTGCGGTCGTAGCTGCCCGTGAGCAGGCCAAACAGCATGGAGCCGTTTTCGCCAAACTCGTGCAGCAGCCCGACGGGTTTGAGGACGTCGTCGGCGGTGCTGGCGGCGTTGGCGCCGGGGTAGCGTTTGCAGCCGTCGTTGAAAGCCGCAGTGCAGACCTCGACCCGCACCGTGTGGTCGGTGCGCGTGCCGCCAAACAGGTTGTTGGTCTCGTGCAGCACCGGGCCTTCGGTTGCTGACCACTGCCAGACCCGAGCGTCTCGGGCGTTGGTGACGACGCGCAACAGCGGCGCGCGGCTGCTGCAATTGCTCAGGGTGGCGCAGTCTCTGTTGCGAACATCGGTCAGGTTGCCAAAGAAATGGCGCCGGGTGCCACTGCCACTGGGTTGAGAAAGCGGGGTAAAGGCACTGATGTCGTAGCGATCTACAGTCACGCTGGTGTATTCCTTGGCCCAGGAGTGTGCGTCTTGCGGAATGTAGGCGCGGCGCAATACCGTGCTTGTGGCGGTGTCGGTTTCGCGGTAGCCGCCGTAGAGCACCACGCGCAGGGCGTCAATGCGGCTGGTGGTGGCCCAGTTGAGCCAGTTGCCCGACCAGTGGTTGGCGGTGGCACAGCTCAGGTTGGTGTTGGTGCCAGGGGCGGCGACCGCTCGGGCAGCAGGCCTGAAAATCCCAGCATTGTCGTTGCGGCGTGCGGCAGCGCCGGTCGTGCCGGGGGTGTAGGCGTAACACAGGCGCGAGTCGAACAGCCCCAAGTAGATGATGTTTGGGTCAAAGCGGATGTCGAGCCGGCCGTCGCCGTTGATGTCGGAGGCGTCGTTGTAGGCTTCGTAGAACAGGGTGTGGTCGCGTGCCATGGTGAGCATCACCAGCGGCGGCGCGCCTTGGGCCACGGCCAGCGGCGCGGCGGTTTCGGGGTTGGCGCCCAGCGCCCCCGGGCTGCTCGCGGCGGCCATGGGGCCCAGCAGCAGGCTGGCGCCAGCGGCAGCCAAAGCAAGCAGCACAGCGCAGCGTCGCAACCAAGGCCGCGCCGCAGCGGGCCAGTGCAGGGCGGGCAGAGATCGGGCAAGTGGTGGCATGGCGCGGCTCCTCATTCGGCGATGTAAATCGACTGCAAGATCACCACGGCGCGGCCATCGGCCGGCTGGCTGCGCGCGGTGATGCGGTAGCCGTTGCAGACTGTGTTGGGCGGCTGCTCTTGTGGGTCGCAAACGAAGCCCGGGCCTAGGTGCTCGACAAAAAACTGCGGTGCGCCCGCCGCCAGCGGCGAAACCAAGGTGGTGGCGTTGCGCCAGCCGTTGAAGCTGGCGTCGTCCCAGCGCGCACTGTTGCAGGCTGGGACCGGGGGTGAGCACAAGCCGTTAACACAGGCGCCGTTGTTGAGCTGGCCGCAGTCCATGGCAGTGGGTGGGGGAGCGGTGTTCGACGCAGCAAGCGCTTCGCCTTCGCGCAGCGCGGTTTCGGCTGCCTGAAAGGCGAGGTTGCGGTCAAAGCTGTTGGCCGCCATGCGTTCTTCGACCGTAAGCATGCGCACCGAGGTCACGCCCAGCAGCGTGACCAGCAGCAGCATGACCAGCGCCATCAGCAGCACCATGCCGCTTTGGGTGTGGGGGCGGTGGCGCAGGGTGTTCATGGCAAGCGGTTGCGCAGACCGACGACAAAGGGCAGGGGGCGGGTGATGGGTTGGGCGTTGGTGCCGACCGCTTCGGCGCTTTGGTAGGTGAGCGCGAGGCGTACTGCTTGCACCCGTCTCCAGTCATTGACCCTGTTGGCGTCCACGTAACTGGCCCCGAGCGCGCCGCCGTCGCTCTCAAGGTAGACCAATTGCAGGTTTCTCACGTTTTCTATCATTTCTTCGGGGCCGCTGCTAGCCCTGGGATTCAACGGGTCGGCAACGCTGTAGTCCAGCCGTATGCGGTAAAGCGAGAAGCCACCGCGGCTATTGAAGCCGATGTACCAGGCGCTGACATGCAGCTCGCTCCAGGAACCGCCGGTCGCCGGGCAGTCTAACGCTGGATTGAGCGTGCCCGACCACACCACCACGGCGTCGGTACCGTCGCGCCGGTCGCCCGTTGCGTTGCCAAAGTCGCGGGCGGGCAAGGCCTGATTTTCATTAAATCCCTGCAAACCCTGGCCCCAGTCGATTCCCCATGCAGTCGGCAGGTTGCCGCCACAGACCATACCACCGGCCTCGCGCAGATCGCGTCCGAGCAGTTCGAAGGCCAAGCGCGCGTTCTCGTTGATGCGCGCCATGTTTTCCACTTGGCGGAAGGTTTGGTGGTTGGCCAGATACAGCCCGCCCACGGCCCCGATCAGCAGCAGGCCCAGCAGCAGCGCCACCAGGACCTCGATCAGCGTCAGGCCGCGCTGGCGCAGTACGCTGGTGGCGCCGTGGCGCGGGCGCTGGGCTGGGCGGCCCGGTGCGCCGTGCGCTGCCACCGGGGCCTGCGAGGTGCGCCGATTGTGCGGGGGGCGTGTGGTGGGGGTGTGCATGGTGTATGGGCGGTCTAAATCTGGCTGACGATTTCAACCACCTGCATCGCCGCGCCCCCGGTGCCGCGGGTGTCGTCCCATTGCACTTGCACGGTGCAAATGGCTGATCCACCACCCGGCAAGCAGACCACCAAGGCGCAGGTGTCAGCCTCACCCAGCGTGTCGCGCAGGGCATTGATCCAGACCTCGCGGTCGCGAGTCGCCAAATCGGTGCCAGCAACCGCAGGGCCGCATATCCGGCTGTTGGGCAATGCCCCCATGTTGTATAGGCCCGTAATGGCGTCCACGCGGTTGGCGCGCATCGCATCCATCTTGAAGTGCGCCAACATCGAGGCCTGGCTGCGCTGCAGCGCGCTGTGGTTGTTTTGCAGCGCGTTGATCTGCATCGCCGACATGCCCAGCAAGCCAAAGGTGAGCAGCAAAAACGCCACCAACACCTCGATCAGCGAGGCCCCGCGCTGGCGCTTGGCCGGTGCCGCACCGCGCAGCCGCGCCCCAAGCGGCGGGCCGCCCAGCCGGCGCGCTGCGCCCAAGGGGGATGAGGGGGTGCGGGCGGGGTTCATGGCGTGCAGGTGAGCAAATTGTCGCGGTTGTCGTCATCGGGGATGCGATCTGCGTGGCTGTCGGTGGCCAAGCGCGGGCGGCTGAGCGTGACGATGATGGCGCGCGCCTGCTCCAGTCGGTTGTTGTTGCAGACGATCAGGTGGCCAGTGTCGCGCGCCTGGCCGCGTGCGTTGATGCTCACCCGCTGCGCCACATCGGCGCTGCCGCGCAGCGTGAGCCTTGGCCCAAGTGCGCCCCAGCTGCGCAGCACCGCATCGGCTGCCACGGCGGGCGGGCCAGCCTGTGCGGGCGTGACCGATCCGTCGCCGTCGCGGTCGTGGAACACGATCCAGCCGTTTTGCCAGCCTTGGGGGTTGTCTAGGGGGTTGGCGCAGGAGGGGGCGTCGTTGGGGTTGATGGGGACAGCTCTGCGGCACAGCGTGACCGTGCTGTTGAGCCGGATGGCTTCGGAGCGCGCCAGTTGCAGCCCCATCATCAGCTCGTTGGTGGCGCTGTTGATCTGGTTGCGCTCGATCATGGCGCGAAAGTTGGGCGCCGCCATCATGGCCAAAATGGCCACAATGCCCACCACCACCATGACCTCGATCAGGGTTACGCCACGTACGCGGCGACGAAGGCGGGCCAAAGTACTCATGCTCCTATCATAATGCTGCGCAGGCGCGTGTTCGGGCCACCTGCCGACGAGCGGCGCTTTTGGGCTGCCCAGCGGTGGGCAGGGAGCAGGTCGAGGCCATGCCGGAACAGCCTGCCGACCAAGATTTCTACCGCAAAGTGGCGATCCGCCTTGCCGACAAGGCCCGAGCCCTCGAGGTGGACATTGGCGATGACTGAGCAACTGCAGCGGTGCCGCCCAATCGCCATCAGATCGGCGTGCTTTCTAGGTACAAACTTTCGGGTGCAATGTCCTGTCACATCCCGGACGATCATACGGGCGTTTATGGAACAGATCAGGGCGAGAAGCGTACCATTCTTTCATGGCTTGCATCGGCGTTTTGCTCTTCAACGCTGACTGTGGCAGTTGGTGGTTGTACAAAGTCACGTAGCGCATCAAGGTCTGCTCCAGATCCTGCCCACTGTGGAAGTGATGCGTCTTGAGCACATCGGCAATGCGGCCGTTGAAGCGCTCGACCATGCCATTGGTTCTGGGCGTTCTGGGTTTGGTCAAGCGGTGTTCAATGCCCAAGGCTTGGCACAACTGATCAAACTCATGTTGACCCGTGGGCTGCCTGGCACGCGAGGCAAAGAGCCTGTCCGTGAACTCTTTGCCGTTGTCAGTCAACAACTTATGAATCTTGAGCGGACAGGCTTTGTGCAAGGCGCCAAGGAAAGCCTTGGCACTGGCTGCGGTCTTGTTGCTCTTGATCGCCACGTACACCCAGCGCGTGGCGCGGTCGATGGCCACGAACAGGTAGCGCCGCTGCGTCTCATCGGCCATTTGCGGCAGGTACTTCACGTCGACGTGCAGGTAGCCCGGCTCGTAGCTCTTGAAGCGCTTGTGGGGCTCACGGGGCGTGGCGGGCTTGAGGGCATTGAGGTTGCCCACGCCATGGCGGCGCAGGCAGCGGTCAATACCAGAGCGGCTGGCTTTGGGGCAGAGAAATTCGCGCGTGACGGCAAGCAGGTCGTCCAGAGGCAACAGCAGGGTGCGCCGCAGTTGCACGACCACATGCTCTTGGGCAGGCGTGAGGGTGGTCTGAAGACGGTGTGCGGTGTGCGAACCGTCCTGCACGCTGCTGCGATTTTTCCACTTGTAGACCGTGGCTAGGGTGATGCCAAAGCGCTGGGCTAGGCTGGCGGCACTGGCGCTGCTGGCAGCGATTTCTGCGCGGATGGCGGGCGTGGTGCGCGCGTTCTTGTGCAGGGCTATCATCATGTAGACTCTCCTTGAGCTTGCGTCAGATCGTACACCAGCGCCCTCATCGCCTCACGAGCGATGAACAACGGATAACGCTTCGAGTCTATACAATCATCGGGGATGCGACACTTAGGGCTTGAGCCGATCAGTGGCGCTTTTCAGCCGCTCAGCGGCGGGGTTTGGGTCCTTGCCCTGCCCTTGACGCAACTTGCGGTCTGTGCCAGACTGCCGCAAAAATGCAAACAAACAGGGGAGGGGCGGTTCATGAAGGCTGTACGGCGGCACGCGGGTGGGGTGACTTTGATCGAGGCGCTGCTGGTGCTGGCGCTGCTGGCCATTCTGGCGGCGCTTGCGGCCCCGGCCATGGGGCAGATGGTGGCGCAGCAGCGCCTCAACGCCACGGCGGCCGAGAAGTTCGGCGCGCTGGCCTTGGCACGCAGCGAGGCCATCAAGCAGGGGCGGCGCGTGGTGCTGTGCCGCGCCGGGCCGGAGCCCGCACCCAACCAGCGCTGCGCCACCAATTCCAACGCCATCAACGCCCCCGCGCACCAGTGGACGGCGGGCTGGCTGCTGTTTGCCGATCTCAATGGCAACGCCCAGCGCGAAGATGGCGAAACGCTGCTGCGCGTGGGCTCGGCCGCGCCGCCGGGGGTGGTGGTGGTGGGCAATATGCACGTGGCGCGCTATGTGTCGTACATGCCGCAGGGGCACACGTTGCTGGTGACCGGGGCCTTTCAGGCCGGCACCCTCACGCTCTGCCGGGCTGGCCTGAGCCCGAGCCCGGCGGTGCAGATCGTGATCAGCCGCAATGGCCGGCCACGCCAGCAGCACACGACGGTGCCTAACTGCGTCTAGCAGGCGGGGTGCTCACCCCGGTCATGGGGCGGCTGGCTTGGCCTTGGCGGCGCGCGTACCCTGTGGCACAGGCAGCAAGCCGAGCAGAAAATCGAGCACGTGGGCCTATACTGCCCGAAACTTTTTCCTGCCATGCGCCCACCCATTGATCCCATAGACCAAGCTGCCGTCCATGCGCCGGATGCGGCCCGTGGCGAGTCCCAATCGGTGGCCGCTGGCGTGCCCGACCTCGACCCGGTGGCGGCGCAGCGTTGGCGCACCTTGGCCCGCCCCGCAAGCCCGTGGCTGCATGAGGAAATCGGCCAGCGCATGGCGCAGCGGCTGGACTGGCTGACGCAGCGGCCCAGCGCATGGCTGAGCTGGAATCCGGCACTGGGCGGCTTGCTGGCGCAGCAGGCGGTGCAGGCGCGCTACCCCGAGGCGCGTTGGCAGGCGCTCGACGAGCAAGGGCGGCCACAGCGGCAAGCCAGCGGCGCCGCCCTGCAACCCGGCCAGGCCGACATGCTCTGGGCCAATATGGCGCTGCACCTGTATGCGCAGCCGCAGGCGCTGCTGGCGCACTGGCGCGATTGGCTGCGCCCCGAGGGCTTGTTGTTTTTCTCGGGCCTAGGGCCCGACACCTTGCTGGAGCTGCGCCGCGTCTATCAGGCGCTGGGCTGGCCGCCGCCGCATCAGCCCTACACCGACATGCACGACTGGGGCGACATGCTGGTGCAGGCCGGGTTTAACGCCCCGGTGCTCGACATGGAGCGCCTGACCCTGAGCTACCCCAGCGCCGAGCGCCTGTTGCAGGACTTGCGCGAGGGCGGGCGTAACCTGCACCTGCAGCGCCCCGAAGGCCTGCGTGGCCGCGCGCACCGCCAGCGCCTGCTGCAAGCGCTGGAGCAGCAACTGCCGCGCAACGCCGGCGGCCACTTGTGCCTGACGGTGGAAGTGGTCTATGGCCACGCCCTCAAGGCAGCACCCCGGGTGCCCGTGGCCGCATCCAGCACCGTGGCGCTCGACGACATGCGCACCCTGTTGCGCCGGCCGCGCTCGGCTTGAGTAGCAAATCGATCATTGCGCGCTCCCCCGATAATGTCCCCGATCAATGCGTCCCGATCGGTCAGTGCAATTTACAATGGCTGCGCAGGCGCAGCGGTTTTCTTTCCAGTGAGCGCTGCAGTGGCACCGTGGAGCCATACCCCAAGGCGGTGCAGCGATTGAATCACCCAACCGAGCGAGGTTTGCATGAGCCGACTTGACCCCAACACCGAGGCTGCCGTGCGTCGCTTTTTGGCGTTGATCGCCAGCCGCTACGACATGGCTGGGGCCATTGTTTATGGCAGCCGTGCGCGCGGAACACATCGCCCCGACAGCGATGCCGACGTGGCCGTGCTGTTGCGAGGCCCGCACCAGCGTCTGCTAAGCACCAAGCTCGACATGGCCGATGCCGCTTTCGACGCCATGCTCGATAGCGGCATTCTTGTCTCCCCGCTTCCGGTCTGGCTTGACGAATGGGAAAACCCGGGCCTGCACTCCAATCCCTCCCTGCTCCAGCGCATCGATAACGAGGGCGTGCGCCTGTGAGCAAGTCCCCCTTGTCAGCCGAGGTTTTTATGGGCAAGGCGGCCACAGCTTGCGCCTCTGCGTGGGTGCTGCTTGAGCATGGCGACACCGATGGCGCGGTCAATCGAGCTTACTACGCGATGTTTGACGCGGCCCGAGCCGCTTTGCTGGCAACAGGAGCCCCGGTTGAGCCGGATATTGCGCGCACCCACAGTGGCTTGATCGCGGCTTTTGGGCAGCATTTGGTCAAGAACGGCCCGCTGGCCAGAGAGCTTGGGCGGCTATTGAACCGTGCACACGAAATCCGCTTGCTGGCCGACTATGCTGGCAGCAGCGTTGAAGCGGACGATGCAAGGCAGATGGTGGAGCAGGCAGAGCACTTTATAGCAGCAATCGGGCCGGTTATTTTGAGTAACGACTGATCCACGCTGCAGCCGGCACCGAATCCACAACCAAAGCCCGTAACCATGCCCGATCAGCCTTCCCCTTTGGCCTGCCGCCGCCGCCTGCTGCAAGGCGCTGCGGCGCTGGGCGCGCTGGGTTTATTGGGCAGCTTGGCCGCCTGCAGCCCGCGCTCGCCCTTTGCCGGCATCGACATCACCGGGGCCAACTACGCCACCGGCTTCGACCTCACCGACCACAACGGGCAGCGGCGCACGCTGGCCGATTTTCGAGGCCAGGTGGTGGCGGTGTTTTTTGGCTTCGTGCACTGCCCCGATGTGTGCCCGACCAGCATGGGCACCTTGGCGCAGGCGCGGCGCTTGTTGGGCGAGCAGGCCGGGCGCATGCAGGTGCTGTTTGTGAGCCTGGACCCGGCGCGCGACACGCCCGAGGTCATGCGCGCCTACATGGCGGCTTTCGATCCCACTTTTTTGGCGCTCTACACCGCAGAAGCCAATCTGCCCGCGCTGGCGCGCTCGTTTCGGGTCTATTTCAAACGGGTCGAGGGTCGCACCCCCGGCAGCTACACCATCGACCACTCGGCTGGCAAATTTTTCTTTGACCCACAAGGCCGGGTGCGCCTGCACCACGCTTTCGGCAGCCCGGCCGAGGCCATCGCCGCCGACGTGCGGCTGCTGCTGGCCGAAGCGCCGCCGCGCTGAGCGGGGCAATGGGCTGCGCGGCAGCGCTTCAAGCCCCCAGTTTGTCCAGCGCCGAGGTGAAGGCGTCGGCGTAGAACTCGTCGGCAGGCAAACCGGCGGCCGCAAAGTCGCGCCGAGCCGCCTCCACCATCACCGGGGCGCCGCAGGCATAGACTTGGTGCCCGCTCAAGTCCGGGAAGTCTTGCAGCACCGCCAAGTGCACGAAGCCGCAGCGCCCGCTCCAGCCGTCTTCGGGCAGCGCGTCCGACAGCACCGGCACGTAGCGCAGATTGGGCATATCGGCGCACTGGGCGGCGATCCAGTCGTTCAGGTACAGATCGCTCGGGCGGCGCACGCCCCAGTACAGGGTGGTGGGGCGCTCGATGTTTTGGTAGCGCAGGTGCTCGATCAGTGCCTTGATGGGGGCCATGCCGGTGCCGGAAGCCAGCAAAATCATGGGCTGGTTGTTGCCGCCTTGGCGCAGGTAAAACCCCCCGTGCGGGCCTTCGATGCGCAAAATTTCCTTCTCTTTCATGGCCCCGAACACGTGGTCGGTGAACAGGCCGCCGGGCAGGTGCCGGATGTGCAGTTCCAGCCCCGGCGCCAAGGCCTGGAAGTGGGGCGCGTTGGCCATCGAGTAGCTGCGCCGGCTGCCGTCGCGCAGCAGCACATCGACGTACTGGCCGGCGTGGTAGCCGAAGGCGTCGCTGGCGGGCAGTTGCAGGTGCAGGATCATCACGTCGGGCGTGGCGCGCTGCAAGCGGCTGACGCGCACCGGCAGGCGCTTGACGGGCAAGGCGTCGGCGGCCCCGATTTGGCGCGACTCCAGCCGCAGGTCGCTCTGCGCATGGGCGCGGCAGGCCAAGATCAGCCCGGCGCTGGCTTCCTGCTCCGACAAGGCCTTGGCCTGATAGGGATCGTGCAGCACCTCGCCTTGCAGTTTTTTGCATTTGCAGCTGCCGCAAGCGCCGTCTTGGCAGCCGTAGGGCAGGGGCACGCCTTGGCGGATGGCGGCAGCGAGCAGGGTTTCGTCGGGCTGGGCGCTAAACTGGCGGCCGCTGGGCTCGATGGTGATGGTGTATGTCATGCGGGCACGGTTCCTGTGGTGTGGCCGGTGACGGCCTAAATCCGGCATTTTCTCAAATTGGAATCCGCTCATGGCTTTTCTGGGGGCATTGCCGGCCCGCTTTCGGCGCGAACGGGTGTTGATCGTGGGTTGCGGCGACGTGGGCTTGCGCTGCGCGGCGCTGCTGGGGGGAGGGCAGGGGCCCGGGCAGGGCCGGGTGCGCCTGCTGGCGTTGACATCCTCGCCGCAGCGCCTGCCCGATCTGCGACTGGCGGGAGTCACGCCCTTGCTGGGCGACCTGGACCGCCCCGAGACCCTGGCGCGGCTGGCCGGTTTGGCCACGCGGGTGCTGCATCTGGCCCCGCCACCGGGCGGGATGGGTGGGCCGGGTGATTCGGTTGTATCGGCTGGATTGGACCCACGCAGCCGCGCCTTGGCGCAAGCGCTGGGGCGGCGCAGCGCGCCGTACAAACTGGTCTATGGCTCCACCAGCGGGGTGTATGGCGACTGCGCCGGCCAGTGGGTGAGCGAGACCCGCACGCCCCAGCCCTCCACGGCAAGGGCGCAGCGCCGGCTCGACGCCGAGCGCACCTGGCGCGACTGGGGCCGCCGGCGCGGGGTGGATGTGTCGCTGCTGCGCATTCCCGGCATCTACGGCGGCGGCCGCCCCGGCGGTGCCCAGGCGCGCCTGCTGCGTGGCACCCCGGTGCTGTGCCCCGAAGACGATGTGTTTACCAACCACATCCACGCCGACGATCTGGCCCGGGCCTGCCTGCGCGCGCTCTGGTGCCGCGCGCCCCAGCGCGCCTTCAACGTCTGCGACGACACCGATCTGCGCATGGGCGATTACTTCGACCTCGCCGCCGACCTGTATGGGTTGGCGCGGCCAGCGCGCATCACGCGCAAGCAGGCCGAGCAGCAACTGTCGCCCGCGCTGCTCTCATTCATGAGCGAATCGCGCCGCTTGCGCAACCAGCGCATGCAGCGCGAATTGCGCTTGGTGCTGCGTTTTCCGAGTGTGTGGCAGGGGCTAAAAGGCTAGGAGCGCCAGGAGGAGGGCGGGGCGGCAAGGGCTTCAAGGGTTGAGGGGCCCTCAAGCCGGGCCTTGGGCCACGCTGGTGGTGAGTAAAAATACTGTGTAGCCCACGAACGTGAGCAGCAGCGCGGCCCCGCTCCAGCGCGAAATCTGCCCCGGCCGGCCCCGGCGCTGGCGCGCCAGCACAAACAGGGCCAGCGTCAGCGCGCCCACCACCAGCAAATCGCGGCTGAGCACCTCGGGTTCAGCGGCCAACGGGTGGATCGCGCCCGCCAGCCCCACCACCGCCAGCGTGTTGAACAGGTTCGAGCCCAGGATGTTGCCGATCGCCAGATCGTGCTCCTTTTTGCGCGCCGCCGCGATGCACGAGGCCAGCTCCGGCAGCGAGGTGCCGACCGCCACCACCGTGAGCCCGATCACCAGCTCACTCACCCCCAGCCCCTGCGCCGCCTGCACCGCCCCCCAGACCAACAGGCGCGAGCTGGCGATCAGCAGCAGCAAACCAGCGGCCAGCCAGACCCAAGCCAGCCGCACCGTGGCCAAGGTGTGGGCGCCCAGCTCGGCCTGCGTCTCTGTACCCAGCGTGTCGTCGCCCGAGCGCAGGCTGTGCCAGACCGACCAAGCCATGATCGCGGCAAAAGTGAGCAGCAACACGGCGGCGTCGAGCCGGCTGATGTGCAAGTCCCACAGCAGCGCCACCGACAACAGCGTCACCCCCACCAGCAGCGGCAGCTCTTTGCGCAAAATGCCCGACTGCACCACGATCGGGCTGATCAGGGCTGTGATGCCCAGGATGAGGGCGATGTTGGCGATGTTGGAGCCATAGGCGTTGCCCAGCGCGATGCCGGGGCTGCCTTCGAGCGCCGAAATGGCCGAGACCGTCAGCTCCGGGGCCGAGGTGCCAAAGCCGATGATCACCACCCCGATCAGCAGCGGCGGCAGCGCGTAGTGGCGCGCCACCGTGGCGGCGGCGTCGATGAACTTGTCGGCCGACCAGACCAAAACCACGAGGCCGACGACGATGGCCAGCATGGGCATCAGCAAAGGCAATGCGGCGGACATGCGACAACTCCCCAAGATGAAAAATCAAAAGAAAAGGCAACATCTTGTGGATGCTGCCTTTGCATTTTGGTGCCGGGGGCCGGACTCGAACCGGCACGGAGGGTTACTCCGGCAGATTTTGAATCTGCTGCGTCTACCAATTTCGCCACTCCGGCACTGGAGTAGCCGCGAATTATGGCACAGTATGGCCCATTCACTAGCCCACAGTCCCGGAAAAATCCTGCCATGCCCCGTGCCACCCCATCCAAGTCCGGCCCCAAGGCCAGCGCCCCGAAGCGCAGCCCCAAGCCGCCCAGCGCCCCACGCCACTACCCGGGCATCGAAGCCACCGTGGGCAACACCCCGCTGGTGGCCTTGCAGCGCATCGAGGCCGAGGCCAACCGCGCGCGCGGCAACGTGGTGCTGGGCAAGCTCGAAGGCAACAACCCAGCCGGTTCGGTGAAAGACCGGCCGGCGCTGTCCATGATCCAGCGCGCCCAAGAGCGCGGCGAAATCCGCCCCGGCGACACGCTGATCGAGGCCACTTCGGGCAACACTGGCATTGCGCTGGCGATGGCGGCGGCGATCAAGGGCTACCGCATGCTGCTGATCATGCCCGAAGACCTCTCGATCGAGCGCGCCCAGACCATGAAGGCCTTTGGCGCCGAGCTGATCCTCACGCCCAAGAGCGGCGGCATGGAATACGCGCGCGATCTGGCCGAAAAAATGCAGCGCGAGGGCAAGGGCCGGGTGCTGGACCAGTTCGCCAACCCCGACAACCCGCGCATCCACTACGAGAGCACCGGCCCCGAGCTGTGGCAGCAAACCGGTGGGCAGATCACCCACTTTGTGAGCGCCATGGGCACCACCGGCACCATCACCGGCGTGAGCCGCTACCTCAAGGAGCGCAACCCAAAAGTGCGCATCATCGGCGCGCAGCCGAGCGAGGGCTCGCGCATTCCGGGCATCCGCAAATGGCCGCCGGAGTATCTGCCCAAGATCTACGACCCCGCGCACGTCGATGAGCTGGTGTATGTGAGCCAGGCCGAGGCCGAGCAGATGTGCCGCCGGCTGGCGCGCGAGGAGGGCATTTTTGCCGGCATTTCGGCCGCTGGGGCCTGTTGGGTGGCGCTGCAACTGGCGGCCACGGTGCAAAACGCCACCATCGCCTTTGTGGTCTGCGACCGCGGCGACCGCTACCTGTCGACCGGGGTGTTTCCGGCTTGAGGGGTGGGGCGGCCACCAGCATACAATCGCGCCAAAGGTGAAAATACCCCCATGAATGTTGACCGAGAACTCGACGTGCGCGGCCTGAACTGCCCGCTGCCCATCCTCAAAGCCAAAAAGGTATTGGCCGAAATGAGCAGCGGCCAAACGCTGAAGGTGGTTGCCACCGACTCCGGCTCGGTGCGCGATTTTCAGGCCTTTGCCAAGCAGACCGGCAATGAGCTGATCGAGCAGCAAGGCACCGGGCCGGAGTACGTTTCGGTGCTGCGCCGGCGCTAAGGCGGTTACCTAGGTACCCGCCCCGCGCTCACGCTAGGCGCTGCAACTGCGCCTGCAGCTTGTCGAGCGTGGCGGCAAAATCGGCCAGCCGCTTGTGCTCTTGCTCCAGCACCGCTGCTGGGGCCTTGGCGACGAAGGCCGGGTTGTCGAGCTTGGCGCGTGCCTTGGCGCGCTCGCCTTCTAGCCGCGCCACTTCTTTGCCTAGGCGCGCTTTTTCGGCTTGCACATCGACCACCATGTGCAGGCACAGCCGCACCGCACCCCGCACCGCCACCGGTGCGGCCCCGGCCGCATGGCCCCAAGCGGCCTCGTCGGCAAACAGCCGCACCTCGCTGAGCTTGGCCAGCGCCTGCAGCACCGGGGCCAGTTGCTGCAACTGCGCGGCGGCACCGGTATCGGCCGCATCGGCCAGCGCGTACAGGGGCAGCCGCTGTGCCGGTGAGACGCCCATTTCGCCGCGCAGGGTGCGGCAGGCATCGACCCAGGATTTGAGCTGCGCCACCTGGCCTTCAGCGTGCGCATCGATGCGCTCGGGCTGCGCCAGCGGGTAGGGCGCCACGCTGAGGGAGGCGTGGGCGGCGGGTGCGCCATCGGGGTCGAGCGGCCAGCGCCCGGCTACCGGGGCCACTTTTTGCCACAGTTCCTCGGTGATGAAGGGGATGATGGGGTGCGCCAGCCGCAGCAGGGTTTCCAAGCTGCGGATCAGGGTGCGGCGGGTGGCGCGCTGCTGCGCCGGGTTGCCGATTTGCAACTGCACTTTGGCGATTTCTAGGTACCAGTCGCAAAACTCGTTCCAGATCAGCTCGTAAACGGTTTGCGCCACCTGGTCGAGCCGGTAGTCGGCAAAGCCTTGCGCCACCTCGGCCTCGCTGCGCTGCAGGAGCGAGACGATCCAGCGGTCGGCAGCGCTGAAGGCCAAGTAGGCTTCGGTGCTGCCTTGGCTGCCTGGGCCGGTGCTGGCGCAACTGCCGGGCGCGTGTTCGGCCAGGCCGCAATCTTGCCCCTCGCAGTGCATCAGCACGAATCGGGTGGCGTTCCAGAGTTTGTTGCAGAAGTTGCGGTAGCCTTCGCAGCGTTTGCTGTCGAAGTTGATGCTGCGCCCCAGGCTGGCCAGGGCGGCGAAGGTGAAGCGCAGCGCGTCGGCCCCGTAGGGTGGGATGCCGTCGGGGAATTCTTTGGAGGTGGCTTTGCGCACCGCTGGCGCGGTTTCGGGTTTGCGCAGTCCGCTGCTGCGTTTGTCGAGCAGCGCGGGCAGGTCGATGCCGTCGATCAGATCGACCGGGTCGAGCACGTTGCCTTCGGACTTGCTCATTTTCTGGCCCTGCGCGTCGCGCACCAAGCCGTGGATGTAAACGTGTTTGAACGGCACGCGGCCGGTGAAGTACGTGGTCATCATGATCATCCGGGCGACCCAGAAGAAGATGATGTCGTAGCCGGTGACCAGCACGCTGCTGGGCAGATACAGGTCGTAGTCGCTGGTGGAGGCGGCGAGCGGGGCGGCGGCAGCGGCGGCGGGCGGTCCGGACTCACTCTGGCTCATGCGTCCTGCGGCCGCAATATCGCTGCGAGCGAGCCCTGCAGCGTCGGCGGGCGGGGCGGACTCGCCCTTGCTCATGCGTCCTGCGGCCGCAATATCGCTGCGAGCGAGCCCGCCCCGCCCGCCGCCGCTGCCGTCCTTGGCGCTGTTTTCGGCCGCATGTGGCCAGCCCATGGTAGAAAACGGCACCAGCGCGCTGGAGTACCAGGTGTCGAGCACGTCGGGGTCGCGCTGGAGGCCGCCGGCCAGCAGCGGCTCGCGTTGGCTGGGGCTCAACTGCGCGGCGCGGTGCTCGAACTGGGCCTGCGCGGCGGCGGCGTCGCGGGCCACATAGACCTGGCCTTCGATGTCGTACCAGGCCGGAATCTGGTGCCCCCACCACAGTTGGCGGCTGATGCACCAGTCCTGCAAATTGCCCATCCACTGGTGGTAGGTGTTGACCCAGTTTTCCGGCACGAAGCGCACCGCGCCGCTGTTGACGGCGTCGATGGCTTTTTGCGCCATGCTGCGCGGGTCGGCCTCGGGGTGCAGCGTGGGGGCCTCGGCCCCGGCGCCGGGCCGCCCCAAGGCGGGGCCAACCCCCTCGGGGGGCAGCGAACCCGGCGCAGCCGGGTGCAGCGTGGGGGCCTTGTTCACCGCCACAAACCACTGGTCGGTCAGCATGGGTTCCACCACCTGGCCGGTGCGGGTGCAGCGTGGCACCATCAGGCGGTGTTTGAGCGTTTGCACCAGCAGGCCGGCGGCTTGCAAATCGGCCACCACGCGCTGGCGCGCTTCGAAGCGGTCCAGCCCGCGGTAGCGCGCCGGGGCGTGGTCGTTGAGCGTGGCGTCCAGCGCCAGCACGCCGATGATCGGCAACTGGTGCCGCTGCCCGACTGCGTAGTCGTTGGCGTCGTGCGCAGGCGTGACCTTGACCACGCCGGTGCCAAAGGCGCGCTCCACGTAGGCGTCGGCGATCACCGGGATTTCGCGCTCGCACAGCGGCAGCCGCACGTACTGGCCCACCAGGTGCGCGTAGCGCTCGTCCTCGGGGTGCACCATCACGGCCACGTCGCCCAGCAGGGTTTCGGGGCGCGTGGTGGCCACCACCAACTGGCCCGCGCCGCTGGCCAGCGGGTAGGCGATGTGCCACATCCAGCCGTCTTCTTCCTCGCTCTCGACCTCCAGGTCCGAGACCGCGCTGCGCAGCACCGGGTCCCAGTTCACCAGCCGCTTGCCACGGTAGATCAGCCCCTGCTGGTACAGGCGCACGAAGGTTTCGGTGACCACTGGCGAGAGCCGCTCGTCCATGGTGAAGTATTCGCGGCTCCAGTCCACGCTGTCGCCTAGGCGGCGCATCTGCTGCGTGATGGTCTGGCCCGATTGCTCCTTCCACTGCCAGACCTTGGACAAGAAGGCGGCGCGCGCGGCCTCGGGCGTGGCCCCAAGCGCGTGCCGGCTGCTGCCCTGCGCCTGCAACTGGCGCTCGACCACGATCTGGGTGGCGATGCCGGCGTGATCGGTGCCCGGCACCCAGAGCGTGTTGTGGCCCAGCATGCGGTGGTAGCGCGTCAGGCTGTCCATGATGGTCTGGTTGAAGGCGTGCCCCATGTGCAGCGTGCCGGTCACATTGGGCGGCGGCAACTGGATCGCAAAAGAGGGTGCCCCGGCCTCAGGCGCACCGCTGCCGCGCACCCCCGCCCGCCCAATGCCGCGCCGCTCCCACTCCGGGCCCCAGTGCGCCTCTAGGGCGGCGGGTTCAAACGATTTGGACAGGCTCTGCAAGCCCGGCTGGGCGACGGTATCGGACATGGAAACCTCGGTGGCAAGGAGAAGAGGGCGCGCACGGCACGCCGCAGGATGCGGTGAAGGCGGTGGTGGAGAAGGCAGCGCGTGGCGCGGTTATTTGACCCTGATTTTAATGGGCCACCCAACACGGCCCAGCGGCTTGGCAACCGGGTAGCCAACGCGCTGGCTTGCCAACCCTGCGCCCCCTACAGGCTTGGCGCCACGGCTTTCAGCACCGTGACCCTGCTGGGTTTGAGCAAGCGGCGAAAGCCTTTGTCAAAGGTCACCAGATGCAGATGGTGGTGTTGCGCCGCTGCAGCAATCCAGGCATCGGGTATGGCGTTGCCGGTCAGCCCCAGTTGCGCGCACAGGCGTTCGACTTCGGGCCACTCCTGGCCCAAGGCAGGCAAGTAAACGCCGGGCGCATCCAAGAGGGCGTGCATGAATTCCAGCGCGGCAGCAATCGGTGTCGGCTCCCTGAACACCTTGGGGTGCGTCACCAGGCGCACAAAACCCGCTGCCACCATCGGCAAAATGGCCAGCGGCTGCTGCACTGCGCTGGCGTTGAGGGCCGCCTCCAGCCAAGCCCGTGCGGCCTCGTGGTGCGGATGGTCTGTGCGCGAGGCCGCCACCAGCACATTCACATCGGGCGTCATCGGGCTGGCTCAGTTCCGTCGGCGGCGTCGAGCAGGGCACGCTGGCTCAAGGTGTCCTGGATGGTGGGCTGCAGACCCCCGCGTCCCGCGTAGAGGGGCAACTTCGGCGCGCGCGCGGGAGCGGCCTGCGCGGCCCGCAAACGCAGCGACAGACCTTCCTCGATCAGCCGTGTCAGGCTGGTGTGTTCCCGTGCCGCAAAGGACTTGGCCTGCAGCAGCAAGCCGTCTTCGATGTTCAGCGTGGTTCTCATGGGCCACCCCAAGGTTTGAATGCAGATTTCTGCAAATCCTAGCACGGTTTGGGCGCGGCATCAGGGCGCAAGATCATGGGGCAAGATCAACCCAACGATCCCGGATAATGCGGCCACGAGAGGACCCACCCCCCATGTTGTTTCTGTTGTCCCCCGCCAAAGCGCTCGATTTCGAGACCCGCGCCCACAGCGCCAGCCACGGCCAGCCCTTGTTTGTGGCGCAGGCGGCCGAGCTGGTGGCGCAACTGCGCGCGCTGGCCCCGCAGCAACTGGCCGATCTCATGGGCCTGAGCGACAAGCTGGCGGCGCTCAATGCGGCCCGTTTTCAGGCCTGGCAGCCGGTTTTCACGCCCGCCAACGCTAAACAGGCGCTGCTGGCTTTCGATGGCGATGTGTATGCTGGCCTGCAGGCGCGCACTTTGAGCGAGGCCGATTTGCAGTGGGCGCAGCAGCACCTGTGCATTTTGAGCGGCCTCTACGGCGTGCTGCGGCCGCTCGATTTGATGCAGCCCTACCGGCTCGAAATGGGCACCCGGCTGGCCACGGCCAAGGGCAAAAACCTGGTGCAGTTCTGGGGCAGCCAGATCAGCGCATACCTGAATCAGCGCGCCGCCGCCGACCCGGTGCCGCTGGTGGTGAACCTGGCCAGCGAGGAGTATTTCAAGGCGGTGGATTTGCCCGCGCTGCAGCCGCGCGTGCTGCACTGCGTGTTTGAGCAGTACCACGAAGGCCGCTACCGGGTGATGGGTTTTGCCGCCAAGCGCGCCCGCGGCCTGATGATGCGCCACGCCATCGAATGCCGCGCCATCAGCCCCGAGCAGCTCAAGGGCTTTGCCGCCGAGGGCTACCGTTACGTGGCGGCCGAATCCACGCCGGAGCGGCTATTGTTTCGCCTGCCGGTCTGAAGACGCCCGCCCGCCTGCCCGCTGCCCTACCATCCGCCCCACGCCGCCATGCCTGCCCCCGCACCCCCAACCCTGCCGCAGCCGGACTGGAACACGGCGGCGCGCTGCTTCGATTGCGGCGACCGCTCGGTCGAGCTGCTGCTGCGCTTGCAGCAACCGCCGCTGGCCTTGTTCGACGGCTTGCTCAGCGCGCCCGAGTGCGCGGCGCTGATCGAGTCGGCGCGGCCTAGGTTGGCGCGCTCGCTCACGGTGCAAACGCGCAGCGGCGGCAGCGAAATCAACCCCGACCGCACCAGCAGCGGCATGTTTTTTGGGCGCGGCGAAACCGAGCTGGTGCAGCGCCTGGAAGCGCGCATCGCCCGCCTGCTGCGCTGGCCGCTGCAAAACGGCGAGGGCTTGCAGGTGCTGCACTACCCGCCGGGCGGCGAGTACAAGCCGCATTACGATTATTTTGACCCGGCCGAGCCCGGCACCGCTGCCCTGATGCGGCGCGGCGGCCAGCGCGTGGCCACGCTGATCATCTACCTCAACCAGCCGCAGCGCGGCGGCGCCACCACCTTCCCCGACCTTGGGCTCGAGGTGCTGCCACGCGGCGGCCAGGCGCTGTTTTTTGCCTACGAGCGAGCGCACCCCGGCACCCGCACCCTGCACGGCGGCGCCCCGGTGTGGGAGGGCGAAAAGTGGATCGCCACCAAGTGGCTGCGCGAGCGCGAATTTGTTTGAAGCGCAGGAAAACCCATGCACACCCCTCCACCCGCCCCGCTGCTGCTCGGCCAGCCCACCGCCTACCCCGAGCGCTACGACCCGGCGCTGCTGCACCCCGTGCCGCGCGCGCCCAAGCGGGCCGAGCTCGGCATAGGGGCCACGCTGCCCTTTCTGGGGGCCGATCTGTGGACCGCCTACGAGCTGAGCTGGCTCAATGCGCGCGGCAAGCCGCAGGTGGCGCTTGCCCACTTCACCGTGCCGTGCGAGACGCCGCACCTGATCGAGAGCAAATCGTTCAAGCTCTACCTCAACAGCTACAACCAAAGCGTGTACCCCAGCTTCGAGGCGGTGCAGCAGCAACTGCGCCAAGATTTGGCCGAAGCGCTGTGGCGCGGCAGCGAGCGCAGCGGGGGCGTGGGCGTGCGCCTGTTGCGCCCCAGTCAGTTTGCTCAAGAACGACTGGGCGTGCTGGAGGGCCTGAGCCTGGATCGGCTCGATCTGGAATGCAGCGACTACCAGCCCGCGCCGCAGCACCTGCAGGCCGACGCCAGCCAGGCCGTGGTGCAAGAAGTGCTGTGCAGCGAACTGCTCAAAAGCAACTGCCCCGTTACCGGCCAGCCGGACTGGGCCAGCGTGCAAATCGCCTACAGCGGCGCCCCGATCGACCAAGCCGGCCTGCTGCGCTACTTGGTGAGCTTCAGGCAGCACAGCGGCTTTCACGAGCAGTGCGTGGAGCGCATCTACCAGGACATCTGGCAGCGTTGCCGCCCGGCCAAGCTCAGCGTCTATGCGCGCTACACGCGCCGGGGCGGGCTCGACATCAACCCCTGGCGCAGCAGCCACCCGCAGCAGCCGCCCGAGCCGGTGCGCACGGCGCGCCAGTGAGGCCGCTTGGGGCGGGCGCAATCCCGGATAATGATCCCTCGATTCACACTTTTCCTCAATCAGCGACAGGAGCAAGAATGAACAAGGTCTATCCCAGCGCGGCGGCGGCGCTGCAGGGCGTGGTGGCCGACGGCCAACTGATTGCCGTCGGCGGCTTCGGCCTGTGCGGCATCCCCGAGGCGCTGATCGACGCGCTGCGCGACAGCGGCGTGCGCAACCTGACGGTGATCTCCAACAACGCCGGCGTCGATGGCTTTGGCTTGGGCAAGCTGCTGGAGTCGCGCCAGATCAAGAAAATGATTTCAAGCTACGTGGGCGAAAACAAAGAGTTCGAGCGCCAGTACCTGGCCGGTGAACTCGAGCTCGAATTCACCCCCCAAGGCACGCTGGCCGAGAAGCTGCGCGCCGGTGGGGCGGGCATTCCGGCCTTTTTCACCAAAACCGGCGTCGGCACCCTGGTCGCCGAAGGCAAGGAGTTGCGCGAGTTCGACGGTGCCACCTATGTGATGGAGCGCGCCCTGCAGCCCGAAGTGGCGCTGGTCAAGGCCGATGTGGCCGACCTCTCCGGCAACCTGCGTTTTCACCTGACGGCGCGCAACTTCAACCCGGCGGCGGCGATGGCGGGCAAGGTCTGCATCGTCGAAGTCGAGCGCATCGTGGCCACCGGCGACCTCGCCCCCGACGACGTGCACCTGCCCGGCATCTACGTGCACCGCATCGTGCACAACCCCACGCCCATGAAGCGCATCGAAAAGCGCACCACCCGCGACCGCAAATTCTGAGCACAGGAGAGACAATCATGCCTTGGACCCAAGACCAAATGGCCGCCCGTGCGGCGCAAGAGTTGCAAGACGGTTTCTACGTCAACCTCGGCATCGGCATCCCGACGCTGGTGGCCAACCACGTGCCCGACCACATCGAGGTCTGGCTGCAAAGCGAAAACGGCATGCTGGGCATCGGCCCCTTCCCCTACGAGGACGAAGTCGATGCCGACCTGATCAACGCCGGCAAGCAGACCGTGACCACGATCAAGGGCTCATCGATCTTTGGCAGCCACGACAGCTTTGCCATGATTCGCGGCGGCAAGATCAACCTCTCGATTCTGGGCGCGATGCAAGTCACCGGCAGCGGCGACCTGGCCAACTGGATGATTCCGGGCAAGATGGTCAAGGGCATGGGCGGTGCCATGGACTTGGTGGCCGGGGTGGCGCGCGTGGTGGTGCTGATGGAGCACGTGGCGCGCAAAAAAGACGGCAGCGTAGACCTGAAGATCATCCCGCAATGCACCCTGCCCCTGACCGGCAAGGGGGTGGTGAACCGCATCATCACCGATCTGGGGGTGATGGACGTGACGCCGTCGGGCCTCGAGCTGGTGGAGCTGGCCGAGGGCGTGACGCGCGAACACATCCAAAGCCAGACTGGGGTGCGGCTGCTTTAAGCGCTTCAGCTCTCGGCGGCTTCGATCAAAAAGCGCAGGCGCCGTCGCCCCTGCCACTCGTCGGCGTCGAGCCTATAGGCCAGCCGGGCGCGCGCGGGCAGGGTTTCGGTGCGGCCAAACCAGATGCCATCGACCGCCTCGCCGCCGTGGCGCAGCTTGAGCGCCAGGTGTTTCTGGCCCAGCAGGCGCTGCGACAGCACCTCGAGTTCTTCGCAAAACAGCGGCGGCGCAAAGCCCTGGCCCCAAACCTGCTGCTGCAGCGTGTCGCACAAGTCCAGCCGCCGGTACTGCGGCTCCAGCGCGCCATCGGTCTCCAGGCGCTGTTGCAGCGTGGCAGCGTCTAGCCATTCGCTGCCGATCTGCTCGAAAGCGGCGGCGAAGGTGGGCAGCTGATCGGCGGCGATGGTGCAGCCGGCGGCGGCGGCGTGGCCGCCAAAGCGCAGCAGCACGCCGGGGTGGCGCTTGGCGAGCAAGTCCAGCGCGTCGCGCAAGTGAAAGCCGGCGATGGAGCGCCCCGAGCCCTTGAGTTCGCCCGCTTTGTCGGCCGCTTGGCTGGGCGCAAACACAAAAGTGGGGCGGTGCAGCTTGTCTTTCAGGCGCGCCGCCACGATGCCGATCACGCCTTCGTGGAAAGCGCCGTCGTACAGGCACAGCGCGGGCGGGGTGCCGGCGTGGGCGCGCGCCAGGCACAGCGCCTCGGCCAGTTGCAGCGCCTGCTCGCGCATTTCGCCTTCCAGGCTCTTGCGTTCGCGGTTGATGGCGTCCAGCGTCTGCGCCAGCTCGCGGGCGCGCTCGGGCTCGTCGCAGCACAGGCATTCGATGCCAAGGCGCATGTCGCTCAGGCGCCCGGCGGCGTTGATGCGCGGCCCCAGCGCAAAACCGAGGTCGAAGCTGCTGGCCAGTTCGGGGCGGCGGCTGGCGACCGCAAACAGCGCCGCCAGCCCGGCCGGCATCTGGCCGCTGCGGATGCGCTTCAAGCCCTGCGCCACCAGGCGCCGGTTCAGGGCGTCGAGCCGCACCACATCGGCCACCGTGCCCAGCGCCACCAGCGGCAGCAGCGGGTCCAGGCGCGGCTGTTGCGCCGCCGTGAAAACACCTCGGGTGCGCAGTTCGGCGCGCAGCGCCAGCAGCACATAAAACATCACCCCCACGCCGGCCAGCGCCTTGCTCGGGAAGGGGCAGCCGGGCTGGTTCGGGTTGACGATCACGCAATCTTGCGGCAGCGCCACCGCGCCGTCGATCACGGCCGGCAGGTGGTGGTCGGTGATCAGCACCTGCAAGCCCAGCGCCCGTGCGTGCGCCACGCCTTCGACGCTGGCGATGCCGTTGTCCACCGTCACCAGCACATCGGCCCCGCTGGCGCGCACCCGTGCGGCGATGCTGGGGGTCAGGCCGTAGCCGTCTTGGACTCGGTCTGGCACTAGGTAGTCGGCGCGGTTCCAGCCCAGCGCTTGCCCGAGCAAGTGCAGCCCGCGCAGGCCCAGCGCGCAGGCGCTGGCGCCGTCGCAGTCGTAATCGGCCACGATGCAGATGCGCAGCCCGCCTTGCATGGCGTCGGCCAGCAGCCGGGCGGCGTCGGTGCAGCCTTGCATCTGCTCGGGGGCGGGCAGTTGCGCCAGGCTGTCGTCGAGCTCGGCGCCCTGCACAATGCCCCGGGCGGCGTACAAGCGCGCCAGCAGCGGGTGCAGGCCGGCTTGCTCCAGCGCCCAGACGGCGCGTGGCGGGGTGTCGCGGACGGTGAGTTTCATAGGCTGGCCAAGAGGGTGGCGGGGTTGGGTGCGGGGGCGCGGCGGCGCAGTGGGGTGCGCCAGCGCTCCAGCCAGCCTTGGCCCGGCGCAGTGGCCAGCGCCGGGCTGGCCCAGGTTTGCCAGTTGCGTTCGCCGCACAGGGTCAGGCGCAGGGCAGCGCCGGCGTGGGCACGGGGCAGCCAGTCGGTCTGCAGGCGGTGCTCCAGCTCGGCCCAGGCGGCGACCCAAAGCGGCCAGTCGGCAGCCAGTGCGGCTTCGCGCAGGCGCGGTTCGGTGGCCACGCCGGCGCCGCGTGCCGCCTGCACTTGGGCGGCGTTGAGCGCACCGGTGCCACTGACCCAGATCGCGTTGACTGGCAACAGGCCGCTTTCGGTGCGGCGATCGTAGGCCGGATGGGTGTAGAACAGCATCTGGGCCTCGCTTTGCAGCCGCTGCAGGGTGCGGGCGGCCGGGGTCTGGCTGCGCTCGGGCAACCAGCCGTGCAGCGGGCGCTGCCAGACCCGGTCCAAGCTGGCGCAGGGCAGGGTGCGCAGCGGCTCGCCTTCGGCGCGCCAGCGCGTCGGCGTCTCGAAGTGCAACTGCAGGCCGTCGGCCTCGGCCAGTGGGCGCAGGGCCTGCAACAAGGCCTGCGCATCGGTGGCTGCCAAATCGGATACGCCCCACAGCGTCACGCCGTCCATGGTCGCGCGCCAGTGGCAGGGGCTGAACCAGGCGCAGGGGGTGTCGGCCACGGCGGCGTGCCAAGCTGCCAGGGGCAGGCAGCCATCGGGCCTTTCGGCCCAGCCCAAGGCGGCGGCCGAGGCCGCTTCGTGTGGGGCGTTGAGCCCCCACTCGCTGCCCGTGTGCATCGGCTCGCTGGACCATTCGCTCAGCAGGGCCTGCAAGGCAGGCAGCGCCAGCGTGGGCAGCAGGTTTTGGCAGGCGGGCGCGCGGGCGCTGGCCCAGGGCACGATCAGGTGCAAGGGGGCGGGCGAGGCAGGTGTGTGGGGCAAGGGGTCGATCTGGTGCGCGATCTGAGTCAAGGGAGGGCCTGCAAAAAAACTTTCACATAAGGAAGGTAGAGTGATTGTCGCGTTGTTTTTTAAATCTGCACCCAAGGCCCTTATCCATGCAACCTGCACCTGTGCGTAGCCACAACCGATCCGCATCCGCTGTGGCCGGTGCCCTTGGCGAACCCAACCCAGGCCGCTCCAGCAGCGCCGCCGAACGCGCTTGGGTATTTTTTCGGCGTTGGTTGGCCAATCCCTTGCAAATGGGTTCGATCATTCCCTCATCGGCTGCGCTGGGCAAGCTGGTGGCGGCGGCGGTGCGCAGCGGCCCAGAGGGCATGGTGCTCGAACTCGGGGCCGGCACCGGGGCCATTACGGCGGCCATGCTGCGCGACGGCATCGCCCCCGAGCGGCTGATCGTGGTCGAGATCGTGCCCGAAATGGCGGAGGTGCTGCGCCGCACCTACCCCGGCGTCACGGTGGTCTGCGGCGACGCCTGGAGCCTGCCGCAGTTGCTCGGCTTGCAGGCGCTGGGGCGCATTGGCAGCGTGGTGTGCGGCATCCCGATGGTTTTGTTGTCCCAGGAGCGCCAGCAAGGCTTGATCGACGCCATCGAGGCGGTGGCCCCCGGGCGCGGTTTTTTGCACTTCTCGTACTGCATCACCTCGCCGCTGTCGGCGCACAAGCTGGGCTTGCAGGGCCAGCGCGAGGCCTGGACACCGGCCAACTTCCCGCCCGCTTCGGTGTGGCGCTACACGCCGCTGGACGCGCACTGAGGGGGTGCTGAGCGGCTGCCGAGTCCGCGCAGTCGCAGCGCAGCTCCCCTTGGGGCACCTGCTGCGGCGCTTTGCGCTACCATTGGCCGTTACCACCCCCGCTTCGATTCCGCCTTGGGCGGTTGCGCCCACTTGCTTTCGACTTCATGCAGCTTCCCTACGAACTCCGGCTCGGCTGGCGTTACACCCGCGCTGGCCGCGCCAGTCGGCGCAACGGCTTCATCTCCTTCATCAGCGCCGTCTCGATGCTGGGCATCGCGCTCGGGGTGGCGGCGCTG
The DNA here is from genome assembly GCF_000828895.1 of Serpentinimonas raichei. Classification (NCBI taxonomy): domain Bacteria; kingdom Pseudomonadati; phylum Pseudomonadota; class Betaproteobacteria; order Burkholderiales; family Comamonadaceae; genus Serpentinimonas; species Serpentinimonas raichei. The sequence continues at coordinate 1,631,505 of NZ_AP014568.1, read as the reverse complement.
ATCATCGTGCTCAGCGTGATGAACGGTTTTCAGACCGAGGTGCGCGACCGCATGCTGGGGGTGCTGGCGCACGTCGAGGTGTTCGCGCCCGGCGAGCAAGCCATCCCGCACCTTGAGCAAACCTTGCGTGAAGTGCGCGCGCACCCGGAGGTCATCGGCGCCGCGCCGTTCATTGCCGCCCAAGGCCTGCTGGCTTGGGGCGAGGACATGCGCGGCGCGCAGATTCGCGGCATCGACCCGGCGCTGGAGAGCCAGGTCACCGAATTGGCCGCCGATCAGGCGCAGCAGGCGTTGGCGCAGTTGCAGCCCGGTGGCTTTGGCGTGGTGCTGGGGGCGGCGCTGGCGCGCAGCCTGGGCGTGGGGCTGGGCGATGCGGTGACGCTGATCGTCCCCAGCGGCCAGCTCACCCCGGCGGGCGTGATGCCGCGCATGCGCCAACTCACGGTGGTGGGTTTGTTCGATTCCGGGCACCACGATTTCGACTCCACCCTGGCCTATCTGCACTACGCAGACGCGGCGCGGCTGTTTCGCCTCGAAGGCCCGACCGGGGTGCGGCTCAAGATCCGCGACCTGCACCAAGCCCCCGAAGTGGCGCTGCAACTGGCGGCCACACTCAGCGGCGACCTGTTCATCCGCGACTGGACGCGCGTCAACCGCACCTGGTTTGCCGCGGTGCAACTGGAAAAGCGCATGATGTTCGTCATCCTGACGCTGATCGTCGCGGTGGCGGCCTTCAACCTGGTTTCCACGCTGGTGATGACCGTGACCGACAAGCGCGCCGACATCGCCATTTTGCGCACCCTAGGGGCCAGCCCCGGCAGCATCATGGCCATCTTCATGGTGCAGGGCGCGCTGGCGGGCTTTATCGGCACTGCGCTCGGGCTGCTGCTCGGGCTCGGGGTGGCGCTCAACGTCGAGACGCTGATGCCGGCGCTGGAGCGCCTGCTCGGCTTCACCCTGCTGCCGCCCGAGATCTACCTCATCACCACCTTGCCCAGCGACCCGCGCAGCGCCGACATCGTGCCGATCGTGCTGATTGCGCTGCTGCTGGCCTTTTTGGCCACGATCTACCCGAGCTGGCACGCCAGCCGCGTCAACCCGGCCGAGGCGCTGCGCTATGAGTGAAACCCAGCAAACGCCGGTGGTGCTGTCTGCGCAAGGGCTGGTGAAGCGCTTTCGCGAAGGGCCGATTGACCTCACCGTGCTGCAAGGGGTCGATCTGCAAGTCTGCGCCGGCCAGACGCTGGCCATCGTCGGCGCTTCGGGCTGCGGCAAAAGCACCTTGCTGCACCTGCTGGGCGGGCTCGATGCGCCCAGCAGCGGCGCGGTGCAACTGTGCGGGCAGCCGCTGCACCAGCTCACCGCAGCGCAGCAAGGGCAGTTGCGCAACCGGCATTTGGGCTTTGTTTACCAATTTCACCATTTGTTACCTGAGTTTTCGGCGCTCGACAACGTCGCCATGCCGCTCTGGATTCGGCGCCAGCCGCGCGCCCAAGCGGCCGAGCAGGCCGCGCTGTGGCTGCAAAAAGTTGGGCTGGGGCAGCGGCTGGCGCACCGACCGGCCGAGCTCTCGGGCGGCGAGCGCCAGCGCGTGGCCTTGGCGCGTGCGCTGGTGACGCAGCCGGCTTGCGTGCTGGCCGACGAGCCCACCGGCAACCTTGACCGCACCAGCGCCGCCGGGGTGTTTGAGCTGATGCTGGGGCTGGCACGCGAGCAGGGCACGGCCTTTGTGGTCGTGAGCCACGACCCGGAACTGGCGCAACGCTGCGACCGGGTGCTGCACATGCAAGGCGGGCGGCTGCAGCCGCTCTGAACTTTCACTCCCCGTCGCCCGATCTTGGCAGGCCCCCAAAAGCCTGAGTGTGGCGCAGGTGTATGCGGTGACCGCTTACATTCTGTATTTAACTGAAGTGGTGCCCAACGAGCTGCAAGAAGCCAACACCCGCATCTTGGCAGTGTGGATTCTGGCCGGTGCATCCGCGCGTTGAACTCGGCTTGCCCTTTTCCTATCAAACCGACATCAACCCTTCCGAAAGGAAACCATCCGTGAAAACCAACCGACGCACCGTTCTTCAGGCCACCGGTGCCATGGCGACCTTGGTTGCGCTGGGCATCGTGACGGCCCAGCAAGCCCACGCAGCGGGTCGTCCCGGTTTTGATGCCCGCACGCTGCAGGACGCGCTGCGCACGCTGGGTGGTGCGCCAGCGACCTCGAACCAGATCAGCATCGTCTCGCCCGATATCGCAGAAAACGGCGCCGTGGTGCCGGTGACGGTCATCAGCCGCCTGCCCAAGACCACCGAAATGTTTGTTTTGGTCGAGCGCAACCCGCTGCCCTTGACGGTTGCTTTTACCATCCCCGAGGGCACCGAAGCCGAAATCCAGACCCGCTTGCGCATGAGCGAGAGCAGCAACATCGTGGCTGTGGTGCGCGCCGATGGCCGGCTGTTTTCTGTCGTCAAGGAAACCAGGGTCATCCTCGGCGGCTGCGGCGGTTAAGGCGCGGCAGCAGCACCCTACACAGTCCTATCTGGAGAATTATCATGGCAGGTCCGATGCGTGTTCGAGCCACCGAAGAGGGTGGCGTGACCACTGTTCGCGTGTTGATGGCGCACCCGATGGAAACCGGCTTGCGCCGCGGCTCCGATGGCAGCCCGATTGCGGCGCACTACATCACCAATGTCGAGGCCACACACAACGGCCGCACCGTGCTCTCGGGTGTCTGGGGGCCAGCGGTATCGCAAAACCCCTTTTTGGCGTTCAAGTTCCGCGGTGCCGCCAAGGGTCAGCGCGTGGCGGTGCGCTGGACCGATAACCGGGGCGGTACCCGCACCGAAGAAGCGGTGATTGCTTAAAGCACCGTCGTCGGCATTGCAGGCATAAAAGTCAAGGCGCGCCTTTAAGCCACTGGGAAGGTGCCGGGCAGCAAAATCGAGCGGTCCACGGTTGCTATGTCGGTGTGGCCAGTGAAGGCCATGCTGAGCTCCAGCTCTTTTTGCATCAGCTCCAGCACCTTGCTGACGCCGGCTTCGCCCATGGCCCCCAGGCCGTAGAGGAAGGCGCGGCCGATGTAGGTGCCGCGCGCACCCAAGGCGCGGGCTTTGAGCACGTCTTGGCCGCTGCGGATGCCGCCGTCCATGTGCACTTCGATCTGCGAGCCCACGGCGGCAACGATTTTGGGCAGGGCGCGGATGCTGCTCTCGGCCCCGTCGAGTTGGCGTCCGCCGTGGTTGCTCACAATCAGCGCATCGGCCCCGGACTCGACCGCCAAGCGCGCATCGGCTTCGTCTTGGATGCCCTTGAGGATGAGCTTGCCGCCCCAGCGCTTTTTCACCCACTCCACATCGGCCCAATTCAGGGCGGGGTCGAACTGCTGCGCGGTCCAGGCGCTGAGCTGCGACATATCGCTCACGCCCTTGACGTGGCCGACGATGTTGCCAAACTGGCGTCGGCTGGTGCGCGCCATCCCCAGGCACCAGCGCGGCTTGGTGAGCAGGTCGAGCACGCTGGCCAAGGTGGGTTTGGGCGGGGCCGAGAGGCCGTTTTTGAGGTCTTTGTGGCGCTGGCCCAAAATTTGCAAATCGAGCGTGAGCACCAGCGCCGAGCAGCCGGCGGCCTTGGCGCGGTCTATCAGGCGGGCGATGAAGTCGCGGTCGCGCATCACGTAGAGCTGAAACCAGAAACCCGGGCCGGCGTGCTCCGCCACGTCTTCGATCGAGCAGATGCTCATGGTCGAGAGCGTGAACGGCACGCCAAAAGCGCGCGCGGCGCGGGCGGCCAGGATTTCGCCGTCGGCGTGCTGCATGCCGGTCAGGCCGGTGGGGGCCAGCGCGACCGGCATCGCCACTTCTTGGCCGATCAGGGTGCTGCGGGTGCTGCGCCCCTCCATGTTGACCGCCACGCGCTGGCGCAGCTTGATGGGCACGAAGTCGGCCTCGTTGGCGCGGTAGGTGCTTTCGGTCCACGAACCGCTGTCGGCATAGTCGTAAAACATGCGTGGCACGCGCTTTTGGGCCAAGCGGCGCAGGTCTTCGACGCAGGTGATGACGGTCATGGGCGGGTCTCCTGTTATAGATCCCGCATGGTAGCGCCCGGGGCGCCCCGAGCTGTTGAAAAGTGGCTGCCGGGGCGTGAAATATGGCGCTGCAGTCGCGCTGGGGGCTTGCTTGGGGGGGCTTACTGCGCCGTGTGCAGGCACTCGGTCAGCTTGAGCCCGGTGAGCTGGTGGATGGCGCGCCCGATATAGTAGAGCACGAGCAGCATCATCAGCGTGGCCGGGATGGCGATCATGGGGTAGCTCAGGAGCGTGAGGCGCCCGAGCTCTTCATTGAAGGCGGTGGTGCCGGCCGGGCTGACCACGATCCAGCGCGCCAAAATGAAGTTCATGGTGGCCGAAAAGAAGAAGGTGGCACCCAGCATCCAGGTGGCGCGTTGCAGCCGCGCTTCAAACTCGGCCTGGGCACCGCGCAGCAGCAACTGCGCTTGCACGCGCTCGACGTCGATCAGGCGCGGGTGGTAGAGCACGGTGCGGATGAGCGGGTAGCGGGTCCAGGTGGAGCCGATCACCGCCAGCCCGATCAGGCCCGGAATGGCGGCCTCTTTGACTGCCAGCCAGAAGGCGTCGAGCTCCAGCAGGCCGATGCCGCCGGTGAGCCCGATGCTGACCAAGCCAAGCACGGCAAAGGGGTTGAGGCGGCGTTGCAACCAGAGGTCGCGCGCGCCCCAGCCGAGCGGAAAGGCCAGCGCCAGCAGCAGCGCGTTGACGGGCCCGAGGTCTTCGGGGCCGCTGAGCTGCATCAGGATGATCGACGGCACGATGACCGCGATCAAGACCTCGGTCAGGGGGCTGGCGGGTTTGCGCTGCGGGGTGCTCATTGGGCTTCGGGGGTTTTCCAGGGGCTGGAGTGGAACGGGCTTAGCTGCAACTGATGCTGCCGCAGCCGCTCATGCTGGCCGGGCGCACCTGCGAGGGGTCGGGCAGGGTTTCGGTCTGGGTATCGAATTGCAGCGCTTGCAGGTGCTGCGCCAGCCCGGCGTCCATGCTCTGCGCGTGCAGCGGCAACCACTCGGCCAGCGCCTCGGCCATGCGGGTGATGATGCTGCGGTCGCCCTTGTGGAAGTGGGCTTCGACGGCCAGCAGGGTGTCGAGCACGCTTTTGTGCTGCAGGCTGTGGCAGTTGTCGGCAGTGAAGCCGCTGGCCAGCATCCAGCGGTCTTCTTGAGCAAAGTGCTCGGTGGTGTGCGCGACCAGCTCGTGGTAGGGCGCCAGTTGCTGCTCGGGCGGCAGGGCGCGCAGGCGCGCCAGCAACTCGACCATTTCTTGGTGCGTGGCGTCCATGCGGGCGTCACCAATTTGCAGCGCCTCGGACCAGACCAAGTCGGGCACGGGCGCAAACTCGCGCGCCGGGGGGCTGGCGGCTGCGGCTTCGGTGGGTTCTAGGGTGGCGGTGTTCATGGCACAACAAAAATAGCGGTGGCCGCTGACGCAGGCCTTGATTCGCATCAAAGCCTGAGTCCAGCGGGCGGTTAAAAGTTCAGTTGGCGCAGGTCGCGGCGGGTTTCGACCAGCACCAACGGGCCATCGCCGGGCATTTGAACCGGCTTGGGCTGGCGCGGCGCATGCGGCGCTGGCGCTTGGGCCGCGCTGGCGGCGCGGGCCTGCTCGACGCGGGCGGCGTCGGACTGCACCCATTGCAAGCCCACTTGGCTGGCCAGCGCTTCGAGCTCGGTCAGCGGCAGCACGTAGGGGGTGCTGGCCTGGGCGCTGGGCTGCTGCTCGGTGGCGACGGTGGCAGTTGAGGTGGGAGCGACCGCTGGCGCTGGCGCGGGCACAGGGGCCGCCGCAGGCAGCGCAGCGCTGTCCGTGTCGGTCACTGCGCGGGGGCTTGGTGCGGGCGCAGCGGCGCTGCTGGGAGCAGCGGGTGCATCGGCTGCTGCGGGCGCATCGGCTGCAGCCTGGCTGCTGGCGCGGCTGAAGTAGGAGCGCGGTTGCGCCTCGACTTCTTGGCTGGCCTCGGCGGCAGTTGCAACAACCGCTGCGGCAGCAGGTGTGGCAGCAGGAGCATTGGCAGGGCTGTCATCGCTCACATCGGTGTTGTCGGCGCTGTCGCTGGCTTCGGTGCCGGCGGTGCGATCGCGCCGGTCGCGCCCGTAGCGGTCGCGGCTGCGGCGGCGGCTGCCGGTGTCTTCGGCCTCGCGCTCGCTGGGCAGCTGCGGGGTGCCCGACGCATCGGTTGACGCAGCGTCGGTCAAGGGGCGCTCGGCGCTGGCCTCCTCGGCACTGGATGCAACAGAATCGACCCCGTTGACTGGGATGGTGGCACCGCGTCGGCCTTCGCCACCACGGCCACGCCCACCGCGCTCACGCCGTGGGGTCTCGCTGCCGGTGCCTGTGCTGGCAGGGCTCATGTCACCGTCTAGGTTCGCAGGGGCGCTGCTGGCTTGGGCCTCGCTGCCCTCACGCCGGCCTTCGCGGGGTTCGCGTGGCTCACGGCCTTCGCGTTCGCTGCGGCCTTCGCGATCCGGGCGCGCAGGGCGGCGTGCCTCGCCGCGTTCGGTGCGCTCGCCGGCTTCGGTGCGGGCGTTGCCACGCTCGGCGCGGGGCTCGCGGCCCTCGGTGGCGGAATCGGCACGCCCTTCAATGCGGCCTTCAGGGCGGGCAGGACGCTCGCCCCGGTCGCTGCGCTCACCGCGGCTGCCGCGCTCGCCACCACGGCCTGCGGCCTCGCTAGCGCCTTCAGGCCGCGGACCACGATCACCGCGCTCGCCGCGTTCGCCGCGTTCGCCATTGCGGCCGCGGCCTGCGCCCCCACGTCCGCCGCGCCCAAGCTCGGCCCGGGCAGATGCGGTGGCGGGTATGGGGCTGGCCGGGGTGGATGGCACCACGCTGTCCGCAGCCGGCGCGGCGCTCGGCTCCAAGCCCAGCAAGCGCTTGAACCAGGCCATGAAACCGCTCGGCGCTGCAGCAGAAGTGGGCGCTTGGGCGGCGCCGCCAGTGCGCGGCGTGGCGGCATGGGTTGCGCCCGCTGCGGCGGCAGCCACAGGAGCCGCTGGCGCAGCCGGGGCCTCGGCCGGGCTGGCTTTGGCCGCAGCCTGCGGCGCCGGGCCGTCGGGCAGCACGCCCTTGATCAGCGGCTCTTGCTTGTTGGCGCGCTCGTGGCTGCGCCGGGTCACGGTGGCCACGTCGTCGATTTCTTCGGCCAGCCGGTAGCTGGCGTCGAGCTTGTCGAGGCGCGGGTCGTCGTGCTTGAGGCGTTCGAGCTTGTAGTGTGGGGTGTCGAGCGATTTGTTGGGCACCAGCAGCACGTTGATGCGCTGGCGCAGCTCGATCTTGGTGATCTCGGTGCGTTTTTCGTTGAGCAAAAAGCTTGCCACTTCAACCGGCACCTGCACGAACACGGCGGCGGTGCCGTCTTTGAGCGATTCTTCTTGGATCACGCGCAAAATTTGCAGCGCCGAGCTCTCGGTGTCGCGGATGTGGCCCGAGCCGCCGCAGCGCGGGCAGGGGATGGAGGCCCCTTCGGCCAAGGTGGGGCGCAGGCGCTGGCGGCTCATTTCGAGCAGGCCAAATTTGCTGATGGCGCTGAACTGCACCCGGGCGCGGTCTTGGCGCAGCGCATCGCGCAGGCGGTTTTCTACATCGCGCCGGTTGCGCGATTCTTCCATGTCGATGAAGTCGATCACCAGCAGGCCGCCCAAATCGCGCAGCCGGGCTTGGCGCGCCACTTCGTCGGCGGCCTCGAGGTTGGTGCGCAACGCGGTTTCCTCGATGTCGCCGCCCTTGATGGAGCGCGCCGAGTTCACGTCCACCGCCACCAGCGCTTCGGTCTGGTCGATCACGATCGCGCCACCGCTGGGCAGTTGCACCGTGCGGCTGTAGGCGGTTTCGATCTGGTGCTCCATCTGGAAGCGCGAAAACAGCGGCGCGTCGTCGCGGTAGCGCTTCACCCGATGCCCATGTTCGGGCATCACGTGGCTCATGAACTGGTGCGCTTGCTCGTAGATGTCGTCGGTGTCGATCAGGATTTCACCGATCTGGCTGTTGAAATAGTCGCGGATGGCGCGGATCACCAGGCTCGATTCCTGGTAAATCAGGAACGCGCCCTTGCCGGCTTTGGCGGCGCCGTCGATGGCGTTCCAGAGCTTGAGCAGGTAGTTCAAGTCCCATTGCAATTCACCCGCTTCGCGCCCTATGCCGGCGGTGCGCGCGATGATGCTCATGCCACCCGGGTAGTCGAGCTGGTCCAGCACCGCTTTGAGTTCGGCCCGTTCGTCGCCTTCGATGCGCCGGCTCACGCCACCGCCGCGCGGGTTGTTGGGCATCAGCACCACGTAGCGCCCGGCCAAGCTGACGAAGGTGGTGAGGGCCGCGCCTTTGTTGCCGCGCTCTTCTTTTTCGATTTGAACCAGCAGTTCCTGGCCTTCTTTGATCACGTCCTGGATGCGCGCCTGGGCGGGCGAGGCATTGCCTTGGAAGTATTGGCGCCCGATTTCCTTGAACGGCAAAAAGCCTTGGCGGTCTTCGCCGTAATCCACGAAGCAGGCTTCCAGCGAAGGCTCGACGCGCGTCACCACGGCCTTGTAGATATTGCCTTTGCGCTGCTCGCGCCCTTCGATTTCGATTTCGTAGTCGAGCAGTTTTTGCCCGTCTACGATGGCCAACCGCCGTTCTTCGGACTGGGTGGCGTTGATCAGCATGCGTTTCATAAAAAATTCCTCGGTCTTTTGCACAACATGCCCCAAATGGGGCGCACGGCCAGCGGCCAACGTGCGACGTGCGAACGAGGAGGAATTGCCGGAGATCCCGGGCTTAGGGTGGGCTGTGCGGTCGGCTGGGTGGGCGCGACCGCACAGCCTCAAACCTGCCAAGGCATGGGCGCGTGGAGGGCGGTGATCAAAGGGGGCCAGTGGGGGGCTGTCACAGCGTCTGCCAGAGGGGCTTTGGTTTCACTTTGGTCCGCGTCCAGCCCGGCGCGGCGCGGCGCGCGTGGGCTGGACGTTTGGGGTATTCCGTATCGGGTTCGCTTCGACGACGTCGACTCGACCTGCGGTTCGTGCGGCCGCTGTGGGCGGCTACGTTGCTGCCAAGGCGGGGCGGCACGAAAGGGCAGGGCTGGCAACTTGTTACCGAATCGGGGGTGGTGGCGCGTGCCCTTAAAATCCTAGCTTGATTTCAAGGCTGCTCAAACACCAACCCATCGACTCTGGTGACAACCATTATAAACAATTCCAGTGCCGGCGTGCGCCAGCTCGTGGTCGATGCCGAATCCGACGGCCAGCGGCTCGACAACTACCTGTTGCGCGAGCTCAAAGGCGCACCCAAAAGCCTGATCTACCGCGTCATCCGCTCTGGTGAGGTGCGGCGCAACAAGGGCCGGGTGCAGGCCGACAGCCGGGTCGCAACGGGCGATGTGCTGCGCATACCGCCGCTGCGCCTGCCTGAGAGCGGGCGCCTGAAGGCCGACGAGGAGGGCGCAGCGCCACCGCGCGAATTTCCCGTGCTCTACGAGGACGACGCCTTGCTGGCCATCGACAAGCCTGCCGGGGTGGCGGTGCACGGGGGCAGCGGGGTTTCGTTTGGGGTGATCGAGCAGCTGCGCCGTGCGCGGCCCGAGGCGCCGCTGCTGGAGCTGGTGCATCGCTTGGACCGCGACACCAGCGGCATTTTGCTGGTGGCCAAAAAACGCAGCGTGCTGCGCACCTTGCAAGACCAATTGCGCCAACGCAGCATGGGAAAAACCTATTTGGCCCTGGTCAAGGGCAGTTGGCCGACTCGGCTGAAAGTGCTCGACTGGCCCTTGCACAAGTATTTGCTGCCCGATGGCGAGCGCCGGGTGCGCGTCACCGACGAGCACGATCCGCAGGGCATGCGCTCGATCAGCTTGGTGCGGGTGCTCGGGCAGCTGGCTTTGGGTGACACCGATGCAGGGGGCGCGGCACCAATGGCGACGCTGCTGGCCGTGACGATCAAAACCGGGCGCACGCACCAGATTCGGGTGCATTTGTCACACGCCGGGCACCCGATCGCGGGCGATGACAAATACGGTGACTTTGGCTGGAACCGCACTTTGCAAAAACTGGGCGGCAAGCGCATGTTTTTGCACGCCTGGCAATTGCGTTTCGTGCACCCTTTGCAAGGGCAGGAGCTGCAACTGCAAGCAACATTGCCGACCGATTTGTTGGCTTGGGCCGATTGTCAACGTTTTTTGTGATTACAATAGAGGCTCTTGTAAACTTTCCGTTAAAGGAACCCCGATATGGCAACTTACGCCGAACTCAAAGCCCAAGCCGAAGCCCTGCTGGTGCAAGCCGAACAGATGCGCAAGCAGGAATTGGCCAATGTTGTTCTGGGCATCAAGGCCACCATGAAAGAGCACGGCATTACGCTCGAAGACTTGGGTGCTGCCGTGCGCAAAACCGGTGCACGCGCCAAAGCCCCGGCCAAATTCAAAGGCCCCAACGGCGAAACCTGGTCGGGCGGGCCAGGGCGCAAGCCCGAGTGGGTGCGGGCGCTGCAAGCCGAAGGCAAAAACATCGAAAGCTACCGCATTTGAGCGCGCTGCTGCGCTAGCGCAGCCGTTCTGCGATAATGCGGGGCGTGCCGCGGCTTGCCTTCGGGCGCGCTGCGTGACGCCGACCCAAAGGGCGCGTGCTGCGCCCTTTGTCGTTGCTGCGCCGCTTGCAGCCGCTCTCCTTTCTGAGAGTCCGCCCCTTTTTCTTTTTGTCCCATGCGCCCGCGCCAATTCGACCTCATCGCCTTCGACTGGGACGGCACCCTGTTCGATTCCACCGCGCAGATCGTGCGAGCGATCCAGGCGGCGGTGCGCGACGTCGGCGGCCGGGTGCCCAGCGACGAGCAAGCCGCTTGGGTGATCGGCATGGGCCTGATGCAGGCGTTGGCGCATGTCGCCCCCGACGTGCCCCCCGAGCGCTACCCCCTGCTGGGCCAGCGCTATCAGCAGCATTATCTGGCGCAGCAGCACGAGCTGACTTTGTTTGATGGGGTGCTGCCGCTGCTGGCCGAGCTGCGCCAGCGCCAGCACCTGCTAGTGGTTGCCACCGGAAAAAGCCGCCGCGGCCTCGACGAAGCGCTGCACTCGGTGCAGTTGCACGGGGTGTTCGATGGCTCGCGCACCGCCGACGAAACCGCCGGCAAGCCACACCCGCTGATGCTCCATGAGCTGATGCAGGCTTTTGACACCGCCCCCGAGCGCACGCTCATGATCGGTGACACCACACACGATTTGCTGATGGCGCGCAACGCCGGCTGCGCCAGTGTGGGCGTGAGCTACGGCGCGCACGACCATGCCCACTTCGATCCCCTAGGCCCGCTGCACGTCGCGCACTCGCTGGCCGAGTTGCGCGCTTGGCTGGCTGCTCACGCCTAAGCGCGCGCACCAGAAAGAACACGATATGGCGGTGCAATGGTTTCCCGGGCACATGCACGCGACGCAAAAAGCGATCGCCGAGCGCCTCAAGTCCATCGACGTGGTGATCGAGCTGCTCGACGCGCGGCTGCCGGGTTCCAGCGCCAACCCGATGCTGGCGCGCCTGATCGGACCCAAGCCGACGCTGAAAATCCTCAACAAGCAAGATTTGGCTGACCCGGCCCTGACGCAAGCTTGGTTGGAGCATTACAACGCCCAGCCACGCACGCGCGCCATCGGCCTCGATGCCGGCATGGCCGGGCCGGCGCGCGCCCTGATCAGCGCTTGCCACGAGCTGGCCCCAAGGCGCGGCGGGCTGGCCAAGCCCATGCGGGTGCTCATCGGCGGCATCCCCAACGTGGGCAAATCGACCCTCATCAACACCCTGGTGGGCAAACGCGCCACCCGCGTCGCCGACGAAGCCGGGGTCACGCGGGCGGAACAGCGCATTTTGCTGGCCGACGATTTTTACCTCTACGACACCCCGGGCGTGCTGTGGCCCAAGATCATCGTGCCCGAAAGCGGCTACCTGCTGGCCGCCAGTGGGGCGGTGGGGCGCAACGCCTACGATGAGGAAAGCGTGGCGCTGGAACTGCTGCTGCGGCTGCGCCAGCCCTACGCCGCCTTGTTGCAGGCGCGCTACCAACTGCCGCAGTCGGTGCAGCAGATTGCCGCCCTGCCCGAAGACGCGCTGCTGCAAGCCATCGGCCAGCGCCGGGGCTGCCTGCTTCCGGGCGGGCGCCTGAACACCCAAAAAGCCGCTGAGGTGCTGTTGAGCGATTTTCGCAGCGCCGCCTTGGGGCCCATCACGCTCGAGTCGCCGCAGCAATTTGCCCAGTGGCTGCGCGCAGCCCAGCAAGCCGAGGCCGAGCGCGCCGCCGAACGGGCTGCATCCCGCCTACCCAAACCCCCAGTGGACCGCGCCACCCACAACCGACCCCCCAAATGGACGCCTTCCTGATCGCTTTCTTATTTGGACTGGGCTACTTCACGCTCAAGGGCCACAGCGAGCGCCAGCGCATCGCCTTGCTGGGCAGCCACTTGCGCCGCTACCAGATCGAAAAGCTGATGGAGCAGCTCAACCACGGCTACCTGCGCGCCTTGGGTGAACCCGAGGCCGAGCGCCGCGCCCCGATGTGGGCCGCGCTGGGCGAGGCCGAGTCGCAACTGGCCCAGCAGTTGGGCGACTTTGCCGCCGACATGAGCCGGTTGCCGGCCGAGCAAACCCGCCTTTGTCGCTTCAGTCTGCCCATGATCGAGCGCTGGCTGCCCCAGTCCACGCTCGATTTGCGCGCCGTCTTGCGCGTGCACGCCGACGCCGTGCAAGCCGCCATGGCCAACCACGGGCAGCGCAGCGCCAAAGCGCGCGCCCACACCCTGCTGGCCGAGCTGATGCTGTTTCAGCACACCTGCCACTGGTTTTGCAAGTCGCGCACCGTGGCCTCGATCCGTCTGCTGGCGCGCCACCGCACCGCCTACGAGCAGGTGCTCGATGCCATCGCCCCCGCAAGCCGGCACGCCTATCTGGCGCTGGTCAAGGGGAACCCGCGCGCGGCTTGAAGACCCGGATCCCCCCTGCTGGGCCGCCTTGCCGGGCGCTAGAATCGTCCGCTTGCGCCCCGATGGTGAAACAGGTAGACACAGCGGACTTAAAATCCGCCGCTTGCTGCATAAGCGGCGTGCCGGTTCGATTCCGGCTCGGGGCACCACATCGATGTGGACGGTTCATGGAGTTTGCATGTCAGCCATAAAAATTGTCCCCCTAGGCCAAAGCGGCCTACAAGTGCCCGCCATCGGCTTGGGCACCATGACCTTTGGCGAGCAAGTCGGCTCGGCCGAGGCCTTTGCCATCATGGACCGGTCGCTCGAGCGCGGGGTCAGCTTCTTTGACACCGCCGAGATGTACTCGGTGCCACCGCGTGCCGAAACCTTTGGCGCCACCGAGCGCATCATCGGCCAGTGGCTGGCGGCGCGCCCCGGGGTGCGCCAGCGCCTGCTGTTGGCCACCAAAGTGGCCGGGCCCTCGCGCGGCATGAACTGGATTCGGGGCGAGCACACCGGGCTCACGGCGCCCGAAATCGTGGCCGCCTGCGAAGGCAGCCTGCGCCGCCTGGGCACCGATGTCATCGACCTCTATCAGATCCACTGGCCGGCGCGCAACGTGCCGATGTTTGGCACGCTCTACTACGAGCCGGCCCGGGATCGGCCCTGTCCCTCGATCTTGGAGCAGTTGCAGGCGCTGGCGCAACTGGTGCAGCAGGGCAAGGTGCGCGCCATCGGCTTGTCCAACGAAACCCCTTATGGCGTGCACGAATTCGTGCGCCTGGCCGAGCAGCACGGCCTGCCGCGTGTGGCGAGCGTGCAAAACGCCTATTGCCTGATCAACCGCAGCGTGGAAAACGGGCTGGATGAAACCCTGCACCGGCTCGGGGTCGGTTTGCTGGCGTATTCGCCACTGGGCTTTGGCCTGCTCACCGGCAAGTACGACGCCAGTGGCTTCGAGGGTGCCGACCCTTCGGTGGGCCGCATGGCGCGCTTTGCCAGCATGCGCCAGCAGCGCTGGGGCCGCGCGGCCGCGCTGGATGCGGCGCGGCGCTACAACGCGCTGGCGCGCGAACACGGCCTCGACCCAAGCCAAATGGCGCTGGCCTTTTGCTACACCAAGTGGCAGGTGGCCAGCACCTTGATCGGGGTCACGTCGGTGGCGCAGCTCGATGCCTGCCTCGATGCTTGGGACACGCAGTTGCCGGCGCCCTTGTTGGCGGCGATCGACGCCGTGCGCGCGCAGATGCGCGACCCGGCGCAGTAAAGCGCTTTGTTTGTGGATACTCCCATAATGACCGATTGGCTCTGGTTGCCGGCGCTCGTGCTGGCCTATTTGATGGGCTCATTGTCTTTTGCCGTGCTGGTGAGCCGGCTCATGGGCTTGAATGACCCGCGCAGCTACGGCAGCCAAAACCCGGGGGCCACCAACGTGCTGCGCTCGGGCAACAAGGTGGCCGCAGCCCTGACGCTGTTGCTGGACGCCTTCAAGGGCTGGTTGCCGGTGTGGCTGGTGTTGCAGTGGGGGCCGCAGCTCGGCTTGGGCTGGAACACCGTGGCGCTGGTGGGTTTGGCGGCTTTCCTTGGGCACCTGTATCCGGTTTTTTTGCGTTTTCAGGGTGGCAAAGGCGTGGCCACCGCCGCTGGGGTGCTGCTGGCTTTCGAGCCGTGGCTGGGGTTGGCGGTGTTGGGGGCGTGGGTGCTCACGCTGGTGGGGCTGCGTTACTCGTCGTTGGCGGCCATCGTGGCGGCGTTGACGGCGCCGCTGCTGTACTGGCTGGGCGATGACACCTTGTGGCAGGTGCAGCCGGCCGTGGGCATTGCCATCACCGCCATGAGTGCGCTGCTGCTGTGGCGCCACTCGGGCAACATCCAGCGCCTGTTGGCGGGGCAAGAGAGCAAGGTCGGCGGCAAAAAAACCTAAGTAGGCTCTGCAAAACCCGCTGCTGCGCCCCCTAGTGCGCCAGCGCGATGCGCGACAGGTGCAGCAGCCGGGCGTGGTTGAGCCGCACCCGCACCGTTTGCGTCACCAAAGCGGCAGCAATGCCGCAGCCATCGAGGCGGGTGTCGATGAGCGTGGGCTCGGCCAACGTTGTTCCGGCGGCATCGAGCACGCGCGCGACCCAAGGTGCGTCGGGCCGATCGGTGCGGCGCAGCACCACGGCGGTGGATTCGTCTTCGAGGCGCACGAAGCTGCCGGGCGGGCAAATGCCGACCGTGCGCAGCAGGGCGTGGCCGATGGCGTTGACCGCGCCCTGAGAGTGGGCGACGACAGCCTGCCGACCCGAATCGGTGACGCAGCGCCCGGCACGGGTTTCACGCGGGCTGATCTGTGCCGCGTAGCGGTCCACCGCTTGCAGCAAGCGGGTTGGTGTGTCGAGATCGTCTTGGGGTTCGTGGTGCAGCTCCACCGTGTGCAACCAGTCGGCGTCGGTGACCCCCAGTTCGCGCAACCACTGGGCGCTGCGGGCGGCGTGGGTTTCGATGGCGGCGCGCTGCTCGGCGCTGGGTTCGTGGGGCTGCTCGGCCAAGGTGTTTTGCAACTGCGTCATGGCGATGTTCATCGTCAGGGCGGCGTGCGCCAGGCTGAGCTGCTGCGGGGGCGAGCAATCGAGGCTGGGGGCCACCAGGCGGGACAGGGCCCAGCACACCAGCGCGTGCGAGCTGCTGTAGCCGATGCTGGTGCTGGCGGCGAGTTGCAGCAGCCAGTACAGGCTGGCATCGGGGTCGAGCTGCAACAGGCCATGCGCCTGCTGTTGCAGCGTCTGCAAGCGGGTGCAGAAGTTGCTGTCGGCGTGTGGGTGCAGCAGCAGACGCGCCAGATCGCTTTCGAGGTCGGACCAGCGCTGCGTCCAATCGCGCATCAGTGCGTAGGCGGGGTCGGGCGCAGCGGCAAAGGTCATGGGGCTGAAACCGGTTGGGGTAGAAGGTGGCAACGGTTCAGATGAAGGGGCGGTGCAGCCGGAATCTGGCCAAGTAGGGCGACGACTTTCAGTCGCGAAAATTGTTAAACGACACAGGCAAATCGGGCAGGGCCTGGCGGATCAGGGCCATGCCGGCCTGCAAGTCGTCGCGCTTGGCGCCACTGACGCGCACCGCCTCGCCTTGGATGGCGGCCTGCAGTTTGAGCTTGCTGCCCTTGATGGCTTGCTGGATTTTTTTGCCGTCTTCGCTGGCAATGCCTTCGCGCACCTTGAGGACTTGGCGCACCTTGTCGCCACCGATTTTTTCGATTTTACCGGCATCGAGGAAGCGCACATCGACGCTGCGCTTGCTCAGCTTGGCGCGCAGGATGTCGTCGATTTGGCTGATCTGGAAATCGCTGTCGGCGGTCAGGAAAATTTCCTTGTCTTTGAGCTCGACGGCGGCGGCGCTGCCCTTGAAGTCAAAGCGGGTGCCAATTTCTTTGCTGGTTTGCTCGAGCGCGTTTTTTATTTCAACCAGATTGGGTTCGAGTACGGTGTCGAAGGAGGGCATGGGCGGGCGTTTCGGTGCAGGAATGCGACAATCCCCACATGTTAGTCGAGAAAAGCGTGGCCTTGCAGCCCTACAACACATTTGGCATCGCGGCACGGGCGCAGCGCCTGCTGCGGGTGCGCAAGGCCGACTTGCTGCCCGACCTGATCGGTCAGCCCGGCTGGCGCCCCGATCGCGTGTGCGTGCTCGGTGGCGGCAGCAACATCGTGCTCACGGGCGATGTCGACCGCTTGGTGCTGAAGGTCGAAATTTTGGGGCAGCGCTTGCTGCGCGAAACCGAGGCCGGCTATTTGGTGGAGGCTGAAGCGGGTGAGGACTGGCACGATTTCGTCACCTGGACGCTGGACCGCGGCTGGCCGGGGCTGGAGAACCTGGCGCTGATTCCCGGCAGCGTGGGCGCAGCGCCGGTGCAAAACATCGGCGCCTACGGGCTGGAGCTGCAAGACCGCTTTCATTCGCTCGATGCGGTCGATCTGCACAGCGGGCAGGTGTTCAGCCTCGATGCGGCGCAGTGCGGCTTTGGCTACCGCGACTCGGTGTTCAAGCACGAACGCGCCGGCGCGCAGGGCTATGGGCTGGCCGGGCGGGCGCTGATCACACGCGTGCGCTTTTGGTTGCCCCGGCGCTGGCAGCCGGTGCTGGGCTATTTGGAGCTGGAGCGCAAAGCGGCCGAGGCGGGCTTGGCGCAGCCCACGGCGCGGCAGATTTTTGATTGGGTGTGCCAAATCCGGCGCGCCAAGCTGCCCGATCCGGCCGAAATCGGCAACGTGGGCAGTTTTTTCAAAAACCCGCTGGTCAGCCCCGAGCAGTGCGCCGACATCATCGCGCGCGACCCGGCCGTGGTGCACTATCCGCTGCCCGATGGGCGCATTAAGCTCGCGGCGGGTTGGCTGATCGAGGCCTGCGGCTGGAAGGGTAAAACCATGGGGCATGCCGGGGTTTATGAAAAGCAGGCGCTGGTGTTGGTCAACCGCAGCGACGTCCAGCACCCGTGCAGCGGCGCCGAGGTGATGACGCTGGCCGCCGCCATCCAGACCAGCGTCTATGAGCGCTTTGGCATTCGGCTGGAAATCGAACCGGTGCTGTGGTGAACCACGCCAAAGCGCCACTTGACCCGAACCCGGTGCTGCGCCCCGGCGTGCGCCGCCGCGAGGCCTTGGGCTGGGCCATGTTCGATTTTGCCAATTCGGGCTACACCACGGTGGTGATCACGGCCATTTACGGGGCCTATTTCGTCTCGGTCGTGGCCGGGGGCACCACCTGGGCCACGCTGGCTTGGACCGCGGCCTTGGCCTTTTCCAACCTGCTGGTGCTGCTCAGCGCCCCGGTGCTGGGGGCTTGGGCGGATGTGCACGCGGGCAAGAAGCGGCTGGCGGCGCTCACCACCATCGGCTGCGTGCTGACCACGGCGGCGCTGGGCTGGATCGGGCCGGGCAGTGTGGTGCTGGCCTTGGCGCTGCTGGTGCTGTCGAATGCGTTTTTTAGTTCCGGCGGCAATCTGGTGGCGGCCTTCTTGCCCGAGCTGGCGCGGCCGCAGCGCCTGGGCACGCTGTCGGGCTGGGGCTGGGGCCTGGGCTACATCGGCGGCTTGTTGTGCCTGGCGCTGTGTCTGGCCTACATCCATTGGGCGCAGGCGCGCGGGCACACGGCCTCCGAGTTCGTGCCGGTTACGCTGTTCATCACGGCGGCGCTGTTTGCGCTCACGGCCTTGCCGTTTTTCATCTGGGTGCGCGAGCGCGCGCTGCCGCAGCCCAAGTCTGGGGTCTCGGCCTGGGCGCAGGTGGCCAAAACGTGGCGCGAGTCGGCCCGTTTCCAAGACATGCGCCGCTTCCTGATTTGCATCGTGTTTTACCAGGCCGGCATCATGACCGTGATCGCCCTGGCGGCCATCTACGCCCAGGAGGTGATGGGTTTTGACACCGCGCAGACGGTCATGATGATTTTTGTCGTCAACATCACCGCCGCCATCGGGGCGCTGGGTTTTGGCTATCTGCAAGACCGCATCGGGCCGGTGCGCGGCATTGCGCTCACGCTGCTGGGCTGGATCGCCATGGTGCTGGTGGCCTGGTCGAGCGAGACCGCGGCCAGCTTTTGGCTTGCGGCCAATCTGGCCGGGCTGTGCCTAGGGGCGAGCCAGTCGGCCGGTCGCGCGCTGGTGGGCTACTTGGCGCCCGATGCCCAGCGCGCCGAGTTCTTCGGGCTCTGGGGCTTGGCGGTGATGCTGGCTTCCATCGTCGGCCCGCTCACCTACGGGCTGGTGACCTGGCTCACCGGCGGCGACCACCGCACCGCCATGCTCGTCACCGGGCTGTATTTTGTGATTGGGCTGGTGCTGCTGCGCGGGGTGAATGCCGAGCGCGGCTACCGTGCGGCGCAGACGGTGCGGTGAAGGTGCGCGCGCTCGTGGTTGGCCAAGGGCGGCTTCAAGCCAGCCGTGACAACGCTGCTGATTCGGCCTCGGCTTCGGTTTCAGCCTCTTCATCGGTTTCGGTGCCCTTGTCTAGGCGCTCCATGTTGTCGAGCAACTTGATGAGGTAGTGCGCCGTGTGCACCAGATCGGTCATGGCAAAACCGTCGAGCGCATCGGCGTAAAAGCGGTGGATTTTCGGCAACGCCAATGCGCGCCAGACTTGCTCACCCTCCTCGGTCATGCGGACCAGCCGGGAGCGGCGGTCGCGCGGATCCGGGTCCACCCGAATGCGGCCGTCGCGTTCCATGCGGCCGATCACCCCGGTCAGGTTTTGCCGGCTCACCAGCAGGTAGCGGGCCAAGTCGCCTACGCTCATGCCATTGCTGGCTTTGCTGCGGGTCAAGGCGCCCAGCACCGCCCACTGCTGTGTGGTCAGGCCCTCGCTTTCCACGGCCTTGGTGCCCGTTTTGTGCATTAGGTTGGCGCATTGGTAGAGCTTGAAAAACAAGCGGTTGGCAATTTCCATGCGCGCGCCTTGGGTGCGGCTTTCTGACTCTGACATGGGACGGGCTCCAATCCAAGACAATGGGGATAATGTAACAATGTATTGCCTTACAGGCCGATGTCCGGCCCCTGCAACAAATAGGGCACAGGCTCAACCCCGGAGGCGGCAACGATGAAAGCGGTTTACCTCACAGGACACGGTGGCAACGAAGTGGTGGCGGTGGGCGACAGGCCCATGCCCGAGCGCCAGCCGGGCGAGGTGCGGGTGCGCATGCACGCCGCCACGCTCAACCGGGTGGATCTGTACATGCGCAACAGCGGGGCAGGCATCACCCACCGCCTGCCCCAGATCATGGGGCTAGACGGGGCTGGTGTGGTGGACGCTGTGGATGTCGACGACCCTTGCCTGCGGCCCGGCCAGCCGGTGGTGTTGCACGCCGGCTTGGCCTGCGGGCGGTGCGAGTTTTGCCAGCGCGGCGAAGGCGTGCTGTGCACCCGCCTGCAACTGCTGGGCGAGCACCGCGACGGCACGTTTGCCGAATGGGTCACCGTGCCAGCGCAGAATGCCTTTCCCATGCCCGCCGGATTGAGCTTGGTACAAGCCGCCGCCTTGGGCGTAAACCACCTTACGGCGTGGCGCATGCTGTTTACCAAGGGCCGTCTGCAACCGTGGGAAACCGTGCTGGTGTTCGGTATAGGCGGCGGCGTTTCGCTGGCCGCGCTGCAACTGGCCAAGCAGGTGGGCGCGCGGGTGATCGTGACCTCGCGCGATGCCGACAAGCTCGAACGTGCGCGGGCCTTGGGGGCCGATGGCGTGATCGACGGCAGCCGGGAAGACATTGCGAAAGCGGCGCTGGCCCTGACCGGTGGGCGCGGCGTGGACATGGTGATAGAAAACGTGGGCGAAGCCGTGTGGTCGGCGGCCCTGAAGTCGCTGGTGCGCGGCGGCCGCCTGGTGACCTGCGGCGCCACCAGCGGCGACCAGCCCCCGGCCGATTTGCGGCGACTGTTCATCCGCCAGTTGCAGGTGATCGGCTCGACCTACGGCGATCTGAAGGAGTTCGCGGACCTGCTGCAGTTTGTCGGCCGCACAGGCCTCAAACCCGTGATCGACAGCGAGTTCGGCATGGACGACGTGCACGCAGCCTTGGATCGGCTGGACTCGGGCCGCCAGTTTGGCAAAGTGGCCTTGCGCATTTCGTCCGACTGAAGCGGGTCCATCTGTGAGCTGGGGGTGTCAAGCCGAGGGAAACGCCGGCCTCAAACCCCGCCGGCCCAGGCTCTGGCTTTTTCGATCACAAAGTCGATCAGCGTGCGCGCGGCCAGGGTCTGGTAGCGGTCGGGCATGCGCAGCAGGTACAGCCGGGTGCCGAAAATGCTCAGACGCCAGTCGTCGAGGGCCTGAACCACGCGACCGGCGGCCAAGTCTTGTGCCACCACGTAGTCGGGCACCAGCCCGACCCCCAAGCCGGCCAGGATGGCCTCGTGCAGAAACTGGAAGTTTTCCGAGGCCAGCGTGGGGCTCAGGGTGACTTCGTGGCGCTGCACGCCTTGGTAGGCCGACACGCGCAAGGAGCGCCCGACCACCATGGACGTGATGATGGGCACTTGCGCCAAGTCCTGCACGGTCTGCGGCATGGGGTGTTGCGCCGCGTAGGCCGAAGAGGCGCAGGCGATGTGGCGCATCCGGCTCAGTTCGCGCGCCACCAGATGGGGCGGGGGCTCTGACAGCACCCGTATCGCCAGGTCCACCTCGTCGCGCAGCAGATCGTCCACCCGGTTGTCGAAAATCAGCTCCAGGCTGATGCTCGGGTGCCGGTGCTTGAACTCGATCAGCCAGCCCGACATGACCAGTTGCCCAAAGCCGGTGGGCACGGCCAGGCGCACCGATCCGTGCAGGCCCTCGCGCAGGCTGGCCACCGACTCCTGTGCCGCCAGCAGTTCGTCGCGCAGCGTGCGGCCATGTTGGTACAGCTTGAGGCCGGCCTCGGTCGGGTCGATCCGGCGCGTGGTGCGTCGCACCAGTTGCATGCCCAGGCTGCGCTCCAGTTGCGTGAGGTGGTAGCTGATGTTGGCCCGGCTCATCTTGCGCTTGCGTGCGGCCTGGCTCAGGTTGCCCGCGTCCAAGATGTCAACCAGCAGCAGCAGGGAGTTTGCGTCCATGGCGTTTGTTTGTTAAAAATTTTTATACAGTCTGTCAATTTTCATTCGTATTGTCAAACACGGCCTGCTGAAAAATAATCGGGTTTTGCCGTTTTAGGGGAAGCATCTTGAATTCTTACGCCATGCAGGGCGATGTGGCGGTGGTCAGCCTGTCCCATCCACCGGTGAACAGCCTCAGCCTCGTGCTGCGCCGCTTCATCGTGCAGGCGCTGGACGCAGCCGAGTCCGACCCGGCCGTGCGCGGCATCGTGCTCGCGGGCAGCGACCGGGCCTTTTCGGCCGGTGCCGATGTGGCCGAACTGGGCACGCCGGCCCAGTCGGCGGAACCCATCTTGCCCACCGTGCTGGCGCGCGTGGCGGCTTGCCGCAAGCCGGTGCTGGCCGCTTTGAGTGGTGTGGCGCTGGGCGGCGGGTTGGAGCTGGCCATGAGCTGCCACGGCCGCGTGGCCCTGGCCAGCGCGCTCGTGGGCCTGCCCGAGATCCACCTCGGGCTGATCCCCGGCTCTACCGGCACGCAGTTGCTGCCGCGCTTGGTGGGCGTGCCCCGGGCGCTGGGCCTGATGCTCAACGGCCAGCCGCAAAGCGCCCAAGCCTGGGCCGACAGCGGCCTGTTCGACCTCGTGGTGGCCGATGATGTGCTGGCAGCGGCTTGCGCGCTGGCCCGCCAGTGGGCCGAAGCCGGTGCCTTGCCAGTGGGCGCTCGCGAGCGCACGCTGGATGCCGCCGCCGTGGCCGAGCAGGTGGCTGCCGAGCGCGCCAGGCTCAGCGCGCGCCAGCGCCTGCAACCCGCCTATGGCGCACTCATGGACGCGGTGGCCGGCTGCGCGCTGCCCTTTGCCGAAGGCGCCCAGCGCGAGCGCGAGCTGTTTTTGCAACTGGTGCCCAGCCATGCCGCACAGGCGCTGCGCCACCAGTTCAAGGCCGAACGCGAGGCCAGCAAGCTGCCGCCCGAGGTGCAGGCCCAGCCGCGCCCGGTGCAAACGGTGGCCGTGATCGGCGCCGGCACCATGGGCACGGGGATTGCCATCTGTGCGCTCGACGCCGGCCTAAACGTGCTGCTGCTGGAGCAGAACCACGAGGCCCTGGCCCGTGGCCAGCAGCGCGTGACCGAGCACTACAGCGGCCGCGTGGCCGCTGGCAAGATGAAGCCTGCCGTGGCCGATGCCGCCCAGGCCCGCCTGACCGCCAGCATCGACTGGCCCTTGCTGGAGCGCGCCGACGTGGT